>NZ_JBIALS010000021.1:0-149952 GCF_042873655.1 Streptomyces sp. NPDC004609 | reverse complement strand
GTCTTTGGGGGGGGGGGGGGGTCCCCCGGGGGGGGGGGGGGTGGGGCGGGGGGGGCCGCGGGCGGGGGCCCGGGGGGGGGGGGGGGGGGGGGGGGGGGGGGGGGGCGGGGGGGCCCCCCCCCCCACGCCTCCACACGTTTACCAGCGGTACCACCGCGACTTGGTGCCGCCCGCCGATGTGCTCCTCATCAGGAACCCCAGCAGCCAGATCACCAGAACGGCCAGCGCTATCCACCACAGCGCCTTCACCGCGAATCCGACGCCGAAGAGAATGACCGCCAACAGCAGAACGAGTAGGATCGGAACCATAATTCTGCACCTCCGGCAGAACGGGTACCCGGAACAGGCCTCCCCAGTCCCCGTATTCGGTTTCCGGCGCTCTCCGTGACCCGGAATCCCGCCCGGCGGCGAGCCGCGGAAAAGCCCGTGTCTGCCTCCGTGAGGCGGGGGCAGGCGCCCTTTACGTGCTTCGGACCGGAGGCACACCCGCGGAGTGCGGACACCCCCGATACGAGGGGTGAATTCTCATCCGCGGTTCCCCGGACGCACCATCCGTTCGCAACCGCCGAGGGAGTGGCGCGCATATGCGCACACATGCGAGCACGAAGCATTCGCACGACGACGCACCCGATACCCGGGCCGCCTTCGCCCGCCTCGCCGCTCTGTCCGACGGGCCCGAGCGCGACGCCCTGCGGCAGGAGCTGGTGAACGCCTGGCTGCCCATGTCCCAGCGCCTCGCCGGCCGGTTCCGCAACCGCGGCGAGAGCCTGGAGGACCTCTGCCAGGTCGCCGCGCTCGGTCTCATCAAGGCCGTCGACCGTTACGACCCGGGCCGGGGCCACGCCTTCGTCAGCTTCGCCGTACCGACCATCACGGGCGAGGTGAAGCGGCACTTCCGTGACCATATGTGGAACCTGCATGTACCGCGCCGGGTCCAGGACCAGCGCAATCGCGTCCGTACCGCCCAGCAGGAGCTGAGCCGGACCCTCCCCGGCCGCTCCCCGACCGAGGAGGAGATCGCCGCCGAGGCGGGGCTGACGCCGGAGGAGACCCGGGCGGGCCTGGAGGCCATCGGCTCCTTCCGCACGCTCTCCCTGGACGCCGAGATCCTCGGCGGCGACCAGGGCCGCACCATGACGGACGCCCTCGGCGGCCCCGATCCGGCGCTCGACATCGTCATCGACCGCGAGGCCGTGAAGCCCCGGCTGCGCGAGCTGCCCGAGCGCGAGCGGAAGATCCTCTACATGAGGTTCTTCCGCGATATGACCCAGAGCCGTATCGCGGAAGACCTCGGAATCTCCCAGATGCATGTGTCACGGCTGATCAGCAATTCCTGTGACCGGTTGCGCCGAGAAATCATGCAGGACGCCGCATAGGCGCACGCCACCCGGCCGTGTCGTACGGGGACGGCTGTCACAAAGGGTGCCATACGAGTTCCGGAAGGAATCGGGAGGTCATGCGGTGAGCGACAACGGTGGCAATCTCCGCCGCGGCCGAAGGGAAACGGAAGAGGAAAGAGCCGACCTTCGCTGGTCCGATCTCCTCCAGGAATTGCGGGTCGTGCAGACCGGAGTGCAGATCCTTTTCGGATTCCTGCTGACCGTGGTCTTCCAGCCGCGATTCACCACACCGTCGGAAACCGACCAGGACATCTATCCGGCGACGGTGCTCCTGGGCGCGGCGACCACCGGCGCCCTCATCGGCCCGGTGTCGTTCCACCGGCTCCTCACCGGCCGTAGGCTGAAGCCGCAGACCGTCGACTGGGCCTCCCGGCTCACGCTGGTCGGGATGTTCCTGCTGCTGTGCACGATGGCCTCGGCGCTCCTGCTGATCCTGCGTCTCGTCCTCGCCGACTCCCTCGCCCTCTGGCTCGTGCTCGGCATGGCCGCCTGGTTCCTCCTCTGCTGGCTCGTGCTGCCGGTGTGGACGCGCGCCCGGCACACCTCGGAGCCGGACGAGCCGTCCGTCCTGCGCGGCCCCGGCGGCGGGGACTCCTGACGCCGGCCCGCCGCCGGGCGGAGCCTGGGGGCGGTTCTGATGGATCCTGCCGGGCTCGCGTGCCCTGGTGCCGCGTCTCTCCCCGTGGGCCTGCGGGCACGGGTGGTGCCCCCGGCGTTGTCGTCGGTCGCCGATGGCCCCCTGTGCCCTGCGGGCACGGGGGTACCCCCTCCGCAGTGGCTCTCCCCCGGAGCTTCGCCCGGGAGGTACCCCCATCCTCCGCCTTGCGATCCACGGCACCAGACCCCGCTCACCGACCCAGCCTGATCCACCAGAAACGCCCTCGACGATGTCCAGGAAGACATGGTCCGCCTGGGGCCACCTCTCGGCGAGGCCCCGCTTGATCCGTACGCACACCAGCTCGATCTCCTCGCTGTCGAGGCCGGGGGTGAGATCGATCCGTGCCGCCACCAGGGTCGAATCCAGACCGAGGCGCATGGTGAGCAGCGCGGCGACGTTGTCGATCTCGGGCTGAGCGTCGAGGAAGGCCCCGATACGCTCACGCAGCCGGGGGTCCAGCGCCTCCCCGATCAGCCGTTCGCGGGCCTCCCGGGCGAGCCGGCAGGCGACGTACACGAGCAGCAGTCCGATCGCGAGGGACGCGCACGCCTCCCACACCACCTGCCCGGTGAGTACGGCCGCCTCCCACGGCCGGGCCGCCCCGGCACCCCCGGCCCGGCACGGCCCGCACGATCATGGCCGGACATGCGCTCCCGGGTGTTCCGGTAATCGTCTGGCGCGCCGGTACAGTCGCCGCGACGCTGTCCGAGGACATCGCTCGCCGCCCGCTCGACCAGCCGTGAACCGGGAGACGTTGTGGACCGACGCACAGCGGGACGGACCCTTGTGCTGATGGCGGCCCTGACCGCGCTCACGGCCGGAGGCGTCCCGGGGGCGGCTGCCACCGGGACGGTACCCGACCCCCACCCCCGTACCGCCGCCGAGGTACTGCGCCCGGTCGCGCCCCCGCCCGCGAGCGCTCCGTCCCCGAGCGGCACGCCCGCCGCCGGTGCGCCCGGCGGCACCCGGGACCCGGCACCGGGCCCCGGCACCGGACCGGCGGACGGGGACGCGGGCGACGGCATCGAGACCGCGCGGACCACCCGGCCCGTCGCCCCGGGGATCCGTCTCACCTCCTACGACCGGCTCCATGCCGCCTCCTGGCTGCGTGTCGACACCCTCACCGTCGACCTCGACGGCAGCGGCGCGGAGGCCGGGTACCTCTCCACCGGCACGGTCACCGGCCGCGACACCGTGAGCCGGCTCGCCGCCCGCCACCGGCCGGGCCCGGGACGCCGTACCGTCGCCGCGATCAACGCCGACTTCTTCGACATCAACCGGACCGGCGCCCCGCTCGGCCCCGGCATCGGAAACGGCGGGATGACCCACTCGCCCGCCCCGGGCGCCGAACGGGCCGTCGGCATCGGCCCCGGCGGCGCGGGACGCATCCTGCGGCTCTTCTTCGACGGCACCCTCACCCTGCCGTCCGGACGCCACCCGCTCACCGCCTACAACGCCGCCCAGGTGCCGCCGGGAGGCATCGGCGCGTACACCCCGGAGTGGGGGAGCGCCGACCGGGCCCTGACCACGGGCCGGGCGACGTCCGCCGCCGAGGCGGCCGTACGCGACGGGAAGGTCGTCTCCGTCACCGGGCGGCCCGGCACCGGGCCGATCCCCGCGGGCACCACCGTGCTCGTCGGACGGGAGGCGGGGGCCGGCGTGCTCGGCGCGCTGCGCCCGGGCGACCCCGTCTCCCTCTCCTTCCGCCCGCGCACCGATGCCGGGCCCGTCCCCCGTACGGCGGTCGGCGGCCGTGAACTCCTCGTCGTCGACGGCGTCCCCCAGAACCACGACGGCCGGCCCAACAACACCGCCGCCCCGCGCACCGCCGTCGGGTTCTCCCGCGACGGACGCACCATGCGGATCGTCACCGTCGACGGCCGGCAGGCCGACAGCGGCGGAGTCACCCTCACCCGGCTCGGTCTGATGATGCGTCAGGTCGGGGTGCACAACGCCCTCAACCTCGACGGCGGCGGGTCCGCCACCCTGGTCGCCCGCGACGTGGGCAGTGACACGCTCCGGGTCGAGAACAGCCCCTCCGACGGCAGCGAACGCCCGGTCCCCAACGGCCTCGTGCTCACCGCGCCCGACGGCAGCGGCGAACTGCGCGGATTCCGGGTCACGACCCGCACCCCCGCGTCCGCCGCGCCCACCGCCTCCCCCGTCCGGGGCGGGCACCCCGAACGGGTCTTCCCCGGGCTGACCCGCGCGCTGACCGCGGCCGGATACGACGAGACGTACGGCCCCGCCGCCGGAACCCCCGCCTGGCGGACCACCGTTCCCTCGGTCGGCACCACCGACCGGCAGGGAGTGTTCCGGGGCGTCCGCACGGGCACCACCACCGTCCGCGCCGAACAGGGCGCCGCCCGGGGCGGCATCGGTATGACCGTCCTCGGCACCCTCACCCGGATCGAACCCACCACCCGGCGCATCGGACTCGCCGGTGCCGGGGCCACCGGCACCTTCGGCATCGTCGGCTTCGACGCCCGGGGCAACAGCGCGCCCGTCGAACCCGCGGACGTCCGCCTCAGCTACGACCCGGCGCTCCTCGGCGTCCGCGACGACGGCTCGGGCTCCTTCACCGTCACCTCCCGTACGGCCTCGGGAGCCGGCCGGATCACGGCGACCGCCGCGGGAGTCACCACCACCCTCGGCGTCGGAGCCGGCCTCACCGAAACGCCGCTCGCCGACTTCGACGACGCCGGATCCTGGACCTTCGGCCATGCGCGCGCCGGAGGCTCCCTCGCGGCGACGCCCGCCGGACACAGCGGCACCGGCCTGGAGATCGCCTACGACTTCACCCGGTCGACCGCGACCCGCGCCGTGTACGCCACCCCGCCCCGGCCGATCGCCCTGCCCGGCCGCCCCCAGTCGTTCACCCTCCGGATCAACGGCGACGGCAAGGGTGCCTGGCCCACCCTCCACCTCAAGGACGCGTCCGGCGCCGACCAACTGCTGCGGGGGCCGTACATCACCTGGCACGGGTGGCGGCAGGTGAGATTCACCGTGCCGCCGGGGGCCGCCACCCCGGTCTCGGTGCACCGGTTCTATCTCGCCGAGACCGCGGCGGCCGAACAGTACACGGGCCGCGTCGTGATCGACGCCCTCGACGCCCAGGTGCCGCCCACCGTCGATCTGCCCGAGGAGCGCCCCGCGCCCGATCCGCTCATCGACACGGCGGCGGGCACCCGGGACAGGGACTGGCGGTTCGCCGTGATGTCCGACGCGCAGTTCGTCGCCCGCGACCCCGACGGCGTGATCGTCCGGCAGGCGCGGCGGACGCTGCGCGAGATCAGGGCGGCGGCACCGGACTTCCTCGTCGTGAACGGCGATCTCGTCGACGAGGGCTCACCGGCCGACCTCGCGTTCGCGCGCCGCGTGCTCACCGAGGAGCTGGGCAACGCGCTGCCCTGGTACTACGTGCCCGGAAACCATGAGGTCATGGGCGGCGGGATCGACCGGTTCACGGCCGAGTTCGGTCCCGCTTCCCGTACGTTCGACCATCGCGGCACCCGGTTCATGACCCTGGACACCTCGTCCCTCTCGCTGCGCGGCGGCGGCCTCGCCCAGATCGCGAATCTGCGCGCCGGGCTCGATGCGGCCGCGCGCGAGCCGGGCGTCCGCTCCGTGATCGTCGTCGAACACGTGCCGCCGCGCGACCCCGCGTCCCTCGGGGGCAGCGGGCTCACCGACCGGAAGGAGGCGGCGCTGATCGAGGAGTGGCTCGCGGAGTTCCGCCGTACGACGGGCAAGGGCGCCGCCCTCATCGCGGGCCATGCGGGTGTCTTCCACGCCGGGCGCGTCGACGACGTCCCCCATCTGATCAACGGCAACTCCGGGAAGACCCCGGCGGGCCCGGTGGACCGGGGCGGCTTCACCGGCTGGTCCCTCATCGGCGTGGACGTCCCGGACCCCTCCCACCGGGGCCCGGGCGCCGGACCGGAGTGGCTCTCGGCCCAGACCCGCGCCCACACCGACGGGCTCACCCTCGACGCGCCACCGCTGGTGCGCCCCGGCGAATCCGGGACGGTCCGCGCGACCGTCACCCAGGGCGCGCGGCACATCCCGGCGGCCCACCCGATGAGCGTGGACTGGACGGGCTCGCCGAATCTGTATCTGGGCGACCCCCGGTCCGCGGGTGCCGCACGCCACCGGTACACCGCCGCCTTCGACCCGGCGACGGGCCGCCTGACGGCCTGGCGCACGGGCACCGTCACCCTCGCGGTCACGGTGGCGGACCGCACCGAGCGGGCGGAGATCCGGGTGGCCGCGGAGCGGAGGATCCCGGCCGGCACCACGAGAGCGGCCCGCTGACGGGCGGGCACCCGCTGTAGGGACCGGTGGCAGACGTACGAACCCGGCAACCGCTGTAGGGACCCGGCATCCGCTGTACGGACCGGTGGCAGACGTACGGACCCGGTGGCCGACCGGCCGGCTGAGGGAGGCCGGAAACGCCGTGAGGCGGCCGGGAAAAAACTCCCGGAAAAAATCCGGGCGGGATGTCGATCGGGCCCCGTCCCGTTCGACGCAGGGGTGAGAGGCGGGAAGGCACCCGCCCTCGCACCGGCCGCGCTCCAAGCGGCACCACCCAGCTCAGGAGGATCCATGGCCCCCGCCCCGACCGTCCCCGTCGACACCCGCACCCTGGAGGTCCCGGGAGCGCGCCTGCACTACGAGGTGCGTGGCGCGGGCCCCCTCGTGGTGCTGGTCGGCGCCCCGATGGACGCCGTCGCCTTCGCACCGCTCGCCGATCTGCTCGCCGCCGACCACACCGTTCTCACCACCGACCCCCGGGGCATCAACCGCAGCTCGGTCGACGACCCGGACGGCGACTCGACGCCCGCGATGCGCGCCGACGACCTCTCCCGGCTCATCGCCCACCTGGACGCGGGCCCGGCCGTGGTCCTGGGCTCCAGCGGCGGCGCGGTCAGCGCGCTCGCCCTGGTGGAGGCGCACCCCGAGCAGGTGCGCACCGTCATCGCCCACGAGCCCCCGCTCGACGAACTGCTCGACGACCGCGAGCAGGTCCGCGCCCAGACCGACGACTTGATCGCCACCTATCTCGCCGGTGATGTGCTGGGGGCCTGGCGGATGTTCTTCGCCCAGGCCGGTATCGAGCTGCCGGACGGTGCGGTCGAGCACATGTTCGGCGGGGAGCGTGATCCTCAGGTGGTCGCGGACGAGCGCTTCTGGTTCGCGCACGAGATGCGGGCGACCGTCCGCTGGGTGCCCGACGTCTCCGCGCTCCGCTCGGCGCCCACCCGTGTGGTGGTCGGCATCGGCGAGGACTCGGCGGGCCAGAGCTGCGACCGTACGTCGAGGGCTCTCGCCGCGGAACTCGGGATCGAGCCCACGCTGTTCCCCGGCGACCACACCGGGTTCGCCGACGGCCCCGAGAAGTTCGCCGTCCGCCTGCGCGAGGTCCTGCGCGAGCACTGACCCGCCCGTGCACCCCCGCCCCCGCTGCGAGCGCGCGGGGACGGGGTGGCGCACGGGCCCGGGCTGCCCGGGGCGGTGACGTGATGCCCCGGGGCCGCACCCCATGCGCCCGGAGCCGTACACCGCCGTGGGCCGCCCCGGCCCTCCGCCCTGCCCCAGGGCCTTTCGCCCCCGCATCCGGGCGCGGGCAGGCGGCGTGACACCGGACGGGCCGGTGCGCCCCCGCCGCGGGGCGCCGGCCGACCAGACGCGCGCCGGACGCCTCCCGACGCCGCACGGGGAGTACCCGCCCGGACCGGCGGCCGTGGTCCGGGCGGGCGGGCGCGGCCGCCCGGGAGCCACCCGCGCCCGCCCCCGGGACCTCGCCTCGCGGGAAACATCGACTGCGGGCAGCCTGGTCATGAGGGTCACGGAGGAGGTGGTTCCCCGTGGGCGGTCCGCGCGCGCCCCGGCCCGTCGCCTCCGACGCGGGCGGCGACGGCCCGCGGCCGCTCCTGTCGCTCGTGCTGGCCGGGATGATGGAGGGCGTCCAGGCACACTCGGGGGCCCTGTACCTGCTTCCCCGCGACGGCCGGGTCCTGGAGATGGTGGCCAAGGCCGGGCTGCCCCGGTCGTTCTCCGCGCCCTGGGAACGCGTCCCCGTCACCGCCCCCATGCCGGTCGCCGACGCCCTCCGGGAGCGGCGGCTCATCTGGATCTCCGGCGAGGAGGAGATGGGCCGGCGCTACCCGAGGATCGCCGTCGTCCTGCCCTATCCGTACTGTCTGGCCGCGCTGCCGATCACACACGGCGACACGGCGTACGGAGCCGTGTACCTCACCTGGCCGGGCTCGCATCCGAACGGGCTCTCCGACGCGGAACGCGCCCATCTGACGACGGCCTGCGAGCGGCTGGCGCTCCGCCTGGAACGGGCGGCGGAGGCCGGGCAGCCGGTCCTGCCCGACCCGGGGGTGATCGAGGCGGAGTCCATGGGACTGGCCCGGACCAGCAGCGCGATCGAGGCGGCCCGGATGCTCGCGCGGATCCCGGAGGGCATGTGCGCCCTCGATGTGGAGGGCCGCGTCACCTACGCCAGCCCCGCCACCGGGGACCTCCTCGGCCTTCCCGCCACCCGGCTGACCGGGAAGCAGCTGTGGCGTGCGGTCGGCTGGCTGAACGACCCCGTGTACGAGGACCGCTACCGCGCGGCGATGCTCAGCCAGCAACCCGCCTCGTTCATCGCCCTGCGGCCCCCGCGGAGCTGGCTCGCCTTCCGGCTGTACCCCAGCCGGAACGGCATCAGCGTGCACATCGTCCCGGCCGGGACCGCTGCGGGCGGCGCCCTCCCCGACACCCCGCCGGGGCGGTCGGGCGGTCTGGTGACGATCTCCCACATCCTGAGCCTGGCGAGCGCGCTCACCAAGGCCGTCGGCGTCTCGGACGTGATCGAGACGGTCGCGGACGAGATCATGCCCACGCTCGGCAGCGAGGCGCTGGTGATGCTGGCGGCCGAGAACAACCGCCTCCGCGTGCTCGGACAGCGCGGCTATCGCGACCCCAGGATCGTGGACCGCTGGGACGGCACTCCCATGACCGCCCGGATTCCCGGCGCCCAGGCCCTCGCCACCGGCGTCCCGTCGTTCTTCGAGTCGCGGCTGGAACTGGAACGCGTCTACCCCATCCGGTTCGCCACCCCCGACGGCATGGCCGCCTGGGCCTATCTCCCGCTCATCGCGTCCGGGCGGCCCGTCGGCGCCTGCGTCCTCGGCTACGCGAGGGAGCACCGCTTCTCGACGGACGAGCGCGCCGTGCTCACCAGCCTCGGCGGGCTCATCGCGCAGGCACTGGAACGGGCCCGGCTGTACGACGCCAAGCTCCGGCTCGCCCACGGCCTCCAGTCCTCCCTGCTGCCGCGCTCCCTGCCCGCCCTGCCCGGTCTGGAGGCCGCCGCCCGCTATCTGCCGGGCTCCCACGGCATGGACATCGGAGGGGACTTCTACGACCTCATCCCGGTGAACGGCACGGCCGCCGCCGTCATCGGCGACGTCCAGGGGCACAACGCCACCGCCGCCGGACTCATGGGCCAGATCCGTACCGCCGTACGCGCCTACACGGCCGTCGGCCAGCCGCCCCGCCAGGTCGTGGAGAGCACCAACCGGCTGCTCATCGACCTCGGCGCGGACCTGCTCGCGAGCTGTACCTACCTCCATCTGGACCTGCCCGGCCGGCGAGCCGTCTTCGCCCGCGCGGGCCACCCGCAGCCGCTGCTGCGCGAGCCCGACGGCCGGGTCCGGGTGCTGGAACTGGCGGGCGGCCCGCTGCTCGGGGTCGACCGGAAGGCGGTGTACCCCATCACGGAGGTACCGCTGAATCCCGGATCGATCCTGGTGCTCTACACCGACGGGCTGATCGAAGTGCCCGGAGTCGACCTCGACGAATCCCTCGGCACCCTGGCCGGACGGCTCGGCCGCCTCCCCGCCGACTCGCTCGAATCCCTGGCCGACGCGCTGATCGACCAGCCCTGCGCCGACCGGCGCGGGGACGACACCGCACTCCTGCTGCTGCGCCCCGAACAGTGAGGCCGTCCTTCCGGGGCGCGGGCGCGGCCCGCCGAGCACCGGGCCGGATCCGGTGACCCCTCCACGCGTTCCGTATCGACGGGGAACACGCGTTCCGTATCGACGGGGAAGGAGCATCCGCCGACGGGACGGAAGCGACCGGGAGGAACGGCGAGGGGAAGGAGGCCATCGGCACGGGAGGGTCGATCGGTGCGGGAGTTCCCTGCGGATACGGGCGCGAGGAGGAGCACAATCGAGTGAGGGGGACGAAACGCTGCCCAGAGGTGATCCGATGCCGACGAAACGGCCCCGTTCCCGATACGTCCCGGACCACGGGCTCACTACTCGCATGGTGACGACGATGTTCCTCATCGGGCTGCTCTACGTCGTCTTCGTGGGCGTCCTGCTCGCGCTCCTGAGGGGCGCCTGGCCGATCATCCTCCTGGTCGCGGGCGCTCTGTTCATCGCGCAGTTCTGGTTCAGCGACCGAATCGCCGCCCACGGCATGGGCGCGCGGGAGGTCACTCCCGAGCAGGCGCCCGAGCTGCACGGCGCGGTGGACCGGGTCTGCGCGCTCGCCGACATGCCCAAACCGAGGGTCGCCATCGCCGAGAGCGATGTGCCGAACGCGTTCGCCACCGGCCGCAGCCAGAAGACGGCCCTGGTCTGCGCCACCACCGGACTGATGCGCCGGCTGGAGCCCGAGGAACTGGAGGGCGTCCTCGCCCATGAGCTGTCGCACGTCGCCCACCGCGATGTCGCGGTGATGACGATCGCGTCCTTCCTCGGCGTCCTGGCCGGTGTGATGACCCGTATCGGGCTGTACGGGGGTCTCGGCAGGGCCGGGCGCAGCAACAGCAACACCGCGATCGCGATGGCCTTGATCCCCCTGGTCAGCGCCGCCGTGTACACGATCAGCTTCCTGCTCACCCGGCTGCTCTCCCGCTACCGGGAGCTGGCCGCCGACCGTGCCGCCGCCCTGCTGACCGGCCGTCCGTCCGCGCTCGCCTCCGCGCTCACCAAGGTGACCGGGGAGATGGCGCGGATACCGACACGGGACCTGCGCAAGGCGGAGCCGTACAACGCCTTCTGGTTCGCGCCGGCGTTCTCCTCGCGCGAGAGCCTGGGACGGCTGCTCTCCTCGCACCCGACGCTGGAGCAGCGGCTGGAGCAGCTGGCCGGGATCTCCGCCCGGCTGGCCCGCCCGTGAACACCGTGCGGTCTGTACGGCCCGAGCCGGCCGGGCGGCCGTTACGGCCTCTGCCGCCCGAGGCCGCCGGGCACACGAGACCCGGCCCGGGGCGACGGCCCCGGAGCCGATGGCGAGCCCCAGGCGGGCCGCGCCAGGCCTCGGGTGCCGGGACCGCCGTACACCCGACCCCGTACAGCCGGAGGTACACCCGTGGGATTCCTCGACACGATCCTCGGCCGCAGCAAGCCGGTGCGGCCCGACCTCGATCAGCTTTTTGCCGTGCCCGGCGCGGCGATCACCCTCCAGGCGGGAGCCGGATTCACCCCCACGGGCGTCGGCGCGGTCTGCTTCGCCAGCGTCGAGGGCGGCGCCTTCGCCCGGATCCAGCAGGACGTACGCGATCTCCTGGACGCCGACACCGGGCGCGGCGGCGTGCCCGTCGAGTTCAGCCGGGACGCCTACGGCTACACGTGGCTTGTCGTGCGGCAGCCGGCCGACGACACCGCCTCCCTGGTCAACGATCTGCACGCGGTCAACACCCTCCTGGAGGAGGGCGGCTTCGGACCGCAGCTGCTCTGCTCGCTGATCGCGTTCCGCGAGGCCACCGGCAGCCGTCCGCTGGCGCTGGTCTATCTGTACAAGCGCGGCACGTTCTACCCCTTCGCGCCGCTTCCCGGCGCGGTGGAGAAACGGGACAACGCTCTGGAACTCCAGGCCAGGGCGCTGCTCACGGACGATCTGCGGGTGGAGGCGGACCTCGCCCGGTGGTTCCCCGTGTGGGGAGCACCGGGGCTGGGGACCTGACCCGTCCCGAGCGCGGCGGGCGGGTGCCCGAGCCCGCCGTCTCCCGCTGCCCGCCACCTCCTGTGCCTGCCGCGACCGCCCCGCGCCGCCTGCCCGCGACGGTGTCCGCGTGAACGGGATGCGATCCGCCGCCCGCACACGGTTCGGGTCTCAGCGCGGCCGGGCGAGCCCCAGTTCGCGATCGCCGAGCCCGGCGAAGAACCGCTCCACATCCGCGTCCGACACCCCCGACAGCTCCGCGGGCGACCAGCGCGGCCGGCGGTCCTTGTCGACGACCTGCGCCCGTACGCCCTCGACCAGATCCGGCGAGGAGAACGCGGCGCACGACACGCGGTACTCCTGATCGAGCACCGGCTCCAGTTCCCCGAGCGCGCGGGCCCGGCGCAGCGCGGCGAGCGTCACCTTGAGCGAGGTGGGCGACCGGCTGAGGATCGTCCCGGCCGCCTCCTTCGCCGCCGGATCCCCGTGGCCGAGCAGCCGGTCCACGATCCGCTCCACCGCGTCGTCCGCGTAACACGCGTCGATCCAGCCGCGCTGAGCGGCCAGTACACCCTCGGGTGCCCGCTCCGTGAACCGCCGCAGCACCTCGGGGACCTCCAGGCGGGCCAGCGACGCGGCGAGTCCGGTGAGCCGGTGGGAGGGGACGAAGTGGTCCGCGAGCCCGCACAGCACGGCATCGGCCGCGCCCACCGCCAGCCCGGTCAGGGCGAGATGCGTGCCCAGCTCGCCCGGTGCCCGCGCCAGAAGGTGCGTACCGCCGACGTCCGGGACGAAACCGATGCCCGTCTCGGGCATCGCGACCGCGGACCGCTCGGTGACGATCCGTACGTCGCCGTGGGCCGACACCCCGACCCCGCCGCCCATGACGATGCCGTCCATCAGCGCGACATACGGCTTGGGGTAGCGGGCGATACGGGCGTTGAGCCGGTACTCGTCGCGCCAGAAGTCCGTCGAGGCGCGCCCGCCCGCGACGGCGTCCGCGTGAATGGCGCGGATGTCGCCGCCCGCGCACAGCCCGCGCTCCCCGGCCCCCGAGATCACCACGACCTCCACGGCCGGGTCCCGCTCCCAGCGGTCGAGCGCCGCGCCGATCGCGCGGACCATGGGGTGGGTGAGGGCGTTGAGGGCCCGTGGACGATTGAGGGTGATGTACGCCGCGCGGCCTTCGGTGCGCAGCAGTACGGCAGCGGTCTCGGCTTCGGATGCGTCGAAGGCCATGGGCCGGTCCCTTCCCTGGAGAGGATCTTCCGGCCCCATCCTCGCCCACCCGTCTCTGGCGCCCCGCGGGGCCCCGGGTGAGCTGTTGCCCCTGCCCCGGCCCTTCCGGATTCTTGCAACACGTTCTACCGTGTGCGCCGCGCCCGGGACGGACCGCGAGACTCTGGAGGGGCCGTGCACCTGGAATACACGCCTGCGCAGCAGCAGTTGCGCACCGAGCTGCGTACCTACTTCGCCGGACTGGTGCCGGAGAACGTGTACGCCCGCTACGCCGACCCCGGCGCACAGAAGCGCTTCTACCGCGAGACCGTGCGCCGCCTCGGCACGGACGGCTGGCTCGGTGTCGGCTGGCCCGAGGAGTACGGCGGGCGGGGGCTGAGCCCCATGGAACAGTTCATCTTCTTCGACGAGGCCGCGCAGGCGGGCGTACCGCTGCCGCTGATGGCGCTGAACACCGTCGGCCCGACGATCATGCAGTTCGGCACGCAGGAGCAGAAGGGGTACTTCCTGCCGAAGATCCTCTCCGGCGAGATCGACTTCGCCATCGGCTACAGCGAGCCCGACGCCGGGACGGACCTGGCCGCTCTCAGGACCCGCGCCGTGCGCGAGGGCGACGAGCAGACCGGTACGTACACGGTCGACGGACAGAAGAGCTGGACGACCAACGGCGACACCGCCGACTGGGTCTGGCTCGCCGTCCGCACCGATCCCGGCGCACCGCCCCACAAGGGCATCACGATGCTGCTGGTGCCGACGTCCGACCCCGGCTACTCCTGCACCCTCATCAACACCCTCGCCTCCCACGACACCACCGCCAGCTACTACGAGAACATCCGGGTCCCCGCCTCCCGCCGGGTCGGCCCGGAGAACAAGGGCTGGCGGCTCATCACCAACCAGCTCAACCACGAGCGCGTCACCCTCGCCGCCCACGGCACCATGGCCATCCGGGCCCTCCACGACGTCCAGCGCTGGGCCGCTGACACCAAGCTGGCCGACGGCCGCCGGATCATCGACCTCGGCTGGGTGCGCGGCCGCCTCGCCCGCACCCACACAAGGCTCGACGCGATGAAACTCCTCAACTGGCAGATGGTGAACGCCGTGCAGGAGGGCACGCTCACCCCGCAGGACGCCTCCGCCGTCAAGGTCTACGGCTCCGAGGCCCGGCGGGACGCCTACGCCTGGCTGATGGAGATCACCGGCGCGGCCGGCGCCCTCAAGGAGGGCTCCGCCGGAGCCGTGCTCCACGGCGAACTGGAGCGCGGCTACCGTTCCGCCGTGATCTTCACCTTCGGCGGCGGCAACAACGAGATCCAGCGCGAGATCATCTCGTGGATCGGGCTGGGGATGCCGAGGGTACGGCGGTGACGGCGCGGGCCGCCGCGCCGTCACGCCCTGGCCGCACCCACGTGCCGCGCCCGTGCCCCGCAGCCGGTCCCGCACGCCGTCCGGCCCCGGACTCATGCCCCCGCAGCCGGTCCCGCACGCCGTCCCGCCCCGGAGCCATGGCCCCGACCGCGTGATCGCGACCGCCGCCGCCGGGCCCCGGACCGGCGGCGGCCCAGGCGTCGTGTCCGCAGGCACCGCCCGGCACGGTGTCCGCCCACGCCGACCGCTGGGTCGCCGAACAGCGCCGACCCCGCGCCCGGCCGGTCCCGACCCCGCCGGGGTGCCCGGCCCGGCTGGGTCGGCTCGCCCGGGTACGTCGAGGAGACACTGCGGCGGCTCGATGCGGGCGGCGACGTCCTCCGGCGCCCTCCTCGTTCCGGCGCCCTCCTCGTCCCGGCCTACGGCGAAGCCCGCCCGCCGCGCCGCGTCCGCCGTACGCCCACGCGCTGTACGGCGGACCCGCCCCGGCCCGCCCGGACCACCCGCCGGCTGATCGTCACCGGCCGGGTGCCGCGCCGCATGCCCTCCCGGGTGCGCCGGCGGCGCCCGCCGGGGCACATCCCGGGGCGATGGAGCGCCGGGGACCCGGCGCACGGCCCACCCCGTACACACCGAGCAGCCACAAGGCCATACTGGACGGGCCGGGGAGGGCGGAGCGGAATGACGGGGGCGACAGCGGGAGATGGCGGAATCCAGGCTGATCCAGGGCCGGTACCGGCTGCTCGACGTGATCGGGCGCGGAGGCATGGGCGAGGTGTGGCGGGCCGTCGACGAGTCGCTCGGGCGGCGTGTCGCGGTGAAGTGCCTCAAGCCGATGGGACCGCACCACGACGCGACGTTCTCCACCGTGCTCCAGGAGAGGTTCCGGCGCGAGGCCCGCGTCGCCGCCGCGCTGCAGCACCGCGGGGTGACCGTCGTCCACGACTTCGGCGAGTACGAGGGCGTGCTCTACCTGGTGATGGAGCTGCTGGAGGGCCACAACCTCAGCCAGCTGCTGGAGGAGAACAAGCAGCGCCCGCTGCCGGTGCCCGAGGTCGTCGACATCGCGGAACAGGTCGCCGACGCACTCGCCTACACCCACGAACGCGGCATCGTGCACCGGGACCTGAAGCCCGCCAACATCATGCGGCTCCACGACGGGGCGGTGAAGATCTGCGACTTCGGGATCGCCCGTCTCGGCGAGGGCCTCGGCCCGACGTCCCGGCTCACCGGTACCGGCATCGCGATGGGCACCCCGCACTACATGTCGCCCGAGCAGATCGGCGGCGGCCGGGTCGATCACCGCAGTGATCTGTACTCGCTGGGCTGTGTGCTGTACGAGATCGCCACGGGCGTCCCGCCCTTCGACCACGAGGACGCCTGGGCGGTCCTCGTGGGGCACCGGGACACCCCGCCGCAGCCGCTGCGCACCCACCGGTCGGACATCCCCGACCACTTCCAGAGAGTCGTGCTCGATCTGCTCGCCAAGGCCCCCGACGGGCGGCCCGCGGACGCCAAGGACCTGCGGCGGCGGATGGCGCGCGACGGGCACGCCTATCTCTCGCTCTCCCCGCCCCCCGCCGGGCCCCGGGAGGAGGCGCTGCCGGAGTGGACCCGGGGGATGACGGGCGGCCACCGTGCGACGGCGACCGCGCTGCGACCGGTCGTCCCCGACCACACGGCGGGGCTGACCGGCGAATGGACCACCCACGCCGACCCCCGCGCCGGGACGCCGGCGCGGCCCGTGGCGAGACCCGGGCGGCCCACCCCGTCCCCGGAGGCGCTCGCCGTGCTCGCGAGCCGCCACAGCGCGGGACTCAGCCTCGGGCGGCTCGGCCGCTGGGAGGAGGCGGGCGAGGTGCACCGCGCCGTCGCCGCCGAGCGGGAGTACGCCCTCGGCCCCGACCACCCCGACACGCTGGCCAGCCGGTACGAGGTCGGCTTCACCCTCAGCAGGACGGGCCGCGCCGAGGACGCGCTGCGCGAGTTCCGCCGGGTCGCCGACGGCCGTGAGCGCGCGCTCGGATCCGACCATCCCGAGACCCTCGCCGCCCGCCAGGAGACGGCGTACGTCCTCGGCCGGCTCGGCCGCCACTTCGAGGCGCACGACCTCTATGTGTCCGTCCTCGCGTCCCGCGAGCGGACCATGGGCGCCGACCATCCCGACACCCTGCGCTGCCGCCACAACCTCGCCTTCAACCTCAGCAGGCTCGGCCGGCTGGAGGACTCCTTCCGGATGGCCCGCGAGGTCGCCGCCGCCCGCGCCGGGGTCCTCGGCGCCGACCACCCCGACACACTGGTCACCCGGTACGAGGTCGCCTACGCCCTCGGCCAGCTCGGGCGCTGGTCGGAGGCGCTGGGAACCTACCGCGAAGTGGCGGCGGCCCGTGCCCGCGCGCTGGGTGCCGACCACCCGGACACCCTCGCCGCCCGCTACGAGGTCGGGATCAGCCTCGGACGCCTCGGCCGCAGCGCCGAGGCCCTCGATCTGTACCGCGCCCTCGTCGAGGACCGCACCCGGCTGCACGGCCCCGGCGACCCCGAGACCCTGCGCGCCCGCCACGGCCTCGGGGTGAACCTCGGCCGCCTCGCCCGCTGGGAGGAAGCCCTCGTCGAGGCCCGCGAGGTCGCCGCCGCCCGTGCCGGGGCCCTCGGGGCGGATCACCCCGACACCCTCGTCAGCCGCCGGGAGATCGCCGTCGGCCTCGGCTGGCTCGGCCGCTGGGCCGACGCCCTGACCGTCTACGGAGAGGTCGCCGCCGCCCGCGAACGCGTCCTCGGCCTCGACCACCCCGACGCCCTGGCCAGCCGCAACGACGAGGCCCACTGCCTGGAACAACTGGGCCGCCACACCGAGGCGGTCGAGCTCTACCGCCGGGTGGCCGCCCTGCGCGAACGCCGGGGCACACAGGGGTTCTGAGGCGCGCAGCCCGGCCGTCGCGCGGCACCCGCGTCCGGCAGGCGGCCCGTCGACGCGGGCCGGGGCGGCGAACGGACCCGGCGGCGCGGCCCAGGGACCGCTCGGCGAACGGGCTCAGTCCTGTGACACCGTCCAGCCGTCCGCCTCGATACGGGCGGCGTCACGGGCCCCGGTCCCGTCGAAGAGCGCCCGGCCGCCCTCCTCCACGCGGATCGAGTCCACGTACACGCCCCTGCCGGTGGGAAGCCGCGTGGTCGTGTACCGCCAGCGCAGCCGTACGCGGGTGCTGCGCCACGCCGACAGATCCGCCGACAGCCGGTGCCAGACCCGCCCCGACCAGCCGGTCGCCGCGCCGCCCGGATGCTCCCGCGGCGCGGTGCCCGCGCGGACGGTCGTGAACGGCACGGCCCGCCAGGTGGTCCCGCCGTCCGCCGAGCCCTCCAGGAAGACGCCGTCCGTACGCGGCTCGGTGTCCCACCACAGCGAGCAGCGCAGCCGGGCGCCTCGGGAGCCGACGGCCAGCGCCGGCAGGGTGAGGGTGGCGGACGCCGGGCCCGCGAGGCCGGAGAACCAGGCGGTGCGGCCCCGGTCGGGGCGTACGGCGACGGCGCGGGCCAGATGGTTGGCGGCGGCGGCCCGCGGCGCGCTGCCGGATCGCCGGGTGCGGACCGGGTGGACGGAGTTGCCGAGCACGATCAGAAAGGAGTCGGAGCCGGGGTCGAGTACGAGGCTGGTCCCGGTGAAACCGGTGTGCCCGGCGGTACGGGGCGTCGCCATCGCGCCCATGTACCAGTGCTGGTACAGCTCGAAGCCGAGCCCGTGCCCGTCGCCCGGGAACGCGGTGTTGAAGTCGGTGAACATCAGCTCCACGGACTCCGGGGCGAGGATGCGGGAGGTGCCGTAGGCGCCTCCGTTGAGGAGCGTCCGGGCGAGGACCGCGAGGTCCCAGGCGCAGGAGAACACCCCGGCGTGGCCCGCGACACCGCCGAAGGCGAAGGCGTTCTCGTCGTGGACCTCGCCCCAGACGAGTCCGCGGTCGAGCCCCGACCAGGGCGGCCGGCAGTCCTCGGTGGCGGCGATCCTCCGCTTCCAGGAGAGCGGTGGGTTGAACCGGGTGCGGTGCATCCCGAGCGGAGCGGTGATCTCGTCGTGGAGCAGTGCATCCAGAGTGCGACCGCTGATCCGTTCCAGGATCAGCTGGAGCGTGATCAGATTGAGGTCGGAGTAGCCGTACGCGGTGCCGGGCGGGCTCAGGGGCCGCTCGTTCCACAGCATCCGGAGCCTGCCCTCCCGCGTGGGCTCCCGGTACAGCGGAATCCAGGCGCGGAGGCCGGATGTGTGCGTCAGTAGCTGACGCACGGTGATGCCCCCTTTGCCCGCCTCCCCGAACTCCGGCAGATACGAGGCCGCCGGGGCCTCCAGCTCCAGCGTGCCGCTTTCGATCCGCCGCACCGCCAGGATCGAGGTGAAGAGCTTGGAGACGGACGCCAGATCGAAGACCGTGTCCTCGGTCATCGGGATCTGCCGGTCCGGCGGCAACTCCACCGCCGCGTCCGTCGTCTCGTCGTACCCGGCATAGCGCACCGCCTTGCCGATCGGCCGGTGCAGCGCGACCGTGCCCCCGCGCCCCGCGAGCAGCACCGCTCCCGCGTACCAGGGGTACTCCGGGGAGGGGCGCAGATAGGACTCCGCGTCGGCGACGAGCCGGTCCAGATGCGCGGCGATCAGCCCCGCGCGCTCGGGAGAACCCCGCCCGAGCACCGGTTGTCCCGGCGCGCTCCCGGAGCCCGGTCCGGCCCCGGAACCACCGCTGTCGCCGGGGCCGTCGGACCCCGCCGCCGGGACGCCCCGCGCCGCCCCGGCCAAGGCCAGGGGCGCGAGCGCGAGGGCCCCGCCCAGAGCCAGCACTCCGCCGCCCAGCCTCCGCCGACCGATGCCTCTGCCCTCCGCCGCGTCCTGTGTCACCGGCAACCCTCTCCCGAACGTGTCCTGCGGTGCTCGCGCCGCACCGGGCCTTCCCGGCCGTACCCGGGTGCTGTCAACCACTCAAAGAATCTGACACAGCATCAGGAAATCTCTTCCCTCGTCCACCCGGCTGCGGCATCCTGCGCCCCATGGAGACGGAGCTGAGCAAGAGACTGGGGATCGAGCACGCCATCTTCGGCTTCACGCCGTTCCCGGCGGTGGCCGCGGCCATCACCCGGGCGGGCGGATTCGGAGTCCTGGGTGCCGTCCGCTACACCGCGCCCGACGACCTCAAACGCGACCTCGACTGGATGCAGGAGCACACCGACGGCAAGCCGTACGGACTCGATGTCGTCATGCCCGCCAAGAAGGCCGAGGCCCCGGGCAACCGGACGCTGACCGAGGCGGACGTCGAGGCGATGATCCCGCAGGGGCACCGGCGGTTCGTCGAGGACACCCTCACCAAGCACGGTGTTCCCGAACTGCCCGAGGGCGAGGCGTCCGGCTGGCGTATCACCGGCTGGATGGAACAGGTCGCCCGTACACAGCTCGACGTCGCCTTCGACTATCCGATCGCGCTGCTCGCCAACGCGCTGGGCTCCCCGCCCGAGGACGTCGTCCGGCGCGCCCACGACCACGGCGTCCTGGTCGCCGCGCTCGCCGGGAGCGCCCGGCACGCCCGGCACCACGCGGACGCCGGGATCGACATCGTCGTCGCCCAGGGATACGAGGCGGGCGGCCACACCGGCGAGATCGCGTCCATGGTGCTCACGCCCGAGGTCGTGGAGGCCGTCGACCCGCTGCCCGTGCTCGCCGCGGGCGGTATCGGCAGCGGCGAGCAGATCGCCGCCGCCCTCGCGCTCGGAGCCCAGGGAGCCTGGCTCGGCTCCCTCTGGCTCACCACCACCGAGGCCGAACTCCACTCCCGCGCCCTCACCGCCAAACTCCTCGCCGCCGGCTCCGGCGACACCGTCCGCTCCCGCGCCCTGACCGGGAAGCCCGCCCGCCAGCTGCGCACCGAATGGACCGACGCCTGGGACGACCCGGCGGGCCCCGGCGCTCTCCCCATGCCGCTCCAGGGGCTGCTGGTGGCCGACGCGGTCTCCCGTATCCAGAGGTACGAGGTCGCCCCGCTGCTCGGCACCCCGGTCGGCCAGATCGTCGGACGGATGAACTCCGAGCGTTCGGTGCTGAGTGTCGTCGACGATCTGACACGCGGATTCGAGCGGGCCGTGGAGCGGCTCGACCGCATCGCCGGAAGGGACAGGTCATGACGGAGCGCCCGAACGGCTTCTGGGCCCAGGCGACCGCGGACCCGGACCGCACGGTCCTGATCGATCCGGACGGCGGGATCTGGAGCGCCGGCCGGCTGCACTCGACCGTGAACCGGCTGGTGCACGGGCTGCGCGCGGCCGGACTTGAGCGCGGGGACGCGTTCGCCGTCGTGCTCCCCAACGGGGTCGAGTTCCTCACCGCCTATCTGGCCGCCGCCCAGGCCGGGCTGTATCTCGTCCCCGTCAACCACCATCTCGTCGGTCCCGAGATCGCCTGGATCGTCGCCGACTCGGGCGCCCGGGTCCTCATCGCGCACGAGCGCTTCGGGGACGCGGCGACGGCCGCGGCCGACGAGGCGGGCCTCCCCGCGAGCCGGCGCTACGCCGTCGGTGCCATCGGCGGCTTCCGCCCGTACACCGGACTGCTCGCCGGACAGCCCGGCTCGGCGCCGGGCGACCGGAGTCTCGGCTGGGTCATGAACTACACGTCCGGCACCACCGGAAGGCCCCGCGGAATCCGCCGTCCGCTGTCCGGGAAGCTCCCGGAGGAGACCTACCTCGGCGGCTTCCTCGGCATCTTCGGCATCCGGCCCTTCGACGGCAACGTCCATCTGGTCTGCTCACCGCTCTACCACACGGCCGTGCTCCAGTTCGCGGGCGCGGCCCTGCACATCGGCCACCCCCTGGTACTGATGGACAAGTGGACACCCGAGGAGATGCTGCGGCTGATCGACGCCCACGGCTGCACACACACCCATATGGTCCCCACGCAGTTCCACCGGCTCCTCGCCCTGCCGGACGAGGTCAAGCAGCGCTACGACGTGTCGTCCATGCGGCACGCCATCCACGGCGCCGCCCCCTGCCCCGACCATGTGAAGCGGGCGATGATCGCATGGTGGGGGACCTGCGTCGAGGAGTACTACGCCGCCAGTGAGGGCGGCGGCGCGTTCGCGACCGCCGAGGACTGGCTGAAGAAGCCCGGGACCGTCGGCAGGGCGTGGCCCATCAGCGAACTCGCGGTCTTCGACGACGACGGCAACAGGCTGCCGCCCGGCGAACTGGGCACGGTCTACATGAAGATGAGCACCGGCGGCTTCAGCTACCACAAGGACTCGGCGAAGACCGAGAAGAACCGCATCGGGGACTTCTTCACCGTCGGCGACCTCGGAGTACTCGACGAGGACGGCTATCTCTTCCTCCGCGACCGCAAGATCGACATGATCATCTCCGGCGGGGTCAACATCTATCCCGCCGAGATCGAGTCCGCCCTGCTCACCCACCCGGCGGTGGCGGACGCCGCCGCCTTCGGCATTCCGCACGCCGACTGGGGCGAGGAGGTCAAGGCGGTCGTGGAACCGGCCGACGGCCACGAGGCGTCGGACACCCTCGCCGCCGGCATCCTCGCGCACTGCGAGCGGCTGCTCGCGGGCTACAAGCGCCCCAGAACCGTGGACTTCGTCGAGACCATGCCCCGCGACCCGAACGGCAAGCTCTACAAACGCCGTCTCCGCGAGCCCTACTGGGAGGGCCACGACCGGCCCCTGTGACGCCTCCGGCCCGCCGCGTGACGGAGGGACCCGGACCGCGGCGGCGGTGGCCCGGCGGGGACGGCGCGCGGCGCGGGGGTCCTCGGCCGTCCGGGGCCGGCCCGGGCGGCACCCCGCGGCCCGGCCGCCGTCCGGTCAGACACCCCCCAGCGCCGGCAGCAGCACGCTCTCCTCGTACGCGAAGTGCGCCTCCAGCTCCGCGGTGAGACGGTCGACGTCCGCGCGCAGCCGTCCGGGCTCCCCGCCGCGCCGCAGCAGCTCCTCCAGCTCGCCGACGGCCCGTGCCACGGCCAGGTGCTCCCGCCGCAGCCGGTCCAGGTCCGGGCCCAGCGAGGGAAACTCCGCCTCCAGCTGGTCGAACACCGTGTCCTCCGCGGTGTGGTGGGACCGCAGCGCGCCGCACATCGTCAGGCAGTGCCGCCCGAGCTGTCCCTCCAGGGTGGGCGCCGAGGCGGTGAGCCCCTCGCGGACCGCCGCCAGTTCACCGCGCAGTTGGTCGTGCACCCGTACCAGATGTCCGGCCATCGCCCGCTGCCGGGCGGGGTCCGCCATGTCCGTCCGGGACAGCGCGACCACCGGGATGACCCGGTCGGTCCCCTGCTCATAGGCGATGAACGCCAGGTCGCGCTCGCACTGCTCGCGCCACAGCCGGTCGCGCTCCTCGCCCTCCGTCACGGTCGCGGTGGCCGTGTAACGCTCCACGGAGCCGTCCGGGGCCCCGATCTCCAGCAGCACCCGTGCGTCGGCGCGGAGGTTGTGGAACCAGGCCGGATGTTTCGGGCCGCCCGCGTTCGAGGCGAACACCAGGACCCGCTCGCCGTCGCGTGCGTAGACCGCCGGTGTCGTGTGGGGGCGCCCGCTGCGAGCACCCGTGGTGGTGAGCAGGACGAGCGGGGCGCCCTCGAACATCCCGCCCACCCGGCCGCCGTTCTCCCGGAACTCCTTGATGACCTCGTCGTTCATGGTGACCCCCTGAGTCGGTACCATCGGCCCATCGGAACTATTTGCTTTGCAGGCAAAATACCTTTGTCAGTAAAGGTATGGAGAGGGGGGCGGTGTGTCAACCGCCGATCAGTCCCGCGACGGGACCGGACCGGACGTCGACGACGCGGTCAGGACCCTTCTGCTGCTCATGCCGCGCATGATCGGCCGGGTGAAACGGATCCGGATCCCCGAAGAGATCCAGTCGCTCTCGCTCGCGCCCCGGCATCTCTCGCTCCTGGCCTATCTGCTGTTCGACGGCCCGATGAGCGTCAACGAACTGGCCGGACGGCTGGAGGTCGCGCCCACCACCGTGAGCCTGATGGTCGGTGAACTGGACCGTAAGGGGGTGCTGGAGCGGCGGGAGGACCCGGCCGACCGCCGACGGAAGATCGTCTCCATCGCCGCCGCCCACCGGGGCTCCATCGACGGCTGGCTCGGCCGGGGCGCGGTCGCCTGGCGCACGGTCCTCGCCCCGCTCACCCCCTCCGAGCGGAAGCTGTTCATCGACACCCTCGCGGCGTACGAGAACGCGCTGCCGGAAGACCGGGAGCGGCCCGGGGACTGACGGACCGGAACCCGGACGCCGGCGATCCCGGCACCGGGCCCGGGACCGCCGGCCCGGCCGGTGTCCGAGGGACCCCGGGGCAGCGGCCACCCGGGCACGCCGGAGAGCCCCGGGGATCGCGGGCCGGGCCCGGAACCCCGTTGGCGCACTACCTCGCGCGCCCCGTCCCCGCCCCTGGCAGCGTGGCGCTCATGAAGACCGGCACGGCAGCGCTCATGTCGCGGTGGACCACGTGGGTGCCTGTCACGTCGGTGATCGCCCTCGCTCTCGCCTGGGGCCGTGAGCTGCCCGGGTTCGCCGTCGCCGTCATCGGGCTCTGTCTGATCGGTTCCGTACTGGCCGCCGTGTACCACGCCGAGGTCGTCGCCCACCGGGTCGGAGAGCCGTTCGGGTCCCTCCTGCTCGCCGTCGCGGTGACCATCATCGAGGTGGGCCTGATCATCACCCTGATGATCAGCGGCGGGGACAAGGCGTCCACCTACGCCAGGGACACCGTGTTCGCCGCCGTGATGATCACCTGCAACGGAATCGTCGGGCTGTCCGTGCTGGTCGGCGCGCTGCGCAACCGTATCGCCGTCTTCAACGCCGAAGGCTCGGGCGCCGCCCTCGCGACGGTCTGCACGCTGACCACGATGACGCTGGTGCTGCCCACCTTCACCACCAGCCAGCCGGGGCCGGAGTTCACCGGGGACCAGCTCGCCTTCGCCGCCGTCGCCTCGATCTGTCTGTACGGGCTCTTCGTCGGCGTACAGACCTTCCGGCACCGCGAGTACTTCCAGCCGGTGGAACGCGAGGGTCAGGAGACGGAGGCCGAGGAGGAGCCGAGGCCCACCGTGCCGGAGTCCTGGTGGAGCCTCGGACTGCTGCTGGTGGCGCTCGTCGCCGTCGTCGGCAACGCCAAGCTCGTCTCACCGTCCATCGAGGGCGGCGTGGCGGCCGCGGAGCTCCCGAAGAGCGTCGTCGGTGTCGTCATCGCGCTGCTGGTACTGCTGCCCGAGACGCTCGCCGCGGTGCGCGCCGCACGCCGGGACCGGGTCCAGACCAGCCTCAATCTGGCGTACGGATCCGCCATCGCCAGCATCGGGCTGACGATCCCGGCCATCGCGCTGGCGACGATCTGGCTGCCCGGCCCCCTGGTGCTCGGCGAGGACGCCACCCATATGGTCCTGCTGGTGCTCACCGCGGTGGTCGGCGCGCTGACCGTGGTGCCCGGACGGGCCACACTGCTCCAGGGCGGGGTGCATCTGGCGCTGTTCGCGGCATTCGTGTTTCTCTCCTTCAGCCCCTGACACCGTCTCACCGGCCGGCCCGGACCGTCGGCGGTGCGGCGTCCGGCGGGTCCGGCCGCCCGGGGCGGAGGCCGGGCGACGGCCCGGTGGCGGACCGGTCCTGCGGGGGCGCTCAGCCCGCGGTCGCTTCCGCGGCCGCCTCCGTTGCCGCACTCCGCGCCCAGCGGTAGTCCGCCTTGCCGCTCGGTGACCGCTGGATCTCCTCGGCGATCACCAGCTGGCGGGGGATCTTGTACCCGGCCAGCCGGGCCCGGCAGTGCGCCTGGATGTCGTCCAGCGTCGGTACCGGCACCCCCGCGCGCGGTTGCACGACGGCCGCCACACGATTGCCCCAGGTGGCGTCGGGCACCCCGGCCACCAGCGCGTCGTACACGTCGGGATGGGCCTTCAGGGCCTGCTCGACCTCCTCCGGATACACCTTCTCGCCCCCGGTGTTGATGCACTGGGAGCCCCGGCCGAGAACGGTGACGATGCCCTCCTCGTCGACCGTGGCCATGTCACCGAGCAGCACCCAGCGCTCGTCGCCGCGCTGGAAGAAGGTCTCCGCCGTCTTCACCGGGTCGTTGTAGTAGCCGAGCGGCACATGGCCGCGCTGGGCGATCCTGCCGGGCTCGCCCACGGCGACCGGCTCGTGGGTGGCCGGGTCGACGACCATGGTGCGGGAGTTGACCTGGAGCCGGAAGCCCTTCTCGGGGCCGGAGTCGGCGGTCGCGGTGCCGTTGAAGCCGGACTCCGACGAGCCGAAGTTGTTCAGCAGCATCACATGGGGGGCCAGCTCCGCGAACTGCTCGCGCACGGTCTCCGACATGATCGCGCCCGACGACGACACACTGAACAGCGCGGAGAGGTCGGTGCCCTTCAGCGGTCCGCGCAGGGCGTCGACCAGCGGCCGCAGCATCGCGTCGCCGACCAGCGACACGCTGGTGACCTTCTCCTTCTCGATCGTACGGAGCACTTCCTCCGGGACGTACTTGCGGTGCAGGGCGATCCGCTGGCCGAAGTCGAGGGCGATGAACGCGGTCAGCGTGGAGGTCCCGTGCATCAGCGGGGGAGTGGGGAAGAAGGTGATGCCGTCGCCGCCCGCGGCCACCCGCTCGGCCAGTTCCCCGGGCGAGCCGACCGGCTCGCCCGTCGGCGCCCCGCCGCCGAGGCCGGAGAAGAAGAGGTCCTCCTGCCGCCACATCACGCCCTTGGGCATGCCGGTGGTGCCGCCGGTGTAGATGATGAACTGGTCGTCCGCCGACCGCTCGCCGAAGCCTCGCAGCGGCGACGCGTCCGCCTCCGCGCGGTCGAAGGGAACGGCGTCCACCGGTGGCGCGCCCTCGGCGGGCGGGCCGACCCGCACCAGATGCCGGAGCCCGTCGGTCCTCGGCAGCGCGGCGGCCACCCGCCCGGTGAACTCGGTGTCGAAGACCAGCGCCGCCAGATCCGCGTCCCGGTAGAGGTAGACCAGTTCCTCCTCCACATACCGGTAGTTGACGTTGACCGGCACGATCCGGGCCTTGAGGCAGCCGAGCAGGGTCTGCAGATACTCGACGCCGTTGTAGAGATGCAGCCCGAGGTGCTCGCCCGGCCGGATCCCCGCGTCGATCAGGTGGTGGGCGACCCGGTTGGCCGCCGCGTCCAGCTCCGCGTAGGTGAGCCGCCGCTCCGCCCCCGTACCGGGATGGTCGATGTAGACGAGCGCCTCGCGGTCCGGGACCACGTCGACGATCGACTCGAACAGGTCGGCAAGGTTGTACTCCACCGTTCCTCCTGACCCTGGCGTATCCCGGCGGGCTTCGGCTAGGCGGTCATTAGAGCGTCCGGGGGCACAACTGTGAAGGGGTGCCGTCAAGAAACCTGACTACCTGTCAGAAAACTATTGAACTGGGCCCCGGCCTACTGCAACCTGTTCTAGGTCCTGAGACAGGTCCTGAGACGGGAGATCCGCACATGGGACTGCACGGCGAACACACGGAACACAACGGTGGAACCGAACATCTCACCGTCCGGCGCGAGGGCGCCACGCTGATACTCACCCTGAACCGGCCGGAGGCGAAGAACGCGCTCTCCCTGCCGATGCTGGTCGGCCTGTACGACGGCTGGCTGGCCGCCGACGCGGACGACTCCGTCCGCTCCGTCGTCCTCACCGGGGCCGGGGGAACGTTCTGCGCCGGCATGGACCTCAAGGCCCTCGCGGGCCAGGGGATGGCCGGGCAGCGGTACCGCGACCGGATGCGGGCCGACCCCGATCTCCACTGGAAGGCCATGCTCCGCCACCACCGCCCCCGTAAACCCGTGATCGCCGCCGTCGAAGGCCACTGCGTCGCGGGCGGCACCGAGATCCTCCAGGGCACCGACATCCGGATCGCGGGCAGGAGCGCCACCTTCGGCCTGTACGAGGTGAGACGGGGGCTGTTCCCCATCGGCGGCTCGACGGTACGGCTCCCGCGCCAGATCCCGCGCACCCACGCTCTCGAAATGCTCCTCACCGGGCGGCCCTACGGCGCGGACGAGGCCCGGGACATCGGACTCGTCGGCCGGGTCGTCCCCGACGGAACCGCGCTGGAGGAGGCCCTCGCCGTCGCCGAGCGGATCAACGCCTGCGGCCCGCTCGCCGTCGAGGCGGTGAAGGCGTCCGTGTACGAGACCGCCGACATGACCGAGACGGAGGGCCTGGCGGCCGAACTCGCACGGGGCTGGCCCGTCTTCGACACCGAGGACGCCAAGGAGGGCGCCCGCGCCTTCACCGAGAAGCGCGACCCCGTCTACCGCCGGGCCTGACCGGGCACGACCCGCCCCCTCCCGCCGGGCTCGACCGAGGACAACCAGCCCTTCCCGCCGGTCGTCTCCGCCGCCCGCCGCCCACCTCTCCCGCACCGGCCGGAGCGAGTCCCGCCCGCCGGGCAGAACGGAGCCCGCCCATGACAGCCGCATCCGCGCCCGGGACGCTGAGCGCACCGCTGGTCGTCGAGTTCCCCTTCACCCGCTCCCTCGGCCCCGTCCAGAGCGCCTTCCTCACCGGTCTGCGCGAACGCACCGTCCTCGGTGTCAGGACCGGGGACGGCAGGGTTCTCGTACCACCCGTCGAGTACGACCCCGTCACCGCCGAGGAGATCCGCGACCTGGTCGAGGTCGGCACCACCGGAACGGTCACCACCTGGGCCTGGAACCCGTCCCCCCGGCGGTACCAGCCGCTGACCTCCCCCTTCGCCTGGGTGCTCGTACGCCTCGACGGCGCCGACACCGCCCTCCTCCACGCCCTCGACGCACCCGGCCCCGAGGCCGTGCGCACCGGAATGCGCGTCCGGGTCCGCTGGGCCGGGGAACGCACCGGCGCCATCACCGACATCGCCTGCTTCGAACCGTACGACGGCGGCGAACCGGCGGCGCGGGCACGCGACCACGGCGGAGTCTTCGACAACCCCGTCACCGGCATCGTCACGCCCGCCCGGCTCGACTACACCTACGCACCCGGCCGTGCCCAGAGCGCCCACCTCGAAGCCCTCCGCGACCACAGGACCGTCGGCGAACGCTGCCCCTCCTGCCGCAAGGTGTACGTCCCGCCCCGCGGCGCCTGCCCCACCTGCGGTGTCGCCACCGCCGAACGCGTCGAGGTGGGCCCCCGCGGCACCGTCACCACGTACTGCGTCGTCAACATCAAGGCGAGGAACCTCGACATCGAGGTGCCCTACGTCTACGCCCATATCGCCCTCGACGGCGCCGATCTCGCCCTCCACGGCCGCATCGCCGGCATCCTCTACGACCAGGTGCGCATGGGCCTGCGCGTGGAACCCGTCTGGACCGAGGAGGGCCGCCACCCCGACCACTACCGGCCCACCGGGGAACCCGACGCCGACTACGACACCTACAAGGAGCTGCTGTGACGCGACACGACGGCACAGCCGGGGACGTGGCGGTCGTCGCCTTCGCCCAGTCCGACCACCGCCGCCGCAGCGACGAGATCTCCGAGGTCGAGATGCTGATGCCCGTCCTGCACGAGGTGCTCGGACGGACCGGTCTGAAGACCGGCGACATCGGCTTCACCTGCTCCGGATCCTCCGACTATCTCGCCGGACGCGCCTTCTCCTTCACCATGGCCCTCGACGGCGTCGGGGCCTGGCCGCCGATCTCCGAGTCCCATGTGGAGACGGACGGCGCCTGGGCGCTGTACGAGGCATGGGTGAAGCTGCTGACCGGCGAGGCGGACACGGCCCTCGTCTACGCCTACGGAAAGTCGTCGCCCGGCGAGATCCGCGATGTGCTCACCCGCCAGCTCGACCCCTACTACGTGGCCCCGCTCTGGCCGGACTCCGTCGCGCTCGCCGCACTCCAGGCGCAGGCCCTGATCGACACCGGAGCGACCGCGGAGCCCGCCCTCGCCTCGATCGCCGCCCGCAGCCGCGCCGACGCGGCCTCCCACCCGCACGCCCAGCTCAAGGGCGCGGTCCCCCAAGGGGAGTACGTCGTCCGGCCCCTGCGGACCGGGGACTGCCCGCCCATCGGGGACGGAGCCGCCGCCGTCGTCCTCGCGACCGGGGACCGGGCCCGTGAGCTGTGCGAACGGCCCGCCTGGATCCGTGGCATGGATCACCGCGCGGAGGCCCACAGCCTCGGCGTACGCGACCTCACCGACTCGCCGTCGACCCGCCTGGCCGCACAGCGCGCCGGAGTCTTCGACCGCACGGCCCGGCCCGTCGACACCGCCGAACTGCACGCCCCCTTCACCTCCCAGGAGGTCGTCCTGCGCCGGGCCCTCGACCTCGACGGGAGGGTGAGGGTCAACCCGTCCGGCGGCGCGCTCGCCGCCAATCCGGTGATGGCCGCGGGACTCATCCGCCTCGGTGAGGCCGCGGCCCGCATCCACCGGGGCGAGTCCGACCGGGCCGTCGCCCACGCCACCTCCGGACCCTGCCTCCAGCAGAACCTCGTCGCCGTCCTGGAAGGGGAGGACCGTGCCTAAGGAACCCGTCGCCGTCGTCGGCATCGGACAGACCAAGCACGTGGCCGCCCGCCACGACGTCTCCATCGCCGGACTCGTCCGGGAAGCCGCCGTGCGGGCCCTGGCGGACGCCGAGCTGACCTGGGCGGACATCGACGCCGTCGTCATCGGCAAGGCCCCGGACTTCTTCGAGGGCGTCATGATGCCCGAGCTGTATCTCGCCGACGCGCTGGGCGCGGTCGGCAAACCGATCCTGCGGGTCCACACCGCGGGCTCCGTCGGCGGCTCCACCGCGCTCGTCGCCGCAGGCCTCGTCGCCGCCCGTGTGCACCCCACCGTGCTCACCCTCGCCTTCGAGAAGCAGTCCGAGTCCAACGCCATGTGGGGCCTGTCGCTGCCGGTCCCCTTCCAGCAGCCGCTCCTCGCCGGCGCGGGCGGCTTCTTCGCCCCCCACGTACGGGCCTACATGCGGCGGTCCGGGGCGCCCGACGCCGTCGGCTCCCTCGTCGCCTACAAGGACCGGCGCAACGCCCTCCTCAACCCGTACGCCCATCTCCACGAGCACGGGATCACCCTGGAGAAGGTCCAGGCGTCCCCCATGCTCTGGGACCCGATCCGCTACTCCGAGACCTGCCCCTCGTCCGACGGCGCGTGCGCGATGGTCCTCACCGACCGCGCGGGCGCGGCCCGCTCGCCGCACCCGCCCGCCTGGATGCACGGCGGCGCGATGCGCAGCGAACCGACGCTCTTCGCGGGCAAGGACTTCGTCTCCCCTCAGGCCGGCAAGGACTGCGCCGCGGACGTCTACCGGCAGGCGGGCATCACCGATCCGCGCCGGGAAATCGACGCGGTGGAGATGTACGTCCCCTTCTCCTGGTACGAGCCGATGTGGCTGGAGAACCTCGGCTTCGCCGCCGAGGGCGAGGGGTGGAAGCTCACCGAGTCCGGGGTGACCGAACGCGACGGCGACCTCCCCGTGAACCCGTCCGGCGGCGTTCTGTCCACCAACCCCATCGGCGCCTCCGGCATGATCCGCTTCGCCGAGGCGGCGCTCCAGGTACGGGGCCGGGCGGGTGAACGCCAGATCGACGGGGCCCGCAGGGCACTCGGCCACGCCTACGGCGGCGGATCCCAGTTCTTCTCGATGTGGCTGGTCGGCTCGGAACCCCCCGCCACCTGACCGGCCCGGACCACGCCCCGGCGCGGTCCGGCCGCCCGGCGCCCGTGCCGGACGGCCGCCCGGCCGTCGTACAGCCGTCCGGCCCCGGCCCCGTTACGGGCCCGTACGGTCGGAGGCGGAGCCGGACGGCGCGGCGGCGTACCCGCGCGGGCGGACGGGCGCACGGATCCACCGCCCGTCCGCGCCCCGCCCGCGGCCTGTTGAGGACGGGAACAGATCGCTAGGCTGGCCCCCGAGACCATGCGGGAGGAGCACGGACCGTGGCCGAGAGCACCACCACCACGCAGATGTACCCGGGCTGGGACAAGCCCGAACTCGACCTCAGCAACGCCGACTGGCAGTCCGGCAGTCAGGGAGCGGGAGACGTCCAGATCGCCTTCGTGGAGGGTTTCATAGCCATGCGCAACGGCCGACGGCCCGAGAGCCCGTCCCTGATCTTCACCCCCGCGGAGTGGCGCGCCTTCGTGCTGAACGCGCGCGACGGGGAGTTCGACCTCACCTGAGCCCGCCGGCGTCCGTGTTTCCCGCGCGGCTGAACACATCGGGAGCGGTTCCCGTACCACTGGGCGCACCCCGGAACCCCCGGGGTGCCCAGCGTCCCGACGGGTTCCCGTTCCGCCAGCGTGAGGATCAGCCATGAACGACGCCGTCCACCCCTCCCTCCAGGCCCTCCCTGATGGAGAGGCCGAACTCCGCCTGGTGGTCCGCCTCTCCTGGGAGGACATCGCGGCCCTCGGCCAGGAGGCGGGCCGGCTGGCCGCGCAGCTGAAGCGTCCTGTCGGCTTCGACGAGGCGGTGAGCCACCGGCTGCGCACCCGCAAGGCCGCCTCGCACGCCAGGCCCGCGGCCCAGCAGGCCGGCGCCTCCTCGTCGGTGTCCTCACTCGCCGGGCGCACGCCCGGTGAGCACGCGCGCCAGGCCATTGACCGGATCGGCGGATCGCCCGCGCAGGGGACCCAGCCGGCCCAGACCCCGGCCTGAGCGACCCCGCCCCGCCGCCCGGGCACAGCTCCGCGCCGGCTTACCCTCCCTCCGGTGTGTGCCGCCGGACGCGCCTTCCGGTGAGCCCGGTCCGCCCCCGGCCTGCCCTCAGCGGGGCCGGAACCCCCACCCCGGCGGGAGGCCGCCCCAACTCCCCTCCCAGCAGCAACCTTTCGGCGGCTCCGGTCCCCGGGCGCCCCCCGGCTGGCGTAATCTGATACCCCTCAAGGACGTGTGTCCGGCGGCCCCTGCACCGTGCCGGGCGCAAGGCCGGGCGTGGGGGTTGCAGATGACGCGACGTGTCGGCGCGGCGAAGCGGTGGCTGTTCGAGCGGGACGCCGAACTGGCCGCGGCCGAGGAGGCACTCGACGAGCTGACCGGGACACGCACGGACGGGGGCACACCCGAGCCGCCGCGCGGATCGCTGCTCGCCTTCGCGGGGCACGCGGGACTCGGCAAGACGACCCTCCTCACCGAGGTGCGCCGCCGCGCCGCCGCGAAGGGCTGCACCGTCCTGTCCGCGCGCGGCGGCGAACAGGAGCAGCAGGTCGCCTTCCACGTCGCGCGCCAGCTGATCCAGCCCCAGCTCGCCGGGTCCTCCGAGGCCGCCCTCCGGCTCCAGCTGGGCAGTTGGTACGCCATCGTCGGCCCCGCGCTCGGACTGTGCGGCGCCGAGGACGGCTCCCCGCCCGACCCGCAGGGCCTGCGCGACGGACTGGACTGGGTCCTCACCCATCTCGCCGTACAGCGCGCGCCGCTCGTCCTCGTCCTCGACGACGCCCACTGGGCCGACCCCGAGTCCCTCGGCTGGCTGGCCTCGTTCGCGCCGCGCGCCGAGGAACTGCCGATGCTGCTCACCGTCGCGTACCGGCCCGAGGAACTCCCCGCGCACGCCCACCAGCTCCGCCGGCTGCCCGGCCGCGCGGGCCAGCGCCCCATCGACCTCGAACCGCTCACCGCCAGGGGAGTCGGCCGGCTCGCCCGGGAGTGGCTCGGCGCCCGCACCGACGACACCTTCGGCCACGAGTGCTGGGCCGTCACGGCGGGCAACCCCTTCGAGACCATCGAACTCCTCGCGAAGGTACGGGACCGGGGCATCGAACCCACCGAGGCGGGCGCCCCCCTGCTGCGCGACCTCGCCGCGGCGGTCAAGGGCAGCGGGCTCATCGACCGCCTCGACCGCCTCGGACCTTCCACCGTCCGCTTCGCCTGGGCCGGAGCCGTCCTCGGCACCGAGATCCAGCCCGCGCTCGCCGCCGCCGTCGCCGGACTCGGCACCGAGGAGGCCGCCGACGCCGCCGACCGGCTGCGCGACGCCCGGATCCTCACCGGCACCCGGACCCTGGAGTTCGTCCACCCGCTGATCGCCACCGCCGTCTACCGCGCCATCCCGGACGCCATGCGCGTCGCCCTCCACGGCCAGGCGGCCTGGTCCGTCGTCGACGCCGGACTCGGCGCCACGGCGGCCGCCCGCCATCTGCTGGAGACCCATCCCGAGGGCGACCCCTGGGTGGTGCAGCAACTGCGCGAGGCCGCCGGGGAGACGCTGCGCGCGGGAGCCCCCGACCCGGCCCGCCGTTATCTGGCCCGCGCGCTGCGCGAACCGCCAGCCGCCGGGGACCGGGCCGCCGTCCTGTACGAACTGGGCTGCTCCTCCCTCCTCACCGAACCGGCCACCACCGTCAACCATCTGCGCGCCGCCCTGGAGGAGCCCATCGCCGACCCGGCCCTGCGCCAGGGCATCGTGTACCGGCTCTCCCAGGTGCTGGCGCACTCCGACCGGCTCGCCGAGGCGTCCGACACCCTCGCCCGTGAGGCCCGGCGCACCACGGACCCGCGCACCCGGCTGCGGATGCTGTCCGAGAAGTTCATGTGGGACGCGTTCCGCGCCGACGAGCCGGAGACCCCCGCCCGCTCACGGCGGCTCGCCCGCCTCGCCGACCGGCTCACCGGGCGCGATGTCACCGAGCGGTACATCATCGGGCTGCGCGCCTGGGACGCCACCCTGCGCGGCGAGCCCGCCGCCGTCGCCCTGCACCACGCCGAACGCGCCCTGGAGGGCGGACTGAGCTGGGCCATGGAGGACCGCGGCTTCGAGGTCCCCGCCCTGGTCGCCCTCACCTTCGTCTACGCCGACCGGCCCGGCCGCGCCGAGGAGCTGTTCGCCGCCGGGACCGCCGAGTTCGAACGCCAGGGCTGGCGCGGCGCGCATCTCTCCTTCGCGTACACCCTCCTCGCCTACATCCGCTACCGGCGGGGACGCCTCATCGAGGCCGAGGACTTCGGCCGGGCAGGACTGCGCCTCGCCGAACGCGTCGGCCCCCGCACCCCCGCGGAGTGGTACTCGGTCACCACCCTGGTCGAGGTGCTGATCGCCCGCGGACACATCGACGAGGCCGCACGCGTGGCGCGCGAGCACGGTTTCGGCGAACCCTTCCCGGCCGCCGTGACCTTCCCCGACTCCCAGACTGTCCACGGCGAACTGCTGCTCGCCCAGGGCCGCACCAAGGAAGCGGCCGTCGAACTGGCCTCGGTGGGCAGGCGCCTCGACCCCCGCGGCATACGCAACCCCGCCTGGTGCCCCTGGCAGCTCCACCTCGCCCTCGCCGAGGCCCGGGAGGCCCCCGAGCGGGCCAGAGCGGGCGCCCTCGACGCGGTCGAGCGCGCCCGCCGCTTCGCCGCGCCCTCCGGCATCGGACAGGCGCTCCGCGTCGCCGCCGAGGTCTCCGCGCCGGACGAGCGCACCGCGCTCCTGGAAGGGGCCGTCGCCCATCTGGAGCGCTCGCCCGCCGCGTACGAACTCGCCCGGGCCCTCGTCGCCCTCGGCGCGCATCTGCGCACCGCCGACCGGGCCCGGGAGGCCGCCGACCACCTCCACCGGGGCCTGGAAGCGGCCGTCCGGTGCGGCGCGGACGGTCTCGCGGACACCGCCCGCGCGGAACTCGCCGCCGAGGGACTGCACCCCCGGAGCCTGCGCGCCATCGAGACCGACGACCTCACCACACGGGAGCGCACCGCGGCCGTCCTGACCGCCCAGGGCTGGGACAGACCGGCCGTCGCCTCCGCGCTCCACATCGACGAACCGTCCGTGACCAGGCTCCTCACGGCCGTCTACCGCAAGGCGGGCACCGACGAGGCGGGCCTCGCCCGGGCCCTCGGCGAGGCCCCCGGGGACAGCCGCGAGTGAGGAGCGTTTCCCCTCGCCCCGGGTCGGCCACGGCTGCCCCAACCCGTACCATGGCGGTATGTCGTTCCTCCGCCGTCGCAACGCCGCCACACCCGCGGGCCCGGACTTCGACGTCCTGGCCATGGACCCGGGGGACTGGCCCGGCAACCTCGGCGCCGGGCTGCTGCCCGCACCCGACGGCACCTGCCAGGGCGTTTTCCTGCGGTACGACCTCTTCGGCGGCCGGGGCCCCGCGATGATCATCGGCAATCTGCCGGAGGGCTCCCCGGCGCGCGAGCTGGAGGAGGGGCAGATCCCGTTCGAGGTCGCGCAGCTCCTGCTGGCGCTGGAGAACGAGGAGCCCGTCCGTGTCGTCGGCATGGAGGACATTCCGGTGATGCAGGGGGACAACCTCCTCATCGTGCGCCGGCTCAAGCTCTCCGAGAGCCGGATCTCCTGTGTCCAGTTCGACCGCAGCGACGGTGTGCTGGTGACGATCGCCAGCTGGGACCGCCCGATCACCGACGATCTGTACGCGCTGCTGAAGCCGCTCCCCGCCGAGCTGTTCCAGCAGGGCTGACCCCGCCCCGGCCGGGAACGACATCGAACCGCACGCCTCACACCGCGTACCCCGCACCGGCAGCTGCCCGGACCGCGGACCCGGTACGCGGAACCCGCGTACCGGACATCGGGGGCGGACCGCCGTGAACCCCGCGCGCCGCGCGGGCCCGGCAGGCCCCGCCCGGCGCACGGCGTCCCTTCCGCCGTCGCGGTTCAGCGCGCCAGGAGGGTCGCGAGCCGCGAGGCCGCCGAACCCAGCCCCTGCGGGCCGCCCAGCCGGGCCGTCCCGGCGCCCGTGTGCACGTCCTCCGCGCGATAGCGGCGCGCCTCGCGGTGCCAGTTGAGGATCCCCGCGAGCCAGTCCTCCATCTCGCGCACATAGGCGTCGAGCGCGGCCGTCCCCGCCGCGTCCAGACCGAAGTCCTCCCGCAGCAGCGGCAGTTCGTGCTCCTTGACATGGAGGAACTGCCGCAGCCGGCCGCGCATCAGATCGTCGACGATCCCGACGGCCGACGGATAGTCGCAGTCGAAGAACTTCTCCACCACCAGCACGCTGTTGTGGACCTCGCCCTCGACCTCGATCTCCTTCTGGTAGGAGAAGAGGTCATTCAGCAGACAGGCGTAGTCCTGCGCCGCGTGCTCCAGGCTGACGACGGTGCCGCTCCGCAGCAACTCCTGCGGCAGCTCCTCCTCGTGCCGCAGCTTGGACAGCAGCATCGTGAGGTCCGAGCCGAAGGTGGTCCGCCGCATCTCCAGATAGTCGACCGGGTCGGGCACCCGGTGCTGGGCCTGGTTGTGCAGCTCCCACAGCCAGCTCTCCAGCATGTCGTCGATCGAGGTGCGCAGCTGCTGCCGGGCGCCCTGCCCCATCGGTCCGGTGGTGCGCACCCACAGATCGGCGAGGGCCCGCTCCATCGGGCTCACCGCGAGGGCGGGTGCCGAGGCCGGTTCGTCGACCGGCATACAGTCCTTGAGCCGCTCGGTGCAGAGCTTCGCTCCGGCCAGATTGCGCGGCCGGCCGAACACCAGCGGGTAGTAGTCGTCGCCGTACGTGCCCCAGGTCAGCCACTCCGCGCTCAGCTCCAGTTCCTCGGCAGTGGCGTCCGGGTCCAGACCGGCCGAGCAGAGCGCGAAGTCGTAGCCCCGCAGCATCGGACCGTCCCAGATGTCACCCAGCAGACCCATCCGGCCGGCCCAGGCGACCGACCTGTCCAGGGCGTCCTGGTGGTGCGGGCTGATCACCAGCGGGAACGGGAGGTCGAAGTCCGGCAGCAGCGAGGGGCCGGTTCTGCGGTGGGGCACATGCGTGAGGGTGCGCAGCCGGGCCGCGGCCGGACGGCCGAGGAGGTTCCCGATGTCGAGCGCGGAGGTGCCGAGGACCCCGGACGGCGCTCCGGTGTCGAGCCCCTCGTTCATATAGCGGCTGGAGCGCATGTGCCACTCCTGGCCGCCGGACTGCCAGTCCTGGAGCCCCTTCGCGTACAGCCCGACCGCCGTGCACTGCGCCGGGGTGAGCCCCTTCTCCAGACAGAGCGCGGGGACCTCGGTCAGCGCGGTGTTCTCGAACTGCTGCAGCCGCGAGGTCAGCAGATCGTTGACGGCCTCGGCGGCCTCCTGGGTCGAGCACCCGAGGAAGGTCTCCAGCACCAGTACACCATTGCTCAGTTCGCCCTCTTCCTCGACCTCGCGCTGGTACGAGAAGAGGTCGTTGCGCAGATGCACACCGTCGGCGAAGGCGTCCGTGAGCACCCGCAGCGGACGGGACAGCGCCACCGAGTCGGGCAGCTCGGCCCCCGCCGCGAACTCCACGAGCTGCGCCGACCAGGGCGCGCCGCCCACCTTGCGGCGCATCTCGATGTACTCGACGGGGTTGGCGATCCGCCCCTCGTTGATGTTGGACAGTTCCCACAGGGACTCGTTGAGCAGATTCCGCGTCGACTCGGCGAACCGCGCCCGCCACGCCGGGCCCATGTGCGGCACGGTCCGCGCCCACAGGTCCCGCAGCCCCGCCTCGACCGGGTTCGTCGGCTCCGGCACCTCCCGGCCCAGGTCCATGGGCATGAACAGGGGCAGCCGGTCCAGATACGCCTTGCCGCCCTCCCGGTCCTGGGTGCGCTTGAAGATCTCCAGGAAGTGGTCGTCGAAGAAGAAGACCCACACGTACCAGTCGGTCACCAGGGACAGTGTCTGCGCGTCGCAGTCCGGGTGGGTGTAGGAGCACAGCCCGGCGTAGTCGTGCGCCTCAAGGTCGTGCTCTTCCCAGATGCCGGATCCCTCCAGCATGCCCATCCCGCGCGCCCACTCCCGGGTGTGTTCCCGTGCGGTCTCGATGTGCGGGTTGAGGCGTGCCGGGTACGGCACGTAGAAGTCGGGCAGGACGAAGGGCTGAGCCATGCGCGGGGGGCCTCTCGGGTCGGTCGGAAAGCTACCGGCCAGGCTCTACCCGTCGCCCGTACGGACCACGCACGGCATCGATTAGTCACACAAGCATATGAATCGGGGGCAGTGCGCCACCGGACCCCTCGACCAGTGGCGCACGCCGGCCGTACCCCCGCGCGCACCGTCCGTACGCGTGGCTCCCCGTGCGTGTGTGCGGCTATTCCACGACCCGGACGTCCGCCGCCTTCACGAAGGCGATCCGGTGCCCGAACTGGATCCCGTAGTACTGCTCCCGGCCGCGGACCACCCGGTGGCCGGCGGTGTCGAAGGCCGGCGCGTACAGATACTCACCGGGGACCCGGTCGCCCGCCACGTACGTCTGGCCCGCGGGGATCCGGTACGGGAGCGGGGACACCGACTGCACCGGCACGCCCGCCGGATAGGCATCCGCCTCCGGGTAGGCCCGCCCGTAGACCGGGATGTCCGCCGCGCCCGGCTTCGGTGTGAGGAGAACTCCCCGCGCCCCGACCGCCGTCGGCCGATTGCGCGGATTGTGGAACCACGCCTTCTGGCCCAGGTACCAGACCGCCGTCCAGTCGCCACGGCGCCCGGCCACCGCGAACTGCTGGCCCGTCGAGGCCCGCGCACCCGTGTCGTTGACACCGGTGGTGGAGTCCGTGCCGTCCGGCCGCAGACCGATGTCCCGGATCAGCGGCGCGTCCTCGTCCGGGGCGGTGTGCAGCCGGACCGCGCCGGAGCCGTGCGGCGCACAGGGCTCCCCGGCCGTCGTACAGCCCGTGTACACGGGGCGGTGACCGTCGTAGCCGGGGCGGATGGTGACCGCGTCGGCGCGCGGGCCGGCGGTCGGGACGAACGGCTTTCCGAGCAGCTCGAAGTAGTGGGCCCAGTCCCAGTAGGGCCCGGGGTCGGTGTGCATCCCCCGGATCGACCCCGTCGTCGGGCCGGGCACATTGTCGTGCCCGATGATGTGCCGGCGGTCGAGCGGGACGCCGTAGCGTTTCGCCAGATGGCGCACCAGACGGGCGGAGGAGCGGTACATCGCCTCGGTGTACCAGGCGTCGGGCGACGCCAGGAAGCCCTCGTGCTCCAGGCCGACCGAGCCGGCGTTCACGTACCAGTTCCCGGCGTGCCAGGCCACGTCCTTGAGCGGGACGTGCTGGGCGACATGGCCGTCCGACGCGCGCAGGGTGTACTGCCACGACACGTACGCCGGGTCCTGCACCAGCCGGACGGCGGTGTCCCAGGAGCCCTCGGTGTCATGGACGACGATGTACCGCACCGGCAGGGTCGCGGGCCGGTCGGCCTTGTCGTGGTTGCCGTAGTCGCCGTCGCCGAACTCCTGGTAGGGAGCCGGGATCCACTCGCACGCCACCGTCCGGGGGCACTCGGTCTTCCGCGTGCCCGCCGTCCGCGGCCCCCGGGTCCGTTCCGCGGCGCTCGCCCGGTCCGCCTGCCGGGGCACGGCGTCCGGGTCGGCCGCGAGGGTGACCCGGACGCCGCTGTCGGTGACGCGGGAGACGCCGGAGCGGATCACCGCGAAGACCTCGTCCGCGTACGCCGTTGCGGTGGCCGGGTCGCCGGAGCCGGAGAAGCGCGCCACCGCGCCGTACCAGTCGGCGGGGTCGTCCGTGGCGGGGCGGCGAAGTGCCCGCTGGGCGTCGGCCAGCAGCGCCGCGCCACCGCGCACATTCGCCGCGGGGCGCTCGCGCAGTTCTCCGGCGGCGATACGGGAGATCCGGGCCGCCTGCTCCAGCGTCCGCAGCCTCGGCGGGAGGGCGGACGTCCCGGGCGGCGCGAGCCTCGGGGCAGTGCGCGGCACCCCGCGGGAATCGTCGCCGCGCCGGTCCCCTGTGCCGTGCGGGACCTCCGCGCCGGGCGCGGGGCGCGGTGCTTCGGCGAGCGCGGTCGCCGCGTCGGTGAGATGCATCGGCCCGTAGCCGCCCGTGACGCTCGGCGCGCCGCCGTGCGTGTCCCACCGGGACTGGAGGTACGACACACCGAGGAGCACACTCCGCGGCACCCCGTACTCCGCGGCGGCCCGGTCGAAGTCCCGCTGCAGAAGGCCCCGGCCGGCCGGGGCGGCGCTCGCGTCCGTGCGCGCGGGCAGAAGGGGCAGCAGTAGGGCGGCGGAGGCCACCAGCACCCCTGTCCGCACCCGCCGGGCACGGCCGCCCCGCGGTCGTGTGGGGGCTGATGCTTGCAAGAGGGCCTCCGGGGGCGGATGGTGCGCGACGGTCCTGTGGGGTCGGACTGGACTACAGGGGTACCGGTCGCCGGACGGTCCGTCAATCATGCTCCGCCGCACCGGTGGTGCACGTCACCAAGCGCCCCGGCGCGTTCCGCTGCGGGAAAGGGGCAGGACCTGCGAACCGTCATTGGTCTAGTCCAATTCCGTTTGCGGGTGACGGCTGTTCGGCCACTCGGTGATGGCGTGAACACGTCACCAGTGCCGCTCTCCCCGGGACAGCGCCCTGCTGATCCGACTGTCCGTCAGCAGACGGGCGCACGGCCGGCGTCGTGGCCGGGTGCCGTCAGTCGATCCGGACGGCGAGCAGGCACGCGTCGTCGTCGTGGGCCGAGCGCGTGTACACGGCCGTGATCCGTTCGAGGGTCTCCTCGGGCGGAAGCCCCGCGGTCGCCGCCAGGCCCCGCCCGAGCCGGGCGATGCCCTCGGTGATCGCCTCTCCCCGGCGCTCGACCACCCCGTCCGTGTACAGGAGCACCAGATCCCCGGTGCGCAGCGGCACCGAAGCCGTCTCGTACGGATAGCCGGACACCGCTCCGAGCATCGGGCCCAGATGGTCCGTGTCGAGCACCGACACCTCGCCGCCGCGCCGCACCAGAGGGGGCGGATGACCGGCGCACGCCCAGTTCAGCACCCCGGCGCCGTCGACATAGCCGACGATCATGGTCGCGGTCTCCGCCCTCGGCTCACCGCACACCAGCTCGTTCAGCCAGGTCGTCAGCTCACCGGCCGAAGCCCCCGTCTGGGCGAGCCCGGCGAGCGCGTGCCGCTGCTGGGCCATCCTGGCCACGGCGTCCAGACCGTGGCCGACCGCGTCGCCGATGGCGATCAGCACCCGGCCGTCGGCCTGGCGCCGGCACTTGTACCAGTCGCCGCCGACGGCCGCCTCCGCCTCGGCGGGCAGATAGGCCGCGGCCACCGTCAGACCCGCCTCGGCGAGTTCACGGGAGTGGCTCGGCAGCAGCGCGTCCCGCATCACGGAGGCGATACGGCGCTCCGCGGCCGCCGCCTGCCGCAGCCGTTCCGACTCCCGCTGTGTCTGCGCCAGCCTGCGGCGGCTGCGCATCTGGGGGGTGAGATCACGCGCGACCAGATACACGGCCCAGGGGCGGCCCTCGGTGCTCACCACGGGTTTGGCGAGCAGGTCCAGGGTGCGCACCTCCCCGTGGACCCGGAAGCGGGTCCGCGTCCACGGGGGCTCCTCACCCGAGAGGACCGCCGTCATCAGCTCCGCGAAGGCGGGCACCTCGTTCGGCAGCACCGTGTCGCACAGCTCGGTCAGGGACCACGGCATGGCCCCGGCGGTACTGAAGATCCGATGCATGGTCTCCGACCAGGTGATCGCACCGGAGAGCAGGTCCCAGTGGCCCCAGCCCATCGAGGCGATGTACTGGGCGTCCAGGCTGAGGAACTCGGAGCGCCCGTGTGCCGGACGCCAGGTGACGAGCAGCGCGTCCCCGTACGGCGCTGCGTAGTGCAGGAGCGGCGCGCGCAGAAGGCGGCCGTGCCGCTCCTCCGTGTAGTCGACGGTCAGCCCCGTCAGCGGCTCCCCGGTCACGACCGTGCGGGCCAGCGCCGCCACCAGCCCGGTCGTGGTGTAGCCGGGCCGTACCCGAAGGAGGCGCTCCCCGACCTGGCGCCCCGCCGGTTCGATCCAGTCGGTGGACCGGATGTGGTTGCCCGCCCGGATGACGAAGTCGGTGATGGCGCCGCCGGTGTCCCGTACCGGGGTGAGCAGCGCCGCCGAGACCGGAACGGCGCGCAGTACGGCGTCCAGGCGCGGCTCCCGGCCGCTCCCGTCGTCGTCTGCGAGCGGCGCGAGTTCCCCGAGCGGCCGGCCGGGGCCCGGAGCGGGGGAGGACGGCGTGTCGGCCACGTGGGGAGGCTCCGGCCGACGGGACGGCGTGTCGGGTTCCCGAGGGCCCCGGGGCTTGCCGCGCGGTGCCGCGGCGCCGGGGGAGGGCTCCGCCTTGGGCGAGGGTGCGGCGGCCGGTGACCGGTCCCGCCCGGCGTCCGCCACCTCGGCCGCGCGCCGGACGTCCGCCCGCAGGGCGGCGATCTCGTGCTCGATGTACGCCTTGAGGCTCGTCACATCGCCGGGCTGCTCCGGCTGGGGGAAGCTCACGGGAACGACCTCCCGGGCACCACGTCGGTCCGTCGTAACCGAGCGTAGATTCCGCTTCCCGCCCGCGCGAACGCTCACGGGCCCGGGCGGCCGGGCGGGGCTCCCGGGGCACTGACGCCCGCCCACCGGCGGGGCCGGGGCCACGCGGGGGCTTCGCAGCAGCGGTCACCGCGGCCGGGGACGTCGGTGACACCCCGGCGCACCGGATGCGCGGATCGGCGGCCACGCGCGCGTGCGGGTGCGCGATCCAACAGGGGCGGGACCGGGCGGGGCACGCGCACAGGATCCGCGAGCGCCGGTGGTTCCCGCCCCGCGTGGCTCCCGTCCGCTGCCGCGCTGCCCCGTCGCCCTACCGCTGCCCTGTTCCCGTCCCGCTGTCGTACCGCGGTCGCCGCGGTACGCGGTGGGGAGCCGGTCCGGTTGATCCCTTCCGGGGATCCGGTCGCTTCCCGCCGGCCGGAGCACCGGTCAGCGGGTGCCGACCGCCGCCCGTACGGCCCGACGGGCCAGCGCGCAGTCGTCGTGCAGCCGCCGCAGCAGCAGCCGCTGCTCCTCGCCGGAGGACAGCCCGCCCGCCGAGCCGCCCGAGGCACCGCTCACCGGAGCCGCCTCCCGCATGGTCCGCTGCACGGCCGTCTCGTACGTCCGGATCTCCCGTGTCAGTACCAGCATCAGATTCACCAGGAACGCGTCCCGGGCGGCGGGCCCCTCCCGCTGTGCCAGCTGGCTGATCCACCGCCGCTCCGCCGGGGCGTTGCCGAGCACCGACCAGAGCGTGGCGAGGTCGTAGCCCGGGAGGTACCAGCCCGCGTGCTCCCAGTCGACGAGCACCGGACCCGTCGGGGACAGCAGCATGTTGGAGAGCAGCGCGTCGCCGTGGCTGAACTGCCCCACGGTGCCCCGGCCGCTCGCGTACGCCAGTCCGCGCAGCAGCTTCTGCAGATCACCGAGGTCGCGGTCGGTGAACAGCCCCAGCTCGTGGTAGCGCGTGATCCGGGAGGCGTAGTCCAGGGGCGCGTCGAACAGCCCGGCCGGCGGGCGCCACGAGTTCAGCCGGGTGATGGCGCCGACGACGGCCCTGACATCGGCTCGGGGCGGGGCCTCGGCCGGGTGCCGGGTCAGTGCCGCCGCGCGTCCGGGCATCCGCTCGACCACCAGCGCGCAGTTGTCCGGATCGGCGGCGATCAGCCGCGGGGCACGGACCAGCGGACGGTGGCGGACGAAGGCACGGTAGACCGCTATTTCGTGGCGGAACCGCTCGACCCACACGGGCGAGTGGTCCAGCAGGCACTTGGCGACCGCCGTGGTGCGCCCGGTCATCCCCACGAGCAGTACGGAGCGCCCGCTGCGGCGCAGGACCTGCACCGGGTTGAACTCCGGGCAGATCCGGTGCACCGAGGCGACCGCCATCCGCAGCTGCGCGCCCTGGGGGCCGGACAGGTCGATTCTTCCGCTGAGGGGCTGGCCCGCCACCGCGACCGGCCGCCGCAATCGACCGGCATGTGTGGGGTCGAGATACGGTCCGGTGCCGGCCGTCACAGCGGAGCGCTGGGGCCGGTGCGGGGCGGACACGGAGGACGATGCTGTGTACATGGGGTGACAGATCCCTTCGTGCGCCGACAGTCTGCGTGCGCGCCCCGCCCCGGCGGCCGGCCGCACCCTGGGGAGTGCGACCGGCTGCCGGGCCGGGGTGGCGCGTTCCTACGTCACACCAGCGCGCGGGTGGCACACCATCTGGCGAACCCTGGCGAACCCTGGCGAATAGTCGCCAGGCCGCTGACAGAGGGTTACTGTCAAGTCAGCCGAGAACCTGGGGGCTTGACGTGACCGGAGGACCCAACACCCGCCTGAGCGACCTGTTCGGCCTGGCCGGATGGTCGAAGGGTGAACTCGCGAGGCTCGTGAACCGGCAGGCGGCGGCCATGGGCCATCCGCAGCTGGCGACCGACACCTCACGGGTGCGGCGGTGGATCGACATGGGGGAGACCCCGCGCGACCCCGTACCGCGGGTGCTGGCGGCTCTGTTCACCGAGCGGCTCGGCCGTGTCGTGACCACCGAGGACCTCGGGTTCGTACGGAACGGGAGATCGGGCAGACAGAAGGGCGCGCGCGGCGCCGAGAGCGCGGCGAACCCCGACGGCCTTCCCTGGCCGCCCGACCGGACGGCAGCGGTCCTCACTGAATTCACGGGAATGGACCTCATGCTCAACCGACGCGGCTTGGTGGGCGCGGGCGCCGCGCTCGCCGCAGGCTCCGCACTCAGCAGCACCATGCACGACTGGCTGCACACCGACCCCGCACTCGCCCGGGACACCCCCTTCGCCGACACTCCCCTGCACGCCGACCCCGCTGGGTACGACCGTTACGAGGCCGCCCCCATCGGGTCGCAGGAGATCGAGGCGCTGGAGCGTTCCGTCGAAGTGTTCCGCGCCTGGGACGCCGCCCGCGGCGGCGGGCTCCAGCGCAAGGCGGTCGTGGGGCAGCTCAACGAGGTGGGCGGCATGCTCGCCTACCGTCACCCCGACCATCTCCAGCGGCGGCTGTGGGGCGTCGCCGCCAACCTCGCCGTACTCGCCGGCTGGATGTCGCACGACGTCGGCCTCGAACCCACCGCCCAGAAGTACTTCGTCATCGCCGCCCACGCGGCACGTGAGGGCGGCGACCGGCCCCGCGCGGGGGAGGCGCTCTCCCGGGCCGCCCGGCAGATGGTCCATCTGGGCCGCCCGGACGACGCCCTGGATCTGATGAACCTCGCCAAGTCCGGTTCGGGCGAACGGACCCTGCCGCGCACCCGGGCCATGCTCTGCACCATCGAGGCGTGGGCGCAGGCGTCCAAGGGACACGGACAGGCCATGCGCCGGACGCTCGGTGAGGCGGAGGACCTGTTCGTCTCCGACAAGGGCGATGTGCCGCCGCCCAGTTGGATGCAGATGTTCGACGAGGCGGATCTCCACGGCATGGAGGCGCTGGCGTACCGCACCCTGGCCGAGCACGATCCCTCGGCCGCGAACATCGCGCAGCGCCACGCCAGGAAGGCGCTGGAACTGCGCGAGGGCGGACGGCAGCGCTCGAAGATCTTCGACTACATCTCGCTGGCCTCGGCCTGCTTCATCGCCGACGACCCCGAGGAGGCCGACCGCTACGCCCGGCTCGCGCTGGTCTCGATGGGGGAGACCTCGTCGCACCGGACCTGGGACAGGCTGCGGGAGATGTACCGGCTGACGGGACAGTACGCGGGTTACGAGAAGATCGAGGATCTGCGGGAGGAGATCCGGCTGGCCCTGCCCAACAGCCCTTCGAAGAGGGCGAGGGGCGCGGAGATCTAGGGGTGCCGTCGAAGCGGCGTCGTCCGCCCGGAGGGCACGCCAGGCGGACGGGACTCTGACGACATGACCCCGGGCCCGGGGACCCGGGCGCGGTTCACGGCAGGAGCCCGGATCCCCGGAGGACGCCGACGGTGCGGCGAACCCGGCCCGGGGGGACGGGTTTCCTCGCGGGTCACCCGGGGACCGGCCAGGTCCCCGGGGCCCTTCAGGAACCGATCTTCGCGACCATCACACAGGCGTCGTCCTCGCGTCCGTCGCCGCCGAACAGCTCCACGACCGCGCGGACGGCCTCCTGTGCGTCCCGCACCCCGGCCAGCCGGGGCGCCAGCGCGAGCAGACGCCCCGTGTCGCTGTCCTCGGCGGCGCCGGTGCGGGTCAGCCCGTCGGTGTGGAGCAGCAGCACATCGCCGGGGAGCAGTTCCAGCTCGGCCTGCTCGTACTCCGGGCTGGAGGTCGCGCCGAGCAGGACCCCGTCGGGCCGGGTCAGGATCCGCCCCGTCCCGTCACGGAACAGCAGCGGGGCGGGGTGGCCCGCCTGCGCCCACGAAAGAGTGCGGCTCTCCGGATCGAACCGGCAGCACACGGCGCTGCCCAGGGCGGGCTGGGGGGAGGTCTCCATCAGCTGGTTGAGATGGACCATCAGCTGGGCGGGCCCCACCCCCGCCAGGGCCATGCCCCGCAGCGCGCCCAGGAGCATGGCCATCGAGGAGGTGGCCGTCACCCCGTGCCCGGTGAGATCGCCGACGCTCAGCAGGGAGGCGCCCGAGGACAGTTGCAGCGCGTCGTACCAGTCGCCGCCGATCAGCGCGCTGTTCGCGGACGGGAAGTAGCGCGCGGCGACATCCAGTTCGGCGGGGCCGCCGAGCGGAAACCTGAGCGAGCCCTGCCACGGCGGCAGCACCGCCTCCTGCATCTCGACCGCGATCCGGTGCTCCGTGCGCTCGAAGTGCTGCTGGCGGTGGAGGGAGTCACGGCTGTCGCGCACCGCCGCCTCACTGCGCCGCAGCGCGCTGACGTCCCGGATCACCGCCCACATGGAGGCGGTCGAGCCGTCCGCGTCGAGCACGGGCTCGCCTGTCATGTGCACCGTACGGACCTGGCCGTCGGGCCGGACGATCCGGAACTCGCCGTCGATGGGGCGTCCGTCGACCAGTGCGCCGGTGACCAGGACGGTGAGCAGCCCCTGGTCGTCCGGGTGTACCACGGAGGGCAGTTCGTCCAGGGTCATCGGCCCGCTCCCGGGGGAGCGCCCGATGATCCGGTAGAGCTCCTCGGACCAGTTCACCTCGTCGGTGAGGAGATTCCACTCGGCGCTGCCGACCCGGCTGAGCAGCGATCCGGCGCCCTGCGCGTGGTCGGCCTCGTACGCGGTGAGGGCGTCGTCGCCTGCCGCGGCGGGCGTCCCGTCGGGCAGGCCGATCCTCAACTGGTCCAGATGGGCGCCGAGATCGTCGAGCTGATGGACCGCCAGATCACACAGAGCGCGCTGCCAGCGGATGTGCGGATCGTCCTCGTCGACGAGGGTGCCTCTGCGTACGGCATCCACATCGCCGCGCAGCCGGCGGGTCCGGGTGATCAGTGTATCGACCGCGTCGGGGCCTCGCTCCGGCGGCTGCGGGACGGGGCGGTCCGCGAACAGATGGGACGGCATGTCGTACTCCGATACAGGCGTGGCCTCGGCCAGGTCTGGAACGCGCTCCGAGCAATGGACCGTTACGACTCTGGCACAGGCAGCGACAGCTCGTAAGGCATTTGGCAACACTCGACAAGGTGGTGCCCCAGGCATATGCCATGGGCGCGGTTAGTGCGTGTGTTCTGGTGATGATCAGCACCTGTGTACCCTGTCGGACCGCCTGAGCGGAAGAGGCATGTGCCAATGACACCCGTACCGCCCAGCCGAACCGGATACGCGTTGGACGGCCGCCCGTCTGTCGGGCGAGCCTGGAAGCATGGACGACCACACGAAAAAGGCGGTCGAGGCCGTCCTGGCCGGGGAGCTGCGCCTGCTCGACCCCCGGGTGCGAGCCGAGCCCGGAGCGGTCCTCGCGCTGCTCGACCCCGAGTTCTTCGAATGCGGCTCGTCGGGCAGGCGCTGGGACCGTACCTCGGTGCACGAGGCGCTCGCACCGGAGGGGCGGGACGGCGACGGAGGGGGCGGCGAACGGGCCTCGGCCGTATGGGTCACCGGGCTGACCGGCACCCTGGCCGCGCCCGGACTCGTCCATGTCACCTATGTGTCCGACAGCGGTGGCCGCCGGGTCCTCCGCAGCTCCCTGTGGCGCGAGACGGCCGAGGGCTGGCGTATGTACTTCCACCAGGGAACACCGACCGGCCCCTCCTGACCCGGTGCGGGACTCCCGTCCGGGTCCACGGCCGCGGGGGAGCCGTACCCCGGGATCCGCGCGACTCCCGCCCTCCTTCGCCGTGGGCGCGCACGGGGCCCGGCCCGTTCGGCCGCGGTTGCCCGCCACGGCGGCGCGGCCGAGGAACGCCGGACGGGCCCGCTTCTCCGGCTTGTTGAGCTCCGGGCCGAGTTCGAGACCGGCCCGGCGCGTCCGCTCGACGGCCACAACGGCGACGAGGACCTGCCGCTGCGGCCCGACACCGAGCGCCACGAACTGCGGTCCGTACCGCGCCGTCACGGCGGCGGGCATCTCGTCCACGAGGTCGGGGCGGCGCTGCCGGGTCTGCTGCGCGACCCCTCGGGGGCGTACGTGCGGATCGTCCGCGACGCCGCGAGGACCCGTACCCTCACCTCGTACGCCCGCAGGGAACTCCCCCTCCCCGAGGGTCGTGTCCACGCCCTCGGCTCCCGGCGCGCGGCGGTCTGAGCGCGGTCCCGTCCGGCTCGGGGGCGGGGTGTTCCTCCCCTGTCCGTGAAGGAGGCACCGTGACCGGCACCCCGCGGTTCACTCTCGCCACTGTTGTGCTCGACTGCCGGGACGCCCATGCTCTCGCCGACTTCTACCGGCGGCTGCTCGGCTGGGAGTTCACGGCGCGCGAACCGGACTGGGTTCTGCTCCGCGACCCCGGCGGCGGGGTCGGGATCGCCGTCCAGGGTGAGGAGGGGTACGAGCCGCCGCGATGGCCCGAGGAGCCGGGAGCCCAGCAGAAGATGCTCCATCTCGACATCCGGGTCGGAGACCTGGAGTCCGCGGCCCGCCATGCCGTCTCCCTCGGCGCGCGTGAGGCGGAGGTCCAGCCGCAGGACGACGTCCGGGTGATGTTCGATCCCGCGGGCCATCCCTTCTGCCTGTTCACCGCCGCGTAGGGGCCGCCGGCGAACGGGGGTGCGCCGGGACGGCGGGCACTCGGCGCGGATGAGGTGCATGTAATACTCTCTGCATGTCTTCACCTATGACGGACGTCGATCCGGTGGCACCCGGGGACGGCGTACGGATCGTGCGCGCGACCGCCCGTGACGCCAGGCGGCTCACCGCCATGGTGCGCCGCTCGCGGGCGTACGAGGGCCGGTACGCCTCGATCGTCAGCGGGTGCACGGTGGGTCCCGACTATATCGAGGCCCACCAGGTCCATATGGCCGTCGCCGGGGACGGAGCCCTGCTCGGTTTCTACGCCCTGCTGCTGACCCCGCCCGAACTGGATCTGCTGTTCGTCGCGGACTCGGCGCAGGGCCACGGCCTCGGCCGACGGCTGGTCGCCCATATGCTCGGCGAGGCCCGCCGCGCGGAGCTGTCCTCCGTACGTGTCGTCTCGCACCCGCCCGCCGAGGGCTTCTACCGCGGCGTCGGCGCCCGGCGGACCGGCACCGTCCTGGCCAACCCGCCCGTCGTGGCGTGGGACCGGCCCGAACTCTTCTTCCCGGTCAGCGGATAGCCCCCGGCCGGGCGGGCGGAGTGTCCGCGCGGAGCCGTACTGCGGGCCATCGCGCCGTATGCACCGACCTCACGACCGTGTACGGCGCGGATCCGGGTCATACGGACCCGCGTCCGGCCGTCCCGTTCGGCGGCCGTCGCCCGGCGGACGGTCCGAACCGCCGGGCCGCCGTGACCTGCTGAACCGGACCGCGACCCGCCGAGCACCCGCCGAGGAGGCCGTGTCCGGTCGAGCCGGCACGGGCCCGCCGGGTCCGGCCGCGACCCACGGAACCGGGTCCGCCGGCCCGAAGGACTGGGCCCAGCCGACTCCGCCGACCCTGCCGGAATCCGCCACCGCCCGCCGAAGCCGACTGCGCCCCTGCCCGGGCCGGTGTCACACGACGCCGGCCCGGACGGTCGTCAGACCGTTCCTTCAGGCCGCCCCCCTCACACCACCGCGCCCGACTTGTCGCGCTTGACCGCCCGTGCGGGCCGGGCGCCGGGCTTGTCGGGGCGCCGGATCTGGAGGATCACCGCCAGCGGCATCGCGGTGAACACCGTCGACGCGATACCCACCACCACACCCGCCAGCAGCGCGATGGAGAAGTCGGTCAGCGAGTCCCCGCCGAGCACGGCGAGCGCGATCAGCACGAACAGCGCGCCCATGCCCGTGTTGACGGTACGCGGCAGGGTCTGGGCGACCGCCTTGTCCGCGAGTTCGGGCCACGCCCCGCGCGGCGAGGCACGCCGCAGTTCCCGCAGCCGGTCGAGAACGACCACCGTGTCGTTGACCGAGTAGCCGACCACGGTCAGCAGCGCCGCGAGGAACACACTGTCCACCGGCTTGCCGAGCCAGGCGAACAGACCCACCACCAGCAGCACGTCCTGCACCATCGCGGCGACCGCCGAGGCCGCGAACGTCCAGCGGAACCGGATCGTGAGGTACGCGAGCTGGGCGGCCACCGCCACCCCGAGCGCGATCAGCGCCTGCGTACGCAGCTCGCTGCCGAGACTCGGCCCGATGAACTCGTCCCGCTCCACGGTCGCGCCGCCCGCGACCTCGCCCAGCGACTCGCGGATCTCCTCCTGCTCCTGGTTGGTGATCTCACCGGTCCGTACGGTGATCCCGTCCTCGCCCGACGACTGCACGACGGCGCGGGGGAATCCGGCGTCCGCGACGGCCTGGCGCGCGGTGTCCGCGTCGACGGTCCGCTCGGTGGCGTACTGCATCACACGCCCGCCCGTGAACTCGACGCCGAACTCCAGTCCGCGCACCCCGATCCCGGCGAGCGCGAACAGCAGCAGCCCCCCGCAGATCGCGAGCCAGCGCCTGCGGTTGCGCATCAGCCGGGGCGGGTGCTTCTCCAGCCGGGTCCGCAGCCGGCCCTTGGAGGTGATGCCCGTGATCGACGGCCGCTTGGTGACCCAGGAGCGCCGGACCGCCCAGTCCGCCAGCAGCCGGGTGATCACCATCGCCGAGATCAGCGAGGCCAGGACACCGATGGCGAGCGTCACACCGAAACCCTTGACCGGCCCGATCGCGAAGACGAACAGCAGACCGGCCGCGAGCAGGGTCGTCACATGGGAGTCGGTGATCGCGCTCCACGCCTTGCTGAACCCGGTCCGCAGCGGCCGGCGCAGATCGGGGGTGCGGGTACTCGGCCGTACGTACTCCTCCCGCGCCCGTTCGAAGACGAGCACGTTCGCGTCGACGGCGATACCGATGGCGAGGACGAATCCGGCGAGTCCCGGCAGGGTGAGGGTCGCGCCGAGCGCGATGACGGCCGCGTACGAGATCAGCCCGTACAGCGCGAGCGCGATCGTGGCGAGCAGGCCCAGCAGCCGGTAGACGGCGATGATGAAGAGTCCGGTGCAGACCAGGCCGATCACCGCCGCCAGCGCACTGGCCTTGATCGCGTCCGCGCCGAGGGTCGGGCCCACGATGCTCTGCTCGACGGCGGTCACCGGTACCGGCAGCGCGCCGCCCTTGACCAGAGCCGCGAGATCACGCGCGTCCGCACTGCTGAAGCCACCCGTGATCTGCGCCGAGCCGCCGGTGATGCCGGTCTTGCACGGCACCGACTGCTCCATACCGGGCGCCGACACGATCTTGTCGTCGAGCACGATCGCGACCCGGCGCGCGGGGTCGCCGGGCGCGGCACAGGCCGCCTCGCCGGTGACCCGGGCCCAGTCCTTGCCCGCGTCGCCGCGGAAGGACAGGTCGACCGTCCAGCCACGGCCCGTCTGGCCGTCGAAGGTCGCCTCGGCGTCCTTGACGCCGTCCCCGGTCAGTGCGGGCGGCCCGAGCTTGAGGAAGCCCCCCGGCGTGTCGGGGTCGGGCAGCACCCGGGAGCCGTCGGCCGCGGGCGCGCTCTGCGGGCCCGCCGTCGCCTGCTGTACGGGGTGGAAGGTGAGCTGGGCGGTCTTGCCGATGACCTCGGCGGCCTTACGGGGGTCCTGCACACCGGGCAGTTCGACGACGATGCGCTTCTCGCCCGAGCGGGCGAGCGACGGCTCGGCCACCCCGAGCGCGTCCACCCGCTGGCGCAGCACCTCCAGCGCGCGGTCGGTGGCCGCCGCGTCGGCCTTCACGGTGGGGGTGTCCCGGGTCTCCAGGACGATCCGGGTGCCGCCCTTCAGATCGAGCCCGAGGCGCGGTGAGGTGGTCAGGGCGATGTACAGCGATACGGCGACGACGGCGAGCGCGGCCAGCGCACGCCAGAACGTGGCACGAGAAGACATGAGTACTCCACGGGCAGCACACGGACGCCGGGCGTCCGCGGGACACGGAGGTCGCGTGGCGCGCGAGGGCGCGGCACGCGGGGGCTGAGAGCGCCGCCGCGCGACGGTCCCCGGGCATGCCGGGGACCGGGACGGCGGACGCCTGGAACGTCAGCTGCTCCGGGTGGAGGGGGGTGCGCGGGTGCTGCGGGGGCCGTACGGAGAGTGGGGCGGGGCCCGCTCCTGGCGGGGGCCCACCACCTCGCCGCGCAGCAGGGTCCGTTCGTACGCGAAGTCCACGGCGCCCGCGGGTACCGGCGGCGCGGTGGGCGGACGGCTGCCCGCGTCGGTGGCCACCACCTCGTGGACGGCGGTGACCGGGGTGCGCCGGGCCTCGGTCCGCACGGCGGAGGCGCCGCGCTGCGGGCCCTCGGCGCGGGCCGGGGAGGCCGGGGTCACGGTGACGGGCCCGGCGGCGGAACCGCCGGACGCCGGGGCCGCGCCCACGAGCGCGAGCAGGGTGACCCACACGCCGAGCAGCAGGGACGGGAGGGCGGTCGCCAGGAGGAGACGTACGCGCTGGTGCACCGGTCCCCCCTCGTCGCCGTCTCCCGGGGGCCGTCCGTGCGGCCACGGGGCCTGTCCGTGCGGACTGTCCGTCCGGACACAGCGTAGGCGACGCGGCCGGGCGCCGGGGCGTGCGGGCCCGGTTCGACGGGTGGCGGGCCGCTCCGGGGAGGGAACCCGGACATGACGAGGGCCGGTGGCCCCCCACCGACAGGGGAACACCGGCCCTCGCCGGTCCTAGGGCGTGTATCGAAAGTCCCGCCTGGCCTGCGACGCCCAGCACGCACACTCGCTGCGTTGTCGGAATCGCCCAAGTACGTCCGGTACGAGGGCGACCCTCCGCCTTGCGATTGCACGCACCGGACGCCGCAGGCCCCGCCCTCCGGGCGGACGGCGCTACTTTCGATACACGCCTAGTAGACGCTCACCCCGTAGGCGCTCAGCGCCTCCGTGACGGGCTGGAAGAACGTGGTGCCGCCCGAGGAGCAGTCGCCGCTGCCGCCCGAGGTCAGACCGAGGGCGGTCGAGCCGGCGAACAGGGCGCCGCCGCTGTCGCCGGGCTCGGCGCAGACCGTGGTCTGGATCAGACCGTGGACGATGTCGCCCCCGCCGTAGTTCACGGTGGCGTTCAGCCCGGTCACTCTGCCGCCGCGCAGTCCGGTGGTGCTGCCGCTGCGCTGGACGGACTGGCCCACGGAGGCGTTGCCCGCGGAGGTGATGTCCCGGTACGAGCCGTTGTACAGGGAGACCCTGCCGTCGGCGGCCGACGCGCTGGAGTGGCGGATGATGCCGTAGTCGTCGCCGGGGAAGCTGGAGCCCGCGCGGCTGCCCAGCAGGGTGGTGCCCGACGCGTTGGTGTACCAGGTGCTGCCGCCGTTGGTGCAGTGGCCGGCGGTGAGCGCGTAGTAGGTGTTTCCGCTGCGGACGTTGAAGCCGAGCGAGCACCGCCCGCCGCCTCCGTAGATGGCCTGGCCGCCCGCGATCAGCTTGCCGAACGTGCCGGGGACGCGCTTGATCTCCAGTGCGCCGGCCCGGTTGCCCGCGGCCTCGCGGATCTCGGACAGTTCAGCGGCCGAGACGCTCTGGTCGGCGGTGACGACGAGCCTGCCGGTCGAGGCGTCGGTGTACCAGGCGGTGCCCGCGATGTCCGCGCCGAGGACGGCGTCGCTCACCCGGGCGAGCTGGGCCCCGGTGGCCCGGGCGCCGCCGCCGGACTCGGCGACGGCGCTGGGGGCGGCAAGCGCGGAGACGGTCACCAGACCGGCCGCGACGGCGATCAGCCGTGCGCGCCTGGGGACGCTGCCGAGGGGGGAGGTGCGCTTGATCTTCACTGCTGGTCCTCCGGTGAGGGTTCCGGGGGCCCGCTGGGGCGGGCCCGTACGAGCGCCGCCGACGGACCCAACCCCAGTTCGGTCATGACCCTGTCAAGTGGCGCGCTAGGAATCCTGACCTCCGGATGCTGTCGGCAACAAGGACGCCTTTCGGCCCCTCTACGCGCGTCCAGCATTGGTGTAGACCGTTCGTCGTGCCGGGGCCACCGTGCCGTGGGGGCGCGCGCACGCCGGAGGGCTCCGGCTCCGGCGCCCCGGGCGACGGCCGGTGGGCCGTGGGAGAGGGGAGCGCCCGTGCGGCCTCCCGGGGAGCCCGGATGCCGCCCCGGACGCCGTCCTCGCTGCTCAGCGCGGTGTCCCCGGCGGGCGTGGAGGCCGGTGCGGCGGGATGCCGGTCACCGTGCGCGGCGGGGTTTTCGAGCGCCGCGACCGGCGGATTCCGGTCCGCTGTCAGGCTTGTGGAGCGGTCGTGCGGGCGGCGGCGGGAGAGCCCGTGGCATGCGGCTTTCCGCGGTACGGGGGAGAGGAGGCCGGTCGATTTGAGCCGATCGGGCTGCTTCGGCCGCCGCGTAGAGGTGTCCGGATCCTTGCGGTTCCGCGGAGGGCCCGTCGCTCCGGGTGGTGGCACGGCCCGGGTGCGACTCCGCCGTTCCGGCGGGAAGGGGGAGGGAGAGTCGCTTCCGGGGCGCGGTCCCTCGAACGCGATGCGCGGTCCCGGCCGACCGGGTCGTTGCCCGGGCCCGCGTCGCCGCCTGTGCCCGGGGCGTGGCCGGTCCCGGTCCCGGTCGGCCCCCGTCCTGTCCCGGCCCCTGTCCCGTCCCGGCCGAGGCCGCGCACGGGCCGGCGGTGACGGTGGGACGCGTGCGCCCCGCCCGCTTCAGCCGCACCGATAGGAGAACCGGGTGGTGGCCCGGTGCGACGACGGCGAGAGGATCTCCAGCCGGGCGCTCGCGGACGACCGTCCCTCGCCCCGGAAGGTCCACAGCAGATGCAGCCGCGCCTGCTTCTGGCCGTGCGTCAGCTTCTCCCGCAGCCGCCCCGACGTGGTGCCGTCGCTGCGCAGCCAGCGGTAGACGAGGGTGCCGGGCCGCCCGTTGGTGTCCACCACCCCCACGACGTCCGCCGTGCTGTCGCATCCCAGTTCACCCACCGTGGTGGTGACGGCCACCCGCTCCACGGCGATCCCGGGGCCGTAGTGCTGCCAGAGCAGAAAGGCGGTCACCGCCGCCAGCACCACGGCGGCCAGGGTGTAGCGGCGCAGTCCGCGGCGGCGCCGGGGCGCCCCGGGACCGCCGGGCCGGCCCGCCAGGGTGCCGTGCCAGATCTCCGCGGTGGTGTGGTGGGGCGTACGGCCGCCGTGGCCGAGCGCCGTCACCCCGGGGCCGAAGCGCAGCACCTCGCCCTCCACCCGGTCCGGTGCGGCCCCGGAGGGACCGGACCGCGGGCCGCCCGCCGCCGGCGCCGTCTCCCCGGAGGCGTGCCGGGTCCCCGGCCCCTCGAACCAGTGGCTCCCCAGCGCCGTCGCGCTGTAGTCGTCGCTCCCGGGGGCGGGCGGTACGGCTCCGTCCTCCCCGGGCGGGTCGCCGGAAGGCCGCGCGGCCGGGTCCTCGGGCCGGTGGCCCCGGTGTTCGCGGCCGTGATCGCGGTGGTAGGGGACGCGCGGATCGCTCATGTGATCACGCAGGCGTCAAACTGCCGTGTCGAACTCCCGTTCGCGGCGGCGGGTTCCGTCGTGGCCCGCACGCTCCGGTAGCACCCGGCCCGCCCCTGGTAGGTGTGGGAGACCGGGAAGGTGTAGCTCGTCGCCCCCTCGCGCCGGTGACTGTCCGAGCCGGTCGGTGTGCCCGGCTCCCCCGGCACGTCGCCGGCGTACCACGTGACCAGCACGGTCACGGGACCGGTTCCGTCCGTGGTGACGGTGATCGTCGAGGTCGCCGTCGCCCCGGTCACCACGGGAGCCGAGACGGACACGGCCCGCACCTTCGTCGGCGCGGACGGCGGTGCGCTCGGTTCCGGTGATGCCGGGGGTGTTGTCGGGCCGGTCGTCACCGGTGGTCCGGACGTGCCCGTTGAGGGCGAGGGCGAGGGAGTGGCGGGGTCCGTCACCGTGCCGTCCGACGGGGAAGGGGACGGGGAGGCCGACGGTGAAGGGCCGGCCTCCTCCGACGGTTCCCCGGCCGACGGCGGCGCCGCGGGTGGGTCCGCGCTGGTCGTGGCGAGGCTCTGCGCGCTCGTCCGTGCCGAACCGCCCTGCTCGATGCCTGTGCCGAGGGCCACGAGCGCGGCGACGGCGAGAGCGGCCGCAGCGGTCACGGCTCCCCGCAGCCCCGGACTCCAGATGTCGCTCCAGCCGCCCCCGAGCGCCGTGGTCGCGGTATCCGCCGTCCCGGCCGCCCGGCTCGCGGCCGAGGGGAACAGCAGCGGCAGCAGGGCCGCGAGCGCGGCCAGCTTCCGCTGCCCGCGCTCCTCCCAGTCGGGCCCGTACGCCGAGCGGGCGATCTCCTCCAGCTCCGCCACGAACACCGCGGCGTTCGCGGGCCGCTCCTCGGCCGACTTCGCCAGCCCGCGCCGGACCAGCGGGCGCACCGGCTCGGGCGCCTCCCCGTCGGGGACGGGCGCGTCGAGGTGCTGGAGCGCCAGCTCGGCGATGTTCTCCCCGGTGTACGGCTTGCGCCCGGTCAGACACTCGAAGAACGTCGCCGTCGCCGCGTACACATCGGCCGCGGGGGAGGCGGGCTCCCCGTTCCACTGCTCGGGTGCCATGTACGCGGGGGTGCCGGCCACCCCGGGCGTGGTGCCTCGCCCGGCGGCGATCCCGAAATCGACCAGCTTCGACGAGCCGTCCGCCGCGACCAGCACGTTCTCCGGCTTGTAGTCGCGGTGCACCACCCCCGCCCGGTGTGCGGCCGCCAGCCCCAGCAGTGATCCCTTGAGGACCACCAGCGCCGCCTCGGGACCGGTGGTGCCCTCCTGCCTCAGCAGGGCGCGCAGCGCGATCCCGTCGACCAGCTCCATCACGATGGCGGCGCCGCCCGGTGCCTCCACGTACTCGTACAGGCCCACGACGTACGGCGAGCGGAGTGCGCCCAGCAGACGGGCCTCCGCCCTGAACACCCGTACGAACGCGGCGTCCGACCGCAGTCTCCCGCTCAGGTACTTGACCGCCACGGGAACGCCGGTCGCGTCGTGGACGGCCAGAACGACCCGTCCGCTGCCGCCCGAGCCCAGCTCCCGGGACTCCGTGTATCCGGGCACCGCCCACGCGTTCATCCCGCCCCCTCGGTGTGTCCCCCGTACCGTGCGCGGTCGTGCCGCACGGTAGCCCACCTTCTCTCCTCAGCGCAGACACGATTGCGCCATGCCCGGTTCCCGCCGGGCCTCCCGCGCCGCCGGGGATGCGTCCCGCCGTGTCCCGGGGCACGGTGGAGGCATGCCCCCGCACCCGCCGGTCATCGTCCACCCGCCGTCGCCCGGCGGGGGCCGCAGGGTGACCATCAACGGCCGGATCGCCGGCCTCGCGCACGGCCGCGGCGAGCTGGCCGAGCTGCTCCGCAAGGGTCTCGGGTCCCGGGAGGAGGTCATCGACCTCCTCGACGGGGACCTGATCGAATGGCGCGGGGGCGGCGTGGACGACTGGCCCCCGCCGTAGCCGCGTGACGGGAGTGGACGCGCCGCCGCGCCGCGGCGGACGTGCCCCGAGCCCACCCCGCGGCCCCGGCACCCCGTCCTCGTCCCTGATGCGGCCCGGCGGGCGGCTCGTCCCGCCGGTTTCCGGCCCTGAATACGCCGGTGGCCGGCTGCCCGCGGCTGCGGACTCTCACACCTGTCCCACCGGGGCTGCGGGCCCGGCCGGACGAACGTGTCCGCCGCCTCCGGCGTACGCGCAGGACCGGTGCGGGCAGCGGACGGTGGCCTCACACCGGGGGGATCCTGGTGAAGCGCCCGGCGACATGGAGGTCCGCCTCGATCGCCGCGGCCGTCGACCGCAGCTCGGGCAGCACCTCCGTGAGGCACTGCTCCACCGTGCGCCTGCTGCTGTGCATACCGACGTTGACCGAGGCGACCGTCCGCCCCGCGAGATCGCGCACGGGCACGGCGAGCGAGCGGAGCCCCTCCTCCAGTTCCTCGTCGACCAGGGCGTATCCCTCCCGCGCGACCCGTTCGACGACCCGCTCCAGCTCCGGTACGGAGATGACGGTCCGCGGTGTCAGCGCACGCCGTTCGGTACGGGCCAGCAGCTCGGCGCGCTCCTGGGCGGGGAGTCCGGCCAGCAGGACCCGGCCCATGGACGCCGCGTACGCCGGGAACCTGGTCCCGATCCGGATGTCGACGCTCATGATGCGGCTGGTCGCGATGCGCGCCGTGTACTGGATCGCGTCGCCGTCCAGCACGGCCAGCGACGCCGAGTCGTGCACCCGCCGGACGAGCGCGGCCAGATGGGGCGAGGCGATCTCGGAGAGGGTCAGGCGCGACAGCGGCGGACAGCCGAGGCCCAGGACCGCGGGGGTGAGGCGGAAGTCCCGCCCCCGTGACTCCACGTACCCCAGGTGCTCCAGGGTGATCAGGGAGCGGCGGGCGGTGGCGCGGGCGAGCCCGGTGGCCTCGGCGACGGCCGAGAGGGTCAGCTCCGCGCGCCCCTCGCCGAAGGCGGTGATCACGGTGAGCCCGCGGGCCAGCGACTCCACGAACCCGGCCCCCAACTCCTGCTTCGACGCGTCGGTCCAGTCCGCGAGCCCCCGCAGGGGCTCCGGCACCGGCGGCCCCGTCTCGGCCAGCCGTCTCTCCATCGCGGCCACGGCCGTACGCGCCCGGGGCAGCAGGGACTCGCGCAGCGAACCGGCGCTGTGGCGGCTGGTGTGGCTGACGACGCTCACCGCGCAGACCACCCCGCCGTCAGGGCCGCGCACCGGCAGGGCGAGGGCGATCAGGCCCGGTTCGAGCAGCTGGTCGTCCAGGGCCCAGCCCCGCTCGGCCGCCTCGGCCGCGCGCTGCTCGAACGAGGGGTCCCCGGGCCCGGTGCGCGAGGGCGGCAGTCCGGGGGAGAAGGCCCGGCCGCTCTCGTCCGGCTCCCGCCGCGCCCGCCACCGCTCCCACGCGTCCGCGTCCCATCCGGCGGCGAACACCGTGCCCTGAGCGGTGCGTTCGGCGGGCAGCAGGTCGCCGATGCGGAAGGTGAGCGACATGGCGCGCCGACGGGTGGTCTGGTGGACGAAACGGATCCCGTCACCGTCGGGCACCGCCAGCGACACCGACTCGTCCAGCTCCTCCGCGAGCCGCTCCGCCTGCGGCCCCAGCGGGCCCGGCAGCCGGATCGCGGCCAGATAGGCGTTGCCCAGCTCCATCAGCCGGGGCGCGAGCACGGCGGTGTGCCCGTCCAGCCGCAGATGGCCCATCCGCGCCAGCGTGGCGGTGATCCGGTCGACGGTGGAGCGGGCGAGCCCCGTGGCGCGTACGAGATCGCCGACCGCCGCCCGGCCGCCGGCGTCGGTGATGACACGCAGCACGGTCAGACCGCGCGTCAGCGGTCCCACGGCCTCGGGGGGCGCCGTGTCGTCGGTCGGGGTCAAGGCGGCCATCTGGCCCTCCGTACGGCTCATGCGGTGGTGCGTCCCTGCGGCCGTTGACAATACGTGGCCGTTAAACGCACACTCGGGCCAAGCAGAAATGAACTGTAGTTCATCTGGCGAACAGAAGGAACCTCTTCATGGACAAGGTCAGAGAGAGCGCCGCCGACGCGGTCGCCGACATCGGGGACGGAGCCTCCCTCGCCGTCGGCGGATTCGGGCTGAGCGGTGTGCCCGGCACACTGATCGAGGCGCTGTTCGCCCGCGGGACCGGCGGATTCCATGTGGTCTCCAACAACTGCGGGGTCGACGGCGCAGGACTCGGCACCCTGCTCGCCGCGGGCCGCATCGCCCGGGTCACCGGCTCGTACATCGGGGAGAACAAGGAGTTCGCCCGCCAGTACCTCGCCGGTGAGCTGGAGGTCGAACTCGTCCCCCAGGGCACCCTGGCCGAGCGGCTGCGCGCCGGCGGCTGCGGCATCCCCGCCTTCTTCACCCCGGCGGGCGTCGGCACCCAGGTCGCGGACGGCGGCCTGCCCCGCCGCTACGGCGCGGAGCCGCTGCTGAGCCCCGCCAAGGAGATCCGCGCGTTCGGCGGACTCGACCACGTCCTGGAGCACGCCATCACCACCGACTTCGCGCTCGTACGGGCCGCGAAGGGCGACCGCCTCGGCAACCTCGTCTTCAACAAGGCGTCCCGCAACTTCAATCCGCTGGCCGCGATGGCGGGCCGGATCACCGTCGCCGAGGTCGAGGAACTCGTCGAGCCCGGCGAACTGGACCCGGACGCCGTGCATCTGCCCGGGGTGTTCGTCCAGCGCGTGGTCGCCCTCACCCCCGCGCAGGCCGCGGACAAGCGGATCGAGAAGCGGACGGTACGCGCCGCGACGCCCCCGGCCCCTCGGGCCGCGAACAGGACGGTGACGGTCTGATGGCCTGGACACGTGACGAGATGGCGGCCCGCGCCGCCGCGGAACTGACCGACGGCTCCTACGTGAACCTCGGCATCGGACTGCCCACACTGGTCCCCGCCTTCCTCCCCGAGGGCGTCGACGTGGTGCTCCAGTCGGAGAACGGCATCCTGGGCGTCGGCCCCTACCCGGCCGAGGACGAGGTGGACCCGGACCTCATCAACGCGGGCAAGGAGACCGTCACCGTGCGGCCCGGAGCGGCGTACTTCGACTCCTCGCTCTCCTTCGGCATGATCCGCGGCGGACACATCGACACCGCGATCCTCGGCGCCATGCAGGTCTCCGCCCGCGGAGACCTCGCCAACTGGTCCGTCCCCGGCAGACTCGTCAAGGGCATGGGAGGTGCCATGGACCTGGTCCACGGCGTCCGCAGGGTGATCGTCCTGACCACCCACACCGCCAAGGACGGCTCCCCGAAGATCGTCGGCGAGTGCACCCTCCCGCTCACCGGCACCGCCTGTGTGCACCGCGTCATCACCGACATCGCCGTCCTCGACGTCACCGGCGACGGCCTCGTCCTCGTCGAGACCGCGCCCGGCGTCACCCCCGAGGAGGTGCGGGCCAGGACGGCCGCGCCCGTGCTCGTCCCCGTACCCGTTCCCGCCGCGCAAGGAGCCTGACATGACCGGCCGTCTCAAGGACGTGTACGTCGTCGACGCCGTCCGCACGCCCGTCGGCAAGTACGGCGGCGCCCTGTCCGGCGTGCGGCCCGACGACCTCGCCGCCTCGGTGCTCGGCGCGCTCGTGTCCCGTACGCCCGACCTCGACCCCGCCCGGATCGACGACGTCTTCTTCGGCAACGCCAACGGCGCGGGCGAGGAGAACCGCGATGTCGCGCGCATGGCCGTCCTGCTCGCCGGACTCCCCGTCACCGTCCCCGGTACCACCGTCAACCGGCTCTGCGGCTCCGGGATGGAGGCGGTCGTCCAGGCCGCCCGCGCCATCGCCGTCGGCGACGCCTCGATCGCCGTCGCGGGCGGCGTCGAGTCGATGAGCCGCGCGCCCTGGGTGGTGCCCAAGCCTCCACGCGCCTTCCCCACCGGCCATCAGGAGATGTACTCCACCACCCTCGGCTGGCGGATGGTCAACCCCCGGATGCCGAAGGAGTGGACCGTCGCCCTCGGCGAAGGCGCCGAGATCGTCGCGGAGCGCCACAACATCGGCCGTGAGGCCCAGGACGCCTTCGCCCTCGACAGCCACCTCAAGGCCGCCCGCGCCTGGCGGGACGGACGGTACGACGCCGAGGTCGTGCCCGTCGACGGAGTCGACCTGGCACGCGACGAGTGCATCCGCGACACCACCTCCCTGGAGGCCCTCGCCCGGCTGAAGCCCGTCTTCCGGAAGGACGGAACCGTCACCGCGGGCAACTCCTCCCCCCTCAACGACGGTGCCGCCGCCCTGCTGCTCACCGACGAGGACGGACTGCGCGCCACCGGACGCGAGCCGCTCGCCCGGATCGGAGCCACCGCCGTGACCGGCATCGAGCCGCAGTACTTCGGCGAGGGACCCGTCGAGGCCGTCCGCCGCGCGCTGAAGAAGGCCGGACGCGAGCCGGGCGATCTGCTCACCTTCGAACTCAACGAGGCGTTCGCCGCCCAGGCCCTCGCCTGCCTCGGCCAGTGGCCCGGACTCGACCCGGCGATCGTCAACCCGCGCGGCGGAGCGACCGCGATCGGCCACCCGCTCGGCGCGTCGGGCGCCCGGATCACCGGCGCCGTCGCCCACCAGCTCGCCGCCGCCGGCTCCGGAACCGGCATCGCCGCCCTGTGCATCGGCGTCGGCCAGGGGCTCGCCCTCGTCCTGGAGAAGTGATCCCATGACCGTCACCCGGGGGCCCGAGCCCAGCCAGCGGCAGATCAGCGAGGAGATCGCGGCCGCGCACCGAAGTGCCCACGAGGCCGCCCGCCGGGCCCTGGCGGACGGCGGCACCCCGCCGCACCATCCGGACCGCGACTTCGCTGCCTACCGCAGCAGCACCCTGCGCCATCCGCACCTGCCCCTGGTGACCGTCGACGGCGACCCGGAGGCGGCCGAGCTGTCCGGCCCCGTCTTCGGCGTCACCGATGTCACCGGACTCGACGCCGATCTGACCCGGCAGCACCCCGGCGAACCGCTCGGCGAGCGGATCACCGTCACCGGGCGGGTGCTCGACCGGGCCGGCCGCCCGGTGCGCGGCCAACTCGTCGAGATCTGGCAGGCGGGCGCCTCCGGGAGGTACGCGCACCGGCGCGACCAGCATCCCGCCCCGCTCGACCCCAACTTCACCGGCGCCGGGCGCTGCCTCACCGACGACGAGGGGCGCTACCGGTTCACCACCGTCAAGCCCGGCGCCTACCCGTGGCGCAACCACCGGGGGGCGTGGCGGCCCGCGCACATCCACTTCTCGCTCTTCGGCACGGCGTTCACCCAGCGGCTGGTGACCCAGATGTACTTCCCCGGTGACCCGCTCTTCCCGTACGACCCCATACTCCAGTCGGTCACCGACCCCGGCGCCCGCGCCCGGCTGGTCGCCGAGTACCGCCATGAGCTGTCCACGCCCGAATGGGCGCTCGGCTACCAGTGGGACATCGTCCTCGACGGGCCGGACGCCACGCCCCCGGACCCCGAGGACCACTGATGCCGCACCCCACCCCCTCCCAGACCATCGGCCCGTTCTACGGATACGCCCTGCCGTTCCCCGGCGGCGGGGACATCGCCCCGGCGGGCCACCCCCGCGCCCTCACCGTCCACGGCCAGGTGACCGACGGAAACGGCGACCCCGTACCGGACGCGCTCGTGGAGACCTGGCAGCGGGTGCCCGAGGCCCTCCCCGGCTCGATGCGGCGCGACCCGGTCGCCGGAGGCTTCCTGGGGCGCGGCGGCACCGCCTTCACCGGCTTCGGACGGGTGGCCACCGACGCCGACGGCCACTGGGAGGTCCGCACGCTCGCACCGCCCGCCTCCGCGCCCTATCTCGCGGTGTGCGTCTTCGCCCGCGGGCTGACGCACCATCTGTACACCCGCGCCTACCTCACCCGCCCCGCGGCGGACCGGCTGCTCGCCGCGCTGCCGCCGGAGCGCGCGGACACCCTCCTCGCACGGGAGGAGTCGGAGCGGACCCACCGCTTCGACATCCGCCTCCAAGGAGAGAAGGAGACGGTCTTCCTTGACTTCCACGGCTGACGACGGCGCCTGCGACACCGGTCTGCTCGCACCCGCGTGGGCGGGCAGCCCCGCCGGGGCGGCGACCGGGGACCGGGCCGTGCTCCAGGCGCTCCTGGACGCCGAGGCCGCGCTGACCCGCGCCCAGTGCGCCACCGGATCGGCGCCGGCCGCGGCGGGCCGCACGGTCACCGGGGCCGCCCGCGCCGAGCGGTTCGACGCCCGCTCGCTCGCCCTGCGCGCCCGGGGCGGCGGCAATCCCGTGATCCCGCTCGTCGCCGACCTCACCGCCGCCGTGGCCCGCCTCGCCCCGGACCACGCGGAGTTCGTGCACCGGGGGGCCACCAGCCAGGACATCCTCGACACCGCCCTGATGCTGGTCGCCGCGCGCACCCTGGACCTCATCACCTCCGACCTGGAGCGGACCGCCGACGCGCTCGCCCGGCTCGCAAAGAGGCACCGCGACACACCGATGCCGGGCCGCACCCTGACCCAGCACGCGGTTCCCACCACCTTCGGCCTCAAGGCGGCCGGCTGGCGCTCCCTGGTCCTGGACGCCGGAGAGCGGCTCACCCGGGTCCGCTCCTCGCTCCCCGTCCAGCTCGGCGGCGCGGCGGGCACACTGGCCGCCTTCCACACGTACGCGGCGGACGCCGACGGCACCCCGGGCGACCCCGGCCTCGCGCTGACCGCCGCCTACGCGGCCGAACTCGGCCTCGCCGAACCCCTGCTGCCGTGGCACACCCTGCGCACCCCGGTCGCCGACCTCGGCGGCGCCCTCGCGTTCACGACCGGCGCGCTCGGCAAGATCGCCGCCGATGTACTCGTGCTCTCCCGCACGGAGATCGGGGAGGCCGCCGAGCACACCGGCGGCGGCTCGTCCGCCATGCCGCACAAGAGCAACCCCGTGGCGGCGACCCTCATCGCCTCCGCCGCCCGCCGGATCCCGGCGCCCGCCAACGTACTCCTCGGCTCCCTCGCCGCCGAGGACGAACGCCCCGCCGGAGCGTGGCACGCCGAATGGGAGCCCCTGCGCGAGGCCCTGCGCCTGACCGGGGGAGCGGCGCACCACGCCGTCGGACTCTGCACCGGGCTCCGTGTCTTCCCCGACCGGATGCGCGCGCACCTCGATCTGACCGGCGGCCGGATCCTCACCGAACGGCTCGCCGCCCACCTCGGCCCGCTGCTCGGCCGGGACACCGCGCGACGGCTGCTGGAGCGGGCGTCCCGCCGGGCCGCCCGGGACGGCACGACCCTGGCGGACGAGCTGCGCCGCGACCTCCGCCACCCGGATCCGGACCCGGACCCGGCAGTCCACCCAGGCCCGGACCCGGACCTGCACTCGGACCCGGACCTTCCCGCGGACCCGGACCCGGACTCCGGTGACGGGCGCGGCCGGGCGGACGGGCAGCCGGCCGGCCGGCGCGAGGAAGCGGGCACCCGCACCGCAGCGTCACCGCCCGGGGCCGGTGCCGCCCCCTCCTCCGGGACCGGCGCCTCCCCGCGCCCCGGAGCGGGCGACCCGGCTCCGGAAGCGCGGGCCGTCCTCACCGACGAACTGCTGCGCGAACTGACCGACCCCCTCGGCCATCTCGGCTCCGCCGGAGCCCTCACCGACCGCGCCTTGGAGCGCCACCTCCACCGGGACCACCGATGACACTGCACCACCGCGCCGAAGGCCCTCTCGACGGGCCGCCCCTCTACCTCGGCCCGTCGCTGGGCACCTCGCTCGCCGTCTGGGACCCCCAGGCGGCCGCGCTCGCGCGCCACCACCGCGTCGTCCGCTGGGACCTCCCCGGCCACGGCGGCTCACCCGCCACGCCGCGCCCCACCACCCTCGCCGGACTCGGCCGGCTGGTGCTCGGCCTCGCCGACTCCCTGGGCCACGCCTCCTTCGCGTACGCGGGTGTCTCCCTCGGCGGCGCGGTCGGCACCTGGCTGGCCGCGCACCACCCCGGCCGGGTCACCTCCCTCGCCCTCCTGTGCACCTCCGCCCGCTTCGGCGAGCCCGGCCCCTGGCGGGAGCGGGCCGAACTGGTACGCACCGAGGGCACGGGCCCGCTCGCCGCGAGCGCGCCCGGCCGCTGGTTCACCCCCGCCTTCGCGGCCTCCGGCGACCCGGCGACCGCGGCCCTGTCCGCCGATCAGCTGGCCGCCGACCCCGAGGCGTACGCGGCCTGCTGCGAGATCCTGGCCGGTGCCGACCTCCGGAGCGACCTGGCCCGTATCACCGCGCCGACCCTGGTCGTCGCGGGCCGGGACGACCGGGCCACGCCACCCGCGCACGCCCGCGCGCTCGCCGACGGCATCCGCGACGCACAGCTCCTCGAACTGCCCCGGGCCGCGCACCTCGCGAACGTGGAGCGCCCGAAGGCCGTGCTCGACGCCCTGCTGGGCCACTTCGGCGGGGCGGAGAGCCAGGGGACCCGGGTACGCCGGGCCGTGCTCGGCGACGCCCACGTCGACCGGGCCATCGCCCACACCAGCCCCTTCACGGCCCGGTTCCAGGACTTCATCACCCGCTACGCCTGGGGCGAGATCTGGGCGGGGGACACCCTGGACCTCCGCACCCGCAGCTGCGTCACCCTCACCGCACTCGTCGCGGGCGGCCACCGGGAGGAACTGGCGATGCACGTACGCGCCGCTCTGCGCAACGGTCTGACGCCCGACGAGATCGGTGAGGTCCTCCTCCAGAGCGCGGTCTACTGCGGGGTTCCCGCGGCCAACTCCGCCTTCGCCGTCGCGGACGAGGTACTGCGGGAGGAGAGCGAGCGAGGGGAGCGCGACTCCTGATCCGGGCCCGGCGAGGGCATCACACACGGGCCACTGCCGGTGTCACCGGTGGTGGCCCGTGCCACGACAGCGCCGGCGTTCCCCTCGAATGCGCGGCTACCGGCAGGAGCACCGCGCGCCACACCCCGGCACGGCTCAGGCAAGCGGACCGGACATCCGGGCGGTATCCCCGAACGCATTGCCGAGCCGTCTTTTCCACGGGTAGGATCCCCGATGTGACTGCCGGGTCGGCCTTGTGCCAGAAGCGAGTTGGGTTCCCGGCCCCGGAGTGAGTCCGGGGCGGGCGCGAGCCCCGCCTTTTCCCTTCTTTCCGCCCTTTCCGCGCACTGCGCGCGATGACTTCCGCGTGCCCCGCCGTATGAGGGGGCGCGCTTCTTCGGGCCGCTCAGCAACCTGAGCACTCTCGGACTGAATGCCCTTCCGCCCTGAGCCGGGAGGCTCCGAGGCATGCCCGAAACGGCCTTTATGGCACCGAAATCCGCAAAGGAATGCGAAGAAGAAGAGCGGAGAAGTAAGCAGAGAATGCCGAACGATTTCAACCAGCGGATCATCGACGAGTTCCGGGCCAACGGAGGCAGGGTCGGAGGACCCTTCGAAGGAGCCCGGCTGCTTCTGCTGACCACCACCGGGGCACGGTCGGGAGCCCGGCACACCACCCCCCTCGGCCGCCTTCCCGACGGCGACCGGGTGCTCGTCGTCGCCTCGGCGGGCGGCTCGCCCCGGCACCCCGCCTGGTACCACAATCTGCGGGCCGAGCCACGCGTCACCGTCGAGGACGGGGTGTTCCTGTACGACGCCAGGGCGGTGGTCCTGGAAGGCGAGGAGCGCGACGACGCCTTCGCCCGCGCCGTCGAGTTCGACGCCGGATGGGGCGAGTACCAGTCCAGGACCACCCGGGTGATCCCCGTGGTCGCCCTGGAGGGATTCGCGGAGGGCCCGCCGACCATCCCCGGGGCCACGACCTTCGGCGCGTACCTCACCCGGGTCCACGGCGGGCTGCGCCGCGAAGTCGCCCTGATCCGCAAGGAGATCGCCGAATCAGGTCCCGAATCCGGAACCGGCGGGAGGAGCACGGCACTCGGCGCCCAGCTCCGGGTGAACTGCCTGACCCTGTGCGAGGGGCTGCGCCGGCACCACATGGGCGAGGACGGCTCCGTGTTCCCCATGGCCCGGGAGCGCTTCCCCGAACTCGCCCCGGTCCTCGCACGGCTGGACCGGGAACACCGGGAGATCGCCTCGATCCTCGGCGAGCTCCAGCGGATCGTGACCGCCGGCGCCGACCCTGTGGCCGTCCTGCCGGAGGTGGACCGCCTCGCCGCCGAACTGGAGGTCCATCTCGCCTACGAGGAGGAACAGCTGATCCCGCTCATGGGCGGCTAGGGCGTGTATCGAAAGTCCCGCCTGGCCTGCGACGCCCAGCACGCACACTCGCTGCGTTGTCGGAATCGCCCAAGTACGTCCGGTACGAGGTCGACCCTCCGCCTTGCGATTGCACGCACCGGACGCCGCAGGCCCCGCCCTCCGGGCGGACGGCGCTACTTTCGATACACGCCCTAGCGCGGTGACCGGAACGGTGTGCCGGTGAGCCTGCGGCGTCCCGTGCGGTGCGGCGCGAGGCGGAGGTCCGCGGCTCGTACGCGCCGTACTCGCGCGGTCCGACAACGCAGGGGGCACCACCCGTGCCCGCAGGGCTACGGGAGTGCCGCGCCGGGCGTCGCAGGCCGGTGAACGTTTCCGGTCACCGCACCTAGTGCCGGACGGGCCCCTCGCGGCCCCCGCCGTCGCCCGCGTCCGTCCACCGGGCCTTCTCCCGTGGCCGACGGGCGACGGCCGACGGGTCCGGTGTGGCTCCGGGGCGGCGGAGCGGTCCTCCCCGAACGGCTCACGGTCCGCCCCCGGCCGTACGCAGGCCGGGTCAGCCGCCCCGAGGCGCCGCCAGCCGCTCCACCGCCTCCAGGACCGGCCGGACGGCGTCCTCCTCGGCGAGCCGGTCGGCGAGGAAGCGCGCCCGCCGACGGTAGCCGCGGTCCGTGGTGGCCTCCGTCAGCGCCGCCGCGAGCGCGGGCACCGCCAGCCGGCGCAGGGGCACGGAACCGGGGGCGACCCCGAGGGCCTTGAGCCGGGCGGCCCAGAACGGCTGGTCGAACTGGACCGGTACGGGCACGGCCGGGACCCCCGCGCGGAGCCCGGCCGCCGTGGTTCCCGCGCCCGCCGCGTGGACCACGGCGGCCGTCCTCGGGAAGAGGGTGCTGTGCGGCAGTTCGCCGACGGTGAGCATGTCGTCGCCGTCGGCCCGCAGTCCGCTCCAGCCGGACTGGATCACTCCGCGCAGCCCCGCCGCCCGCAGCGCGCGTACCACCGTCGCCCCGATCCGCCCGGGATCGGGGACGGTCGCGCTGCCCAGACCGACGAACACCGGAGGCGGCCCGGCCGCCAGAAACGCCTCCAACTCGTCCGGCAGCCGGGCGTCGTGAGGGGTGTGGGGCCACCAGTACCCGACGACACGCAGCTCCGGGCTCCAGTCGGCGGGCCGGGGGACGACCTGTTCGCTGAAGCCGTGGAACACGGGCCTGCCCGTCCGCTCCCGGCTGCGGCCGGCCCGAGCCGACCCCCTGGGCGGCAGCCCGAGTCGCACCCGCAGTTCGCGTACGGCATCGGAGAAGATGACGTCCACGGCCGCGTTCACCGCCCGCGCCGCCAGCAGATTGCCCGTCCGCCCCCAGGACCCGGTGCCGATCACGGGTGGTGCGAACTCCCGGGTGGGGGCGATCGGCTGCAGGTTGATCCCGACACAGGGCAGTCCCAGCCCCTCGGCGACGGTGTGGCCGAGGGGGGCCACGGAGGCGGACAGCAGCAGAACGTCGCTGTCCTGAGCTGCCGTCAGCAGATCGTCCGTCAGCCGCCCCGCCAGCGCACGTGCCAGGGCGACCACACGGACCAGCTTCCCGGCGTCCGTGGTACTCCGGTGGAGCCCGCGGCCCGCCGCGGACGCCAGCTCCGCCCGCGGATCGAGGGGCAGGGCGTGGAAGTCCAGGCCCGCCGCCTCGGCCAGGGGCGCGAACCGGGCATGGGTCACCAGGGTGACCCGGTGACCGGCCCGGGCCAGCCCGTGGCCGAGGCCGGTGTAGGGGGCCACATCGCCCCGCGATCCCACGGTCATCAGTGCCACGCGCATGATCGCCAGTATGGCCACCGGACCCGCCCCACACACGTGCACCGCGTGCCCGGCCGGCACCGACCGGCAATCCTCCCGGTCGCCGGGCGGTACGCCCCGCGCCCCCAGGTCCCCGCCCCCGCCCCGGCCCGGTCCTCCGGTTCCCGGCCGGCCGCCCGGAACCGGAGGACCACGGTGTGTCATGCCGTGTACGGCGTCATCGCTCCCCGGCCAGCACCCGGCTGCCCGTCACCACCAGGGCGAAGTCCTGCCTCGGCGCGCCCGCGGGCTCTCCGGGCCTCGCGTGTTCCGTGACCGAGACACCCCGGACCCGGATTTCGTGAACACCCTCACCCGGTACGGGGATCGTCACCTGCTGAACGTTGTTGACGGCCCTCGGGAACGGGTGCACATCCCCGTCCAGCAGCCGCCCGCCCGGGGTGAGCACCTGGAGATACAGCTCGTTGACCAGCTTGCCGTTGCCCTCCTGCGACGGCGCGTCCGTCCAGACGAGCGTCACCCTCAGCTCCTCCCCGGGTTCCGTGGCCTCGACCTCGAACCGCCGGGTCTGACCGCTGCACACGGCGTCGTCCCAGGCGTCGGCGAACCGGGTCCGGTGGCGTTCGTCCACACCCACCGAGCGCGCCGCGTCGACCCGGCCGAAGCCGCTCACACTGTTGGGGCCTGCCGGGATCTCGCCCTCGTACTGACCCTTCATCGGCACCGCGCCGTTCACCAGGAACGCCTTGAGCAGCGCCGACGACGGATGGTGCCCCCGGTCCCGTACCAGATGCTCGCGGACCAGCGCCGCCGCCCCGGCGACGAGCGGGGTGGCCATGCTGGTGCCACCGGCCCAGCAGTACGCGCCGGCCAGCGGATGGCCGGACGGCAGCCTGCCCCACAGCGGGTTGACCGAGTCGGGCAGTTTCCGCGAGAGCAGGGACAGCACATTGGTACCGGGCGCGACGACATCAGGCTTGATGCGGCCGTCGTCCGTCGGACCGCGGGACGAGAAGGCGGCCATTCCGTCCACATCGTCGGAGACATGACCCGCACCGCCGAGCGTCGGCCGGGTCAGGTCCCAGCGCTGGTCCTTGCCCGGTGTCGGGATCGAGCCGGCGGGCCGGTCGTTCTCACCGGCGCCGACCGTCAGACAGTTCTTGGCCGTACCGGGCGCGCCCACGGAATCAGGGTCGATCACCCCGTCACCGTCGCGGTCCTCGCCGCTGTTGCCCGCCGAGAACAGGATCAGCATGTCCCGGTTGTGCCACATGAACGCGTCCACGGCACGCGCGGTGCCGGTGTACACCCCGGCGGCGGCCGAGCCCCAGGAGTTGGTGTGGATACGGGCCCCGGCCCGGTACGCCTGCTCGAACAGGGGCAGCAGATCGGTCGGCAGGCCGTGGAGCCCGACGTCGGCCGGCGGCCAGGGGCCCCCGAGGGGCGCCAGCCCGGCGGCCTCGATCTCCGCCGCGCCGCGCCACGTCACACGCTGGCTGATGGCCTGGAAGTAGACCTGTGCCTCCGGTGCCACCCCCGCCGGGACGGTGGCCTCCTTCGCCGCGAGGGCCGTGCTGCCGTCGCCGAGGACCGAGCCCGTGACATGGGTGCCGTGGCCCGAGTGCGCGTCGGCAGGGCCGTCGTCATGGCCCGGGGGGTCGTTCACATACGGGGCCAGGGACAGCTTGGTCGGCCAGCTCACCAGGCCCGCCACCCGGCCCCGCACGTCGGGATGGACGGTCTCGGGGTCGCCTGTGTCGAGGCCCGAGTCGGCGATGGCCACGATCTGGCCCCGGCCCGTGAGCTGAAGTCCCGCGACCGAGTTGTCCTTCTCGACCTCCAGGACCAGCCGCGCCTGGTCGTTGTGCAGTTCCGGCCGCGCGTACGGCAGGACCGCCTGTACCGCGGGAAGCCCGGCGAGATCCGCCGGACGCGCGCTCGCGACCACATTGCGGCCGGTCGTGGACAGCACGGTCCCGCCCTCCGCGCGGACGGCGGCGGCCAGCGCCTGCACGCTCTCGCCGGGGAAGACCGACACCTCGATCAGCTGCTCGGCCGCCTCCGTGACGTTCGACAGCTCCTCGGCCCCGAGGCCGGCCGGAGGCTCCGCGTACACCTTCGGCGAGACCTTCATCGCCGCCCGGTACGGAGTGACCGCCTCCACCCACGGCCTCTCCGCCAGTGGCGCGACCCGCTCCGGCAGTACGCCGATCAGCAGGGTGAAGTCGGTGAGGCTGTCGTGGACCACCGCACCGCCCGCCCGCAGCTCCCGGAGCCACCCGGGCGCGGGCGGCCCGGCCAGCCGCAGCAGGTAGTAGGCGATGCGCCCGGACGGCGGCTCCACCGTACTCATCTCCTGGGCGCTCATCGCGTCCTCGAACACAAAGCTGTTCCCGGCCGCGAGCACCGGCTGCCGCTCCTCCAGCGCGACCACCTCGACGTCCAGGCGGCCCGCCGCGGCCGCCTGCTCCCCGGTCGCGCGCACCAGCATCGTGTCCGGATAGCGCGCGAGAACCTCCACCCCCGTCGCACGGACGGCGGCCTCGTCGGCGTCCGTACGCACGGTGACGATCAGCCTGCTCGGCATGGGCGAACTCCCCTCCTGTGAAGCACGGTCCGGGGGCGGCCACCGCGGCCGGTGGCGGTCGCATCCGCCCGGCGCCGGGCCGCCCGGTGGGCAGGGCGGAAGCGCCCGGGCCGCGCCGGGACGGCGGACCTCGCCGGCATCTCCATCGCGGACCTCCCCCGATGCGGCCGGTTCCGGTGGATCCCCCGAACCGGCCGCCGTGTACGACGATGTGACGGTGGCCGGACCCGCGAGCGGGCGACCGCCGTTCCCCATCATCGGGGAAACCGCCCCGACCGGACTCGGAGTTGGGAGCATTGCCCGCCCGCGGCGGCGCAGTCGCGGCATCGGTGGGCCCCGGGGGCGTGCGCCCCCGAGCCCCTGGCGGCCGTACGCCCACGGTGGTGACCGGGCGACCCGGCCCCCGGCCGGATCGCCTTCGTCCATGGACGGCTCGACGACTGTACTGCCTGTCCCCGCCGGGCGCGGTCGTCCGCAGGAGACGTCGGCGGCCCTGTCAGCCGGACACCTTCCCTGCGCCGGCACGGCCCCGGAACGTCACCACCGCGGCCAGCAGGTAGGGGACGGCGGACAGGGCGAACAGCGGGCCGTGGCCGGTGTATCCGGAGACGGCGCCGTACACCACGTACACCATCAGCGTCGACCCTCCGGTGCCGAGGCCGACGAGCGAGGTCACGGTCGCCCGGCTCGGTCCCGTGATGGCGGCCTGGAGACGTGCCTCGGCGACCACCTCCGCCGCCTGGAACACCAGGAACGCCAGGGCCAGCGGGAGGAATCCGGCCGGGGTGCCGGACAGCGTACCCACCACCGTGGCCAGCGCCGCCCCCGCCAGCGCGACCCCCGCCGCCCGGGCACCCAGATGCTCCGCGCGGGCCGCCAGCAGACTGCCGAGCGTCACACCCACCCACACGGCCAGAACCAGGAACGGCACGTCACGTGTCTCGGCCCCCGCCTCGGCGGCCAGCAGCGGAACGTACTCGTCCAGCGCCTCCCAGACCGTCGAGAGAAGAACGGTCGTCATCAGCGCGTGCCGCACGGACGCGCCGGTGCGCACCTCGCGCAGCCCCTCCTTCAGCGTCGCGAGGTACGCCGAGCCCGCGCCGGTATGCGCGCCCGCGCCCGTGTGCGTGCCCGGGTGCTCCGGTCGGCGGACGTCCCGGTGTTCGGGAAGGAGCGCGGCCACCGCGGCGGCCAGCAGACAGGCCACGACACTCGCGACACCCAGGGCCGTGAAGCCTCCGGCGGCGAACACGGGAGCGGCCGCGGCGGTGGCCGCGGCCGTGGCGATCGCGCTCACCGCGGCGGAACGGCCGATCAGCCGCGTGTAGCGGGAGGCCGCGCCGAGCCGCTCCAACTCCTCGTAGACCAGCGCCTCCATCGCTCCGGAGCGCAGAGCGCTGCCGGTGCCCCAGAGCACAAAACCGAGGGCGAACGTCCCGTACGAGGGGGTGAGCACCCACAGGGCGCAACCCACCGCCTTCAGCAGCGGTCCGACGACGATGAGGAGGCGCCGGGACACCAGGTCCGCCCAGGCACCGGACGGCACCTCGACCACCAGGCCGGTCACGGACCAGAGGGCGAACAGGGAGGAGATCTCGGCGGTGGTCAGGCCGTGTTCGGCGAACAGCAGCGCGTAGACCGGATAGAGGAGGATCAGGTCCTTGAGGCCCGAGTAGGCGAGGAGTCTTCGCTCCAGCCGACGCAGGGGGCGGTCATCGGGCAGGCCGGAGCGCATGGGCGGGAGCGAGGCGGAAAACTGCACGGAAAGGTCCTCCGGAACGGAGCAGTGGACGGTGGCGGTGACTGCTCGTCCCGGAGGCGGGCCCCGGCAGCGCGCTCCGTCCGTTCCGGATGGACCTGGGGTGCAGGATCAATGTCGTCGGCGCATACGGATGAGTGTAGGAGGCCGGTCCGTCCGGGCCGACGGGAATCCGGGTACCCGCGCGCAAGCGCCGACCGCCGGGCGCGGCCGTGCGATAGCGCCGGGTGGAGTCTTCCCCGCGGGCGGCTTCCCACCGGAAGCACCCGTCCGCCGTAGGTGACCCGCCGGAGCCCACCGCGCCTCTCCCGGCGGGGCCGCCACCGCCCGTGTGCGGTGGCACCGGCGCGCGTCCTCGGTCCGCGGCCGCGCGCACCGGCCGCTCCGGCCGACGGCCCACCCTGCCGCCCGCGCCCCTGCGACTCGTGTACGGGCACCCCGCGGCCGCTCAGCGCGGATGCCCGGTCGCCGTCGGCCGGATCAGCGGGTCAACCCGACCTCCGCCCACACCTGCTTGCCCCCGGCGAACGGCAGCGAACCGTACGCCGTCGCAAGCGCCTCGACGATCAGCAGCCCCCGGCCCCCGGTCGCGTCCAGATCCAGCCCCGCCGGCCGTGCGGGGGAGCGGGGAGAAGAGTCGTTGACGGCGATCCGCAGCCGGTCCTGAGACAGTGTCAGATCCAGGCGGACCTGCCCCGGGGTGTGCGCGATAGCGTTGGTGACCAGCTCGGAGACGATCAGCAGCGCGACGTCCATGTCCTCGGCCGCACCCCAGGACCGCAGGGTACGGGCGGTGAACCGGCGGGCGTGCACGATGGCGTCGGGGAGCCGCCACACCGTCCAGCGGGCGCGTACGGGCCTGGCGGCCATCCCGTCGTACCGCAGCAGCAGCACCGCGACATCGTCGTCGCGACGGTCCACGTTTCCGAGCAGCTCGTCGGCCATGCGCCCGGCGTCCGCCGGATCGGCCGCGGCGAGCAGTCGGCGCAGCCGGCTCATCCCCTCGTCCAGCGGCAGGTTCGCCGACTCGACGAGCCCGTCCGTCAGCAGCGCCAGCACCGTGCCGGGAGCCAGCCCCGCCCCGGTCATCGGGAACTGGGCGTCCGTCATCACACCCAGCGGCGGCCCGCCCTGGACGTCGATTTCCTCGGTGGCGCCGTCGGGGCGCCGCAGCAGCGGCGGCAGATGCCCCGCCCGGACGAAGAGCGCACGGCCCTCCTCCATGTCCAGATCCACATAGCAGCAGGTGGCGAAGAGATCGGTCTCCATGCCCATGAGCAGGCGGTTGGCCAGGCCGACGACCACATCGGGCGGATGGCCTTCCACCGCGTACGCCCTGATGGCCGTCCGCATCTGCCCCATGATGGTCGCCGCCTCGGCGCTGTGGCCCTGGACATCCCCTATGACGAGGGCGACATGGCTGTCGGGCAGGGGGATCACGTCGTACCAGTCGCCGCCCACTTCCAGACCCACGGTCGCGGGAAGATAGCGGGCGACGGCCTTTCCGCCCGGCAGCACCGGCAGTGTGCGCGGCAGCAGACTGCGCTGGAGGGTTCTGGCCAGCTCGTGCCGGGCGTCCAGCGCGTGGGCCCGCATCAGCGCCTGCCCGACCAGACTGGCCGTCGCAGTCAGCAGAGACCTTTCCTCAGGGCCGAAGCGGTGCTCCTCGTCCCAGCCCACCAGGCAGACGCCGACCATCCGGCCGTCCGCCTGGAGCGGCAGGACCGCGAGCCCGCCGGGTCCGATGTCCGCCAGCCCGGGTTCGAGGGCGGCGCCGGGCAGCCATACGGTCACCGTGCCCTCGCGGAGGGTCCGCTTCAGCGTCGGCAGGGCGCCGCTCGACGCGTCGGGCCACTCGGAGCGCCATTCGGAGCGCCACGCCTCGGGCCAGGCGTCCGGGCGCGGTGGATCGAGGACGGTGACGAACAGCCGGTCGCCCTCCACCTGTGCGACCGCCACCCGGCTCGCGTTCAGGGGAGCGCGCAGCGCCGCGACCACCACCTCGCTGACATCGCGTACGGTCGTCGCGCCCGCCAGCTCGGCGGAGAGCCGCTGCACCCGGGAGACCTCGTCGGCGCTGGGCCGCAGATAGGAGGCGTCCGCGACCACACCCAGTACCCGCTTTGGTGTGCCGTCGGCGGCCGCCAGCACCCTGCAGCGCAGGCCCAGCCACCGTAACTCGCCGTTGCGGCAACGGATCCGGAACGCCAGCTGATGGTCGGACGACGGCCACAGCCCCGGCTCCACGACGGACATCAGCGCGGGGACGTCGTCCGGTACAGCACAGGCGACCAGGGTCTCCGCGCGCCCGTCGAAGTCCTCGGGGCCGATGCCGAGCAGATCCAGCACCTGGGCGTCCGCCGTCATCCCGCCGGTGTCCAGCTGGAGGGTGAAGGCCCCGCTGCGCAGGGGCACGAGGCCCGAGCCACGGGCCCGGCGCGGCTGCTGGTGCCGAACCATCCGTGACTCGAACGCCTCGATGCCCGCGGCCACTTGATCCGCGTACAGCTCCAGGAGCTGGCGGCGGTCCGGGTCGAAGCCCTCGGGGAACGCTCCCATCACCACGAGGCAGCCGCGCCTGCTGGCGTGCCCGCCCAGGGGGAGCGCGCCCAGCGAGGTGCCGGGCGGCCAGGTCTTGACCCGGTTCCGCAGATCGCTGTCCGGGCAGCCGTGGGCGTCGTCGGCCGCGTACACCCGGAGCGCGGCGGGGTCGAGCCACAGCGCCCGGCCCGTACGGAACACCTCCGCGACGGGGGAGCGGCCGGCGAGCCGGATCAGCGGGGGCACGGTGTACGGCCCGCCGGGGCCCTCGACCGCTTCGGCGAGATCCAGGGCGTCGCCGTTGTCGCCCAGTAGATAGACGGCTGCGGACCCCGCCCCGCAGAACGCAAAGTGATGCCTGCTCAAGGCCCGTACCGCCTCCCGGGAAGCCATGGCCGCGCTCAGCGCTTCCACGGCGTGGGGCCGACCGGACCCGGCTGGGACGGTGTCCTCGCCGTGACCGCCCACTCTATGCCGCGCCGTCCCCGCCGGAAGAGGGGACGGGGTAATCCCGACCACGCTTCCCACGGCCGTCCGGCGGCCTCGCGACCGCCGGCGCGCGAAGTCGCCGCGCGGGGCGTCCCCGGCCCGCGACCCGGCGACGCCCGGCACGGACTCTTCGGATACGGGAACGTCCCGCACGGCGACCTCGGGCACGGGGGATCTCCGGCGGGGGATGGGTCCCGCACGGGGACGCCCCGCACCGCGGCCCGCGGCCGGTCGCGGAGCACCACGTACCAGGTGGGCGGACCCCGGCGGTCCCGCCGGGAGAGCCGCCGGCCGGAAACCCGCCGCACCGGCGGCGGACGCACCGCTCCCGGGGGGCCGGTCTTGCCCGGCGGGGGCGCGCGACCTAGGGTGAATGCGCTTTCAGAGCGCATACGCAAAGGTCACGAGAGACAAAGAAGCGGACGGTCGGTCGGGTGAGCACCCCCACTGTGTACGACGTCGCCGAGCGGTCGGGCGTCTCCATCGCGACGGTGTCGCGGGTCTACCGGAATCCCGATTCCGTACGCGCCCGGACCCGTGAGCGCGTGCTGGAGGCCGCACGGGAGCTCGGCTATGTGCCGAGCGGCAACGCCCGCGGACTCGCCAGCCGTACCACCGGTGTCCTCGGGCTCTGCTTCCCCGACTACACCGATCCCGACGCGGAGGCGGACGGCGCGGACGTGGAGGACGACGACTCCGCGGTCATGCTCTACTCCGACCAGATCATCCACGGGATGGAGCGCGCGGCCCGCCGCCACGGCTACGCCCTCCTGATCGCCGCCCCCCTGGAGGGCGGGTCGCAGAGCCTGGTCGAGCAGGTGGCGGGACGGGTCGACGGATTCGCCGTCCTGGCCCGGACCGTTCCCACGGAGGACCTGGAGGTCATCTCGCGGCGGCTGCCCGTCGTGATGCTCGCGGGTCCCCGGGAGATCGACCATCTCGACCACATCGAGGTGGCGAACGTCGACGGCGAGCGGGAACTCGCCCGCCATCTGATCCGCGACCACGGACTGCGCCGGCTCGTCTTCGTGGGGGGTGACCGGGACTCGCCGGACGCCGAGGCCCGGTTCGCCGGGTTCCGCGAGGCGTGCAGGGAAGCCGGGCTCCCGGTGCCGGACGAACCGGCCGTACGCGTCCTGATGATGACCCAGGCCGAAGGGGCGCGGGCGGCGGAGGCTCTGCTCGACCGGGAGGGGGAGCGGCCCGAGGCGATGCTGTTCGCCAACGACCAGATGGCGGTGGGCGCCCTGCACGCGCTGGAGGGGCGGGGGGTGCGGGTGCCCGGGGACATGGCCGTGACCGGGTTCGACGGCATTCCCCTGAGCCGCCTGGTGCGACCCGCGCTCACGACCGTACGGCAGCCCATGCGACGCCTGGGCGAGGAGGCCGTGGAACTGCTGGTACAGCGCCTGCGGGACCGTACCCGTGAGCCGGACTCCCTGATGCTGCCGGTCTCCGTGGTCCGCCGCGCCAGTTGCGGCTGCCCCCCGGCCCCCCGCGCCTGACCCGCGAACCTTTGACGCGCCCCGGCCCGGTTCCGCACCCGGGGTCGGGGCGCGTGGTGCGTTGCGACCGTCCCGGGAAACGGAATGGCACACATGTGCTTTCGGTCTGCAAACGTTCCGCCTAGCGTTCTTCTGTCGGGTGCCCGCATGGCGGCGTCGTTACAAAAGCGTTATCCCGAGGGTTCTTGCGGATGTCCGGGAGGCTGTCGCAGGGTGATGTATGCGCTTACAGGCAGCGCATACATCACCGGCCGGACTGCCGGAAGCTCAAGGAGGAGCACCATGCACCGCACTGCCAGAACTGCTTCGGTCGCCGTCGCGCTCGCGGCCACGTTCGGAATCTCCGCGTGCGGCAGTTCGGGCGGGGCGGGGGTCGCGGCGGACAAGAAGCAGACGCTGACCGTCTGGGCCATGGGCACCGAGGGCGAGAAGCTCGGCGAGGTCGCCGCCGCCTACCAGAAGAAGAACCCCAACATCACGGTGAAGGTCACACCCGTGGGCTGGGACGTCGCCCACCAGAAGCTGGTCTCCGCCGCGGCCGCCGGAAATCTGCCGGACGTGACGCAGATGGGCTCCACCTTCATGGGCGAGTTCGCCGAACTCGGCGTCCTGGAGCCGGTGGACACCAAGGTGTTCAAGAAGGACGACTTCTTCCCCGCCGCCTGGGAGGGCAACGTCGTCGACGGCGAGGTCTACGGCGTCCCCTGGTACGTCGACGCCCGGGTCCTGTACTACCGCACCGATCTGGCCGAGAAGGCCGGCGTGCGGAAGGCCCCCGCGAACTGGGCGGAGCTCTCGGCCCTCGCGAGCGCCTACCAGGACAAGGCGAAGACCAAGTGGGGCGTCTCCCTGCAGCCCTACAACCTCGACGCCTGGCAGAACTGGCTGCCGTTCTTCTACTCGGCCGGCGGAGAACTGATCAAGGACGGCAAGCCCGCCCTCGACAGCAAGGCCGCCGTCACGTCCCTGACCGAGTACGCCTCGTACTTCGAGAAGGGCCTCGCCAAGAAGAGCGTGCAGCCCGGCTACGACGTCATCAAGGACTTCGGCAACGACAGCGTCCCGATGTTCCTGTCCGGTCCCTGGCAGACCACCAACATCGCCGAGAACCAGCCCCAGCTGAAGGGCAAGTGGGCCGCGGCCGCGCTTCCCTCCGGCACCTCCTCCACCTCCTGGGCGGGCGGCTCCAGCCTGGTCGTCTCCAAGGACAGCAAGCACAAGGCCGCGGCGACCGAGTTCATCAAGTACCTCACGGAACCCGCGAACCAGGCCGACTGGTATGTGCGCACCACCGACCTCCCCAGCAACAAGGCGGCCTGGAACGAGGGCAAGCTCGCCTCCGACCCCAACATGAAGGTCTTCCGCACCCAGATGGAGTCCGCCAAGGCGATCCCCGCGCTCGCCAAGTGGGCCGAGATCGGCTCCAAGATCGACGCGGCCATCGAGTCGGTGACCCAGGGCAAGGCCACTCCGGAGCAGGCCGCCAAGAAGATGCAGGCCGAGACAGCGGAACTGGTGGGCTAGCTCCGTGAGCACCATCGCCGACGAGGTGGCCGGACAACCGGCGGGGACGGCCGACCCGTCCCCGCCCGGGGCACGGCCGCCGCGCAAACGCCGGGCCGGTGTGCAGCATCTGGCGGGCTGGCTGTTCTCCACCCCCTTCCTGGTGCTGTTCGCGGTCTTCATGGCCCTGCCGATCATCGCCACCCTGGTGATGAGTTTCACCGACTTCGGGCTGCGCAACGTCACCGACCCGTTCTCGGCGGAGTTCATCGGCTTCGAGAACTACACCAAGCTCTTCGACGACGAGAAGTTCCTCACCGCGCTCTTCAACACCGCGTACTTCGTGGTCGTCGGAGCGCCGCTGACCATCGCCGCGGGTCTGGTCGTCGCCGTACTGCTCAACAACGGCATCGACCGGCTGCGCACCGTCTTCCGGATCGGCTTCTACGCGCCCGTCGTCACCAGCATCGTCGCCATCGCCGTCGTCTGGCGCTTCGTCCTCGACCCGGCCGACGGTCTCATCGCCGGCGTCGCCGCGGAAATGGGCCTCACCTCACCGGACTTCCTGGGCTCCGAGACCCTTGCCATGCCCTCCCTCATCGTGATGGCGGTGTGGCGCAACCTCGGAACGGTCATGGTCCTGTTCATCGCGGGCCTCCAGGCCATCCCCAACGAGGTCCGTGAGGCCGCCCGGCTGGACGGCGCCGGAGCCTGGCACGAGTTCCGCGCGATCACCGTCCCCCTGCTGCGGCCCACACTGCTCTACGCCACCGTGATCACCACCATCGGCTATCTCAATGTCTTCGAGGAGCCGTTCGTGATGACCAACGGAGGGCCCTCCAACAGCACCCTGACGGTCTCCCTCAACATGTACCGGGAAGGCTTCAACTTCTTCCACATGGGCTACGCGAGCGCCATGGCGTATGTCCTCTTCGTCGTGATCATGGGAGTCACGGTGCTCCAGCTCCGTCTGCTGAAGGACAACACCGCATGAGCACCGCACCCATGAAGAGCACCGAGCGGGCGAAGCGCACGGCGCGGCCGGAGGGCGCGCCGCGGTCGACGGGCACGGCGCGGATGAAAAAGCCCGCCACCTATCTGCTGCTCGGCACGGGGCTGGTGCTGATGGCCGCACCGTTCCTGTGGATGGCGCTGTCCGCCTTCAAGACCAAGCCGGAACTGGCCGCGAGCCCGCCGGTGTGGATCCCCACCGAATGGACGCTCGCCAACTTCCGTGAGCTGCTGGATCTGCTCGATCTGCCCACCTACTTCCTGAACTCCACGATCGTGGCCACGCTGGTCACCGTCTCCAATCTGCTGTTCTGCTCAATGCTGGGCTACGCCCTGGCCAAGCTGAACTTCGCCGGCCGGGGCAAGGTCTTCGGCCTGGTCCTGGGTGCCCTGATGGTGCCCGGCAATCTGATGCTGCTGCCTCTGTTCGTGCTGATGAGCAAGATGCAGCTGATCGACTCCTACGCCGGTCTCGTCCTGCCGTTCGCCGCGGGGGCCTTCGGGGTCTTCCTGATGCGCCAGTTCATGCTGTCGGTCCCCGACGAACTGCTGGAAGCCGCCCGGCTCGACGGCGCGGGGGAGTGGTACATCTTCTGGCGGATCGTGATGCCCCTGGTGAAACCGGCCCTCGCGACGCTGGCGATCCTCACCTTCCTCCAGTCCTGGAACAACTTCGTCTGGCCCCTGATCGCCACCAACGACCCCGACAAATACACCCTGCCCGTGGCGCTGGCGACCTTCGCCACCGACCCCAACCGGGCCAACGGCGCCAACGGTGTGCTGATGGCCGGCTCCTTCCTGGTGGTCCTGCCCGTGCTGCTCGTCTTCGCGGTGCTGCAGCGGCACTTCACCCAGGGCATCGCCACCGCCGGTCTGAAGTAGGCCACCGGCCGGAACACCCTGCGGGCCGGCCCCCCCGCTCCGGGCCGCGCCAGGGGCCCGGACCGGTCCGGAACCGCACGGTCCATCGCAACGCACCACCGGACCGGCGCCGTCTCCCGGCGGCCGTCGGCCCATGGGTCCGGACCGTCCGCCACCGGAGGCGCCAGGGGTGGACACCGCCCACCCGGCCGATGCGGCCACCCGCGCGTCCCGGCCCCGTACTACGCCGACCGACCCGCTCCGGGAGCACTCCCCACACCCGGCGGCCACCACCGCCGGACCACCACCCCACACCCCTGACGAAGAGGTTTGCACCGAAATGAGCAACAAGTCCGCTGCCCATGTCGACTGGGAATCCCGCATCGGCAAGCCGAGCGACACCCGGCTCACCGGAGCCGGTGAACTGCCCGCCCCCGGCCGTCCCACCGCCGAGAGCGGCACCGGTCTCGTCCTGCTGGACTGGGCGCCGGTCGACGGAGCGCTCGGCTATCTGGTGCACCGCGCCGACTCCGCCGAGGGGCCCTTCGCGCCCCTGGACCACCTCGGGGGCGATGTCCTCGCCGTACCGCACCCGCCCTATGCCGACACCATGGTCGAGCCCGGCCGTGACTACCACTACAGGATCGCCACCTGGTCCGACAGCGGTGCCGGCGAGCTGTCGGAGGCCACCGGCGGGCGGGCCCTGGCCGCCGGGGACCGGCCGGCCGAGGTCACCGTCGCCGTCGACGCCTCGGCTCCCACGACCGAACTCCCCGGTGTGTGGAACAGGATGATCGGCGCCGAGCACTTCTCCCTGCTCACCTGGGACAAGCCCGGCGCGGGCGGATCCGATGTCGCCGCCGACTACGCGCAGGCGCTGGGTATCGTCCGGGACGAAATCGGCGTACGCACCGTGCGCGCCCACGGCACCTTCCTGCCCGAGACGGTCTCCGTCCGGGCGGACGGCTCCTTCGACTTCTCCGGGCTGGACCAGGTGTACGACCGCCTGCTCGCCACCGGACTCAAGCCCGTCGTCGAACTCTCCTTCATGCCCCGCGAACTCGCCGCGGACCCCGGCTACACCGTCTTCGACTACAAGGGCCTCGTCTCCGTCCCCGCCGACTGGGACCGCTGGGGCGACCTGTGCCGCGAGCTCACCGTCCACCTCCGGGACAGATACGGCGCGGACGAGGTCGCGGGCTGGGAGTTCGAGGTCTGGAACGAGGCCAACCTCGAAGTGTTCTGGAACGGCACCCAGGACGACTACCACCGCCTCTACGAAATCGCCGTCCGCGCGGTGAAGGGCGTCGACGAGCGGATCCGGGTCGGCGGCCCGTCCTCCGCCGCGGCCGGCTGGGTCGGCGCGCTGCTGGAACACTGCCGGACACACGACGTCCCCGTCGACTTCGTCTCCACCCACACCTACGGCAACGCCCCTCTCGACTTCCGTCCGATGACCCGTGCCTTCGCCGAGTCGACGGGGCGCGACGAGCCGGAGATCCTGTGGACCGAATGGGGAGTGACCCCCACCCACTTCCACCGGGTCAGTGACTCCGTCTTCGCCGCGTCCTTCGTGCTGCGCGGGATGAAGAGCGCGCTCGGCTCCACCGACTGCCTCTCCTACTGGGTGGCCTCCGACCAGTTCGAGGAGCTTGGCTGGCCGTCCAGGCTCTTCCACGGCGGCTTCGGACTGCTCACCGTCGGGAATCTGCGCAAGCCCCGCTTCTGGGCGCTCCAGCTGATGAGCCGTCTCGCGGGCGGGCGGATCCCCGCCGCCGTGACCGGTGACGGAGCCGAGGCCCTGGTGGAGACCCTCGCCACCCGCGCCGACGACGGCTCCACCGTCGATGTGCTCCTGTGGAACGGCACACTCGACCAGTCGAAGATCGACGGGGCCACCGCGCTCGACCGCAGCACCACCGTCCGGGTCACGGGACTCGCGCCGGGCGCCGCACACACCGTCGTCTCCCACCGCGTCGACGAGCAGCACGCCAACATCCAGGCGGTCTGGAACGACCTGGACGGCGGCGCATGGCCCGACGAGCAGCAGTGGGAGAAGCTGCGCGCCGCGGACCGGCTGCCCGAGGAGAGCCTCGGCACCCTCACGGCGGACGCCGACGGCACCCTCACCCTGACCGTCGAACTGCCGAACCCCGGAATCCGCTTCCTGCGTCTGGCCCGCGCCTGACACCGGAGCGCCCACCCGACCCGGGGGCCGTCGGACCCGGACGGCCGACGGCCCCCGCACCCGCACCACCTCCGCAACCCCGCACACCTCACCGGGAGCTGGAATCACATGGACCGTCTCGACCGCCGAACCCTCCTCACCGCCGCAGGAGCCGGGGCCGCCGCCCTCTCCCTCCCGGCGCTCTCCGCGCAGACAGCAGTGGCGGCACCGCGCCACCGGGCGGGGGCCGCCGCCGCGACCGCCGCCGATGTCCGTTCGACCCAGGGCATGGAAAGTGTTCATGCCTCTGATACACCGCTGCTGCGCACGTGGTTCCGCGACACCTATCACTCGATCGAGGTACTCACGACCGACTTCGGCCTCACCGCGGACAAGGCCGACATCAGCGGCCCCGGCCGGCCCGTGCCGTCGAGGAACACCTCACCCACCAACATCGGCTGCGGTCTCTGGTCGACCGTGGCGGCCGCGGGCCTCGGGGTGATCGACCGGTCCGTGATGCGCCGCCGCCTCGACCACATGGTGACCGCCGTCGAGAAGCTCGAACGCCACCACGGCTTCTGGCTCAACTGGTACGACGCCTACGACGGTTCGGTGCTCACCACCTGGCCCGAGAACGGCAACCCCGTCCGTCCCTTCCTCTCCTCCGTCGACAACGCCTGGCTCGTCACCGGTCTGCGCATCGCCGCCGACGCCGAGCCCCGCCTCGGCCGCCGGGTCGAGAGGATGCTCGCCGACGCCGACTGGTCGTACTACTACACGCCCTACGACCCGGCGGACCCGGTCAAGGGCCCCGGCCAGCTGCGCGGCGGCTTCTGGACCGACACCGGGGAACCCACCGGCCACCACTACGGCGCGCTGAACACCGAACCGCGCATGGCCAGCTATCTCGGCATCGCGGACGGCTCGCTCCCCACCGAGCACTACTGGCACCTGCTGCGGACCATGCTCCCCGAGCACGGACAGGAGCAGATGCCCCGGGGCTCGTACACCACCGTCGACGGTGTACGCGTCTGGAACGGCCACTACGTCCACCGGGGCCGCAGGCTCGTCCCCTCCTGGGGCGGCTCGATGTTCGAGGCGCTGATGGTGCCGCTGTTCGTGCCCGAGCCCGAATGGGCGCGCCGCTCCTGGGGGCTGACCCACCAGCGGTATGTGCGCTCCCAGATCGAGCACGGTCTCCAGGAGGAGAAGTACGGCTACTGGGGCTTCTCCCCGGCCAACATTCCCTCCGGCGGCTACCGGGAGTACGGAGTCGACGCCATCGGCATGCAGATCGAGGGCTACCAGTCCAGCGGGGTCGTCACCCCGCACGCCGCGTTCCTCGCCCTCCCCTACGCCCGGCGGGAGGCGATCGCCAACCTCAAGGCTCTGGCCCGTGACTTCGGCGCGTACCACGACGGGTTCGGCTTCCGCGACTCCGTCGACGTCCGTACCGGACGGGTCAGCGACTTCGTGCTCGCGCTCGACCAGGGGATGATCGCGGCGGCCCTCGCCCAGGAGCTGCGGCCGGGTCTGTTGCAACGCCCCTTCCGCACCGGAGGCTTCGCCTCCAGGGTCAGGCCGCTGCTGGCGAAGGAGCGTTTCAGCATCTGATGCGCGCCATCTGATGCGCTCCACGATGTCAGGAGCGCCGCACGATGCGAGGAGCCTTCGGCACGTGAGGGTCCGCCTCGACCCGCCGGCACCGTCCGCCGGCCGGCCGAGGCGGACCGCGGGCCCGTGACCGGCGGCCAAACCGGGCTCCTACAGCACCGGCGCCCTACAACCTCCCCCGGCGCCGTTCCCGTGTGAGCAGGAACCCGAGATACGCCCCTCCGACGGCCATCGTGTAGATGCCGACCGGCAGATTCTCGAACACCGGCAGCTGCTGTGCGCACAGATCGGCGAGTACCAGCAGCAGGGCGCCCGTCAGCCCCGACAGCAGCAGGTGGGGCCCGGACACCCGGGTGAGCCGTTTGGCGATCTGCGGCGCCGTCAGCGCGATGAAGGCGATGGGACCCGCGACCCCCACCGCCCCCGCCGACAGGGCGATCGCGAGCACCACGGCGAACGTCTTGGTGTTCCCGGGGCCGGAGCCGAGCCCCTCGGCGATGTCGTCACCCATCTCTCCCACGCTCAGCCGCCTGGTGAGCAGCGCGGTCGGCGGAAGGGCGACCAGCAGGACCAGCCCGATGGTCGCCGCGTCCTGCCAGGAGCGCGCCGACAGACTGCCGTTGACGTAGGCGGTGAGGGCCGAGGCGTTGTCGCGTTCCATCGCGTACACCACGTACTGCGTGAACGCGGTGCACATCGCCGCCACACCGATCCCCGCCACCACCAGACGCCCGGGGTTGCGGAATCCGGTTCCCGTGGAAACGTGGACGAGCGCCATGGCCAGCACCGCCCCGGCGAGCGCTCCGACGGGCACGGGCACCGTCCCCGGCAGGAACAGCGCGGCCGTCGCGGCACCGGCGCCCGCGCCGGACGCCAGCCCGATCACATCCGGGCTGCCGAGGGGATTGCGGGTCGCGGACTGGAACAGCGCACCCGAGACACCCAGCGCGCAGCCGGTGCCGAGGGCCACCACCAGACGGGGCCCGCGCAGCCGTTCGAGTACGAAGGCGTCCTTGCCCTCGGCCCCGCCGGTGAGCGCCCCCGCGAGTTCCGCGAGCGGGATGCCGAGCCGCCCGAGCGACAGGGTGGCCGCCGAGGCCGCGGCGATCAGGACCAGCAGGGCGATCGCCGTGACCACCGACACCCTGCGGACCGGGAGGGCGAGTGTCCTTCCGACCGTCAGGAACCCCCGGGGAGATCCGGTGCGCGCGAGCGGCCGGCGCCCGGGCCGCGGACCGATCCGGTCCGGCGTCATCCCGCGTTCCCCCTCATCCTGCGTACGGCGACGAGCAGGGCGGGTGCACCGACGAACGCCGTCACCACACCCACCATCAGCTCGTTGGGACGCAGCAGCACACGCCCCACCACGTCCGCCGCGAGCAGCAGGGCCGGACCGGCGACGCACGAGAAGGCGATCTGCCGCCGGAAGTCCACCCCGACGACCGCCCGTACGACATGGGGGACGGCCAGCCCGACGAAGGCGATCGGGCCGACGGCCGCGGTCGCCGATGCGCTCAGCACCGTGGCCGCGACCAGGCCGCCCGACCGGACCAGCCGGGGATCCGCCCCGAGCGAGGCCGACGTCGCGTCGCCGAGCGCCAGGGCGTTGAGACCGCGTGCCAGCACGAGCGCCAGCAGCAGACCGGCCGCCGTGAAGGGCAGCATCGCGGTGACGACATCGAAGTCCCGTCCGCCGAGGGCCCCCACCACCCAGTACCGGTAGCTGTCGAACACCTGGGGCCTGGTGAGGGTGACCGCCTGGATGAATGCCATCAGCACCGCGGACACCACCGCGCCCGCCAGGACCAGCCTGACCTGGCTCCGGCCCGATCCGGACGTTCCGATCAGCTGGACCAGCACTCCCGCGATCAGCGCGCCGGGCAGTGCCCACCACATCGCGGCCGTACTTCCGCCGGCGCCCCAGAACGCCGTCGCGGTGACGATGCTCGCCGAGGCGCCCGCGTTGATGCCCAGCAGGCCCGGCTCGGCAAGGGAGTTACGGGTCACGCCCTGCATCAGCGTGCCCGCCACGGCGAGACCGATCCCGGCCAGCACACCGAGCGCCGTCCTGGGATACCGGCTTTCGACGACGTCCGTGAGCGGGGCATCGGCGGTGCCGGACAGAACGTCGAGGACGTCACCGAATGACGTGGTCCGGCTGCCGAACATCACACTCGCGAACAGGGCGAGCGCCAGCAGGACCAGTCCGGCGAGCAGGCCGAGGGCCCGCCGGGCGGTGCCCCGGCGGGAGGCACCGCCCAGCGGTGCACGGGTGATCGCAGCCATCGGGCGGGACAGTCCTACCGGCCGGCGGCGGCGACGGCCTTGTCGATCAGCGGCAGATACCGTTCGATCGTCCACGGCACGGTCAGCGGGTTGATGATCGACGAGGCGGTGACGAAGGAGTTGGAGTCACCGACCACCACGGCGCCCTTCCGGACCGCCGGGATGTTCTTGTACAGCGGCTGCGCCTCGACCTCCTCGCGGTTCTTCTCGTCGCTGTAGAAGGTGAAGATCAGGTCGCTGTCCTTGAGCCTGTCCGCGTTCTCCAGACCGATGAGCGCCGAGTCGGTGCCCTTCGTCTCCGGGAAGCCGTTCACCACCGGGTCGACGGTCAGCCCGAGGGAGGACACCATCGTGACCCGCTGCTCCTCGGGCTTGAACACCCCGAGGGTGCCGGGGCCGGTGTTGTAGATGTACGAGAACGTCAGGTTCTTGTACGCGGGCCGGTTCGCCGCCGCGTCGGCGAGCTGCTTCTCGATGGCGCCGGTGAGCTTCTTCGCCTCACCGGGCTTGCCGAGCGCCTTGGAGATGATCTCTATCTGCTGGTCCCAGTTGGTGCTCCACGGCAGATCCGGGTAGGCCACGGTGGGAGCGATGTCCTTGAGGATGTCGTACTGCTTCTGCGTGATGCCCGACCACGGAGCGAGGATGACGTCCGGCTCCAGCTCGGTGATGGCCTCGATGTCCAGTTCCTCGCCACCCGTGAACTGCTTGGGCAGCTTGCCGCCCTCCTTGGTCACCGCCTCGTGGATCCACGGCAGATAACCCGTCTTGTCACTGCCCCAGGGGTAGCTCTCGATGCCCACCGGGGTCTTGCCGAGCGCGATGGCCGTCTCGGTGGAGCCCTGGCCCAGGGTGACGACGCGCCGGGGCTCCTCGGGGATCTCCGCCGTGCCGAGCGCGCTCTTGATCGAGACGGGGAACGCTCCGCCGCTCTTCCCCGGGGCGCCGGTGGTCTCCTTGCCGTCGTCGCCGTCCGACGAGCAGCCGCCGATGGTGAGGACGACGGCGACGGCGGTGGTCGCGGCCGCGAGTGCGCGACGACGCACACGAGTGAACCCGAGCATGGATGTCCCTCAAGAGTCGGTGAGCAGAGAAAAGCGCCGATCCCACGCCTGTCGGAGGGACCGTCCCGAGGTGATCCGGCCATGGCGGGGCACGGCGCATCACCGCGGTGATCAAGTTAGGTAAGGCTAAGCTAAGAGGAGGCTGGAGTTCAACCGGGCCTCCGGGACGGTGCTCCGTGTCCCGCGGTCACCTGTCTTGCAGGGATACCGCGTGTCACTCCGTGGCCGGATTCGATGGCCGTCGGCCGGGAAGGCCGTCCCGCCGGTCCGCAGGCGCCGATGCGCGGCCCCTCGAACCTCTGCTCGGGCCGTGATCGATCGGCGCAGGCCACCTCGTCGGCCGGGGGTGGTGGGGTCGTGGTCGCCAGGGGGTGTGCCGGGGCTCGATGGGTGCTGTGCATCGGCCCGAGGCATATCCGCAGTTGGCCGAAAAGGCCTGTGCGCTGTCCGTTCCGGTGGCGCGAACCTGTACCGGGCTCCGTGCGCTCCCTAGCATGGTCGTCCTACAGCTGATGCTATCTACAGACACGGGTGAGAACTGGATGCAAGGGGAGTCGTGGCGCCCGGACGCCATCGACACGACGGTGCCCAGCGTGGCACGTATGTACGACTACTACCTGGGGGGCAGCGACAACTACCAGTCGGACCGGGAAGCTTGTGAAGAGCTTCTCAAGCAGGTGCCCAGCACCAAGGTGCTCGCGGTCAACAACCGGCGGTTCCTCCAGCGTGTGGTGCGCCTGCTCGCCAGTGAGTACGGCATACGCCAGTTCATCGACCACGGTTCCGGCCTGCCCACCCAGGACAACGTCCACCAGGTGGCGCAGGCCGTCGACCCCGCCTCCAGGGTCGTCTACGTCGACAACGATCCCATCGTGCTGGCCCACGGCCGGGCGCTGCTCGACGAGAACGACCGCACCGCCGTCATCCAGGCCGATATGCGCGACACCGAGGGCATCTTCGGCCATGAGGAGACGGTCAGGCTGATCGATTTCAGCCAACCCGTCGCCGCCCTCTTCGTCTCGGTCATGCACTGCATACCCGACGAGAGCGATCCGGGCGCTCTGGTGCGCCGGGTCGCCGACCGGCTGGTGCCCGGCAGCTTCCTCGTCGTCTGCCAGCTCGTCAGCGACCGTCCGGAGATCCGCCGGTTCGTCACCGACTTCATGGCCGAGGCCACCGGCGGGCACTGGGGCCGGGTGCGTGAGGAGCGGGAGGTCGCCGAGTACTTCGACGGTCTGGAGATCCTGGAACCGGGCCTGGTGGAGGTCTCGACCTGGCGGCCGGACAACGATCTGGCTCCCGTCCAGCAGACCGACGAGTGGCTGGAGTGGGGCGGAGTCGCCCGTATCGGCTGATCCGGCCGCCGTTCCGCCCGATCGCGGGGCCGCCCCCGGTTGGCGCCGCGGCACGGCCCGGCGTTTCCCCGCGCGGGCGGGGAGACCCGGGCCGTGGGCCCGTCGGGCGCGTCGGTCCCACCCGCGCCGCCGGGGGGCCGTTGCCTGTGATTCCCCGCGCGCCCACGGTCGTTCGGCGCCTCCGGCCACCGTGCCCGCCGCGTGCCTCAGAGTTCGGACGCGCGCTTGCTCAGCACCTCGCGGGACTGCGCCGGGGTGAGCGCGCACGCGCCCAGCCGGTCCAGCATGTTCCGGTACTCCTCGACGACCGGCGGCTTCTGGCTGAACGTCGAGTCCGTCAGATGCTCGATGTACACGGCGTCCTTGAGGTCGCTCAGAGCAAAGCGCAGATACGTCACTCCAGTGCCGACGCCGACCGCGGCCGACACATCCAGCGGCGCGATCTGCAGGGTGACCCTCGGTCGTTCCGTCATCGTGAGCAGATGGTCGATCTGGGCCCGCATGACCTCCCGGCCGCCGACCGTCCGCAGGAGCACGGACTCGTCGATCACCGCCCACAGCCGGGGCGCGTCCGGCTGGTCGAGCTGCCGCTGCCGCTCCTGCCGCAGCTCCACCCGGCGCGTCACCTCGTGCGGAAGCTGCCGGCCGGGCCCCGCCTTGATCACGGCACGGGTGTACGCGGAGGTCTGGAGCAGTCCGGGCACATAGAACGGCTCATAGGTACGGATGCGCTCGGCGGCGCCCTCCAGGGCGACCAGCGGGGTGAAGAAGTCGGACAGTACGTCGTTGAAGGAGCGCCACCAGTCCGTACGGTGGGACTGCTCCACCAGCCGGAGGAACTCGGCCACGCGGTCATCGCCGTCGACCCCGTACAGGCTCAGGAACGCCAGGGCGTCCGCCCGCTTGCAGCCATGGCGGCCGAGTTCGATTCGGCTTGTTTTCGACCGTGAGAACCCGAGGCGGCGGTCCACATCAGCGGGATCCAGCCCCGCCGTGGTGCGCAGCTCGCGCAGTTTGCCGCCGAGGATCAGCTTGAGCGCCGTGGGGTTCTTCTCCACCGCCCCCAGCGGTCGTGCGAACAACGACTCGTTCGGGTCGGTTGCAGCCATCGGGCGCTCCTGCGGACGGTGGGAAAGTGCCAGTATCCACCATGCACACCTCAGGTGGCGTGAGACCGGGTCGTCGGCTGACGACTTTCAGCCTATGACCGAGTCGAAGTCGCCACTTCTGGCTCCTGCCACGAACGCCGCCATCTCGTCCCGCGTATAGATCAGGGCGGGACCGTGGGGATCACGGGAGTTGCGGATCGCCACCGAACCGTCGGGCAGCCCCGCCATTTCCACACAATTGCCCGTCGCGTTGCTGTGACTGCTCTTGGTCCACGTCACCGCCAGTGCGGTCGCCGGCATGCCGTTGTAGATCTGCTCCACTGCAACTGCCCCTCACCGTACGGATGTTCGCTCGCTCTACTCTCCGGCGAATGCAATCTCGAATGCAATCCCGGATGCAATTGCATTACGGGCCGACGCTCGACCATACTCGTGACCACGGCGGCTGACATCGCGTCAACGCCTGACCTCCAGGGGGACATGGCCTGTGACGACCCATGTGTCAGTCTCATCGAGCACGAGCGCCCGACCGGGACCCCGTTCCCGCGGCGCCGCGCCCGGTACGGACCGGGCATCCGGATCGGCATCTTCGAACGGTCTTCTGTGGAACCAGGACACCGGCCCCGCCGGGTTCGCGGCATGCGGCCTCGACGGACGGCTCCGCAACGCGCCCCAGGCGCGTGACTTCGTCGCCGACACCCTGAACGGCTGGGCGCTGGACGGACTCGTGTCCGACGCCGCCCTGGTCGTCAGTGAGCTGGTCACCAATGCCGTCCAGCACGCGGTGGACCCCGCCGTGCCCGACATCGGCGACTATCCGGTCTGGCTCGGCATCTTTCTGCACCCCGGTGATCTCGTCTGCGCGGTGACCGACCCCAGCTCCAGCCCGCCGCGGCCGCGCGAGGCCGACGAGGACGCCCTGGGCGGCCGGGGCCTCGCGCTGATCAGCGCCCTGAGCGACACCTGGTCGTGGGAGCTGACGCCTCCGCGCGGGAAGACCGTCTGGGCGGCGCTGCCCCTCCCGCCCCACCGGCCCGACGCGGCGTAACCTTTCCTCGCACACGCACACGCCCCATCGTACGCACCGCGCACCCCGGACACGCCGGGCCGCGCAGGTGATGGGCGCAGCCGTCCGAACGCGCCGGAGCCCGGCCACGCGCTGGTGCGTGACCGGGCCCCGAGTGCCGCGGATTCCCGGCTGTCAGCGGGAGTCGACCAGACCGTGCGGGGGCGCCGTCACGGTCCGGGCGCCGGGCTTGCCGCCCAGGACGACCTTGCGGAGCGACACGTTGTTGGTGAGGTCCGACTCGTGCAGCTTCTTGTCCGGGTTGGCGACCACCTGGATGTAGTAGGTCCCGTTCGGCACGCCGGTGATGTCGAAGGACTGGCCCGGAAGGTATCCCGAGTAGGTGTCACCGGAGCCGACGTCCAGCGCCTGCCGTACCGACAGGGCGTTCTGCTCGCCGCAGGCGGAGCCCAGATCGGTGCTGAACGGATGCCAGTTGGCGTTCTTCACCGTGTAGTCGACGGCATCGGTGTTGACCAGGCAGAACGCCTCCTTGTCGCTGCGCACGACCTCCTTCTTGTCGGCCTTGAGTAGCCGGTAGGCGGCGAAGTCGGTGAAATGCCAGTGCATATGGCCCTCGCGCGGGTCCCACTCCATGGTGCCGGTGGGCGCGTAGCCGACCTGCTTCCCCGACGCGTCGTGGAAGTACTGGTAGGCGTCCATCAGGTCCTTGCCGGGCTTGCGGAACCCGTCCACGACCAGCGGTGCGGGGCCCGCGTTCCAGGTGGTGCTGCCGAAGGCGAGGTGGTCCCGGCCCGGGACCTCCCCCACCGCGCCGCCGGAGATGAAGATGTCCCAGGCGGGCAGGGCGCGGAGATCGGGCTTGGGCACGTTCGCCGGCACGCCCGCCCGGTCGGCCGGGCGCTGTGCGGCCGGCTTCAGCGCGGGCCTGCTGCGCGATCCGTCCGTACGTCCCGGTCCGTCCCCCGCGGCCGCGGCCGCGAGCCCCGCCTTCTTGAGCGCGTACGGCAGGGCCGGGGGCGCGGGAGTGTCGATGCCGTGACCCCGGAGGTTGGCGTGCCCGAGACCGTCCACGGGCCGCGCCGGGCCGCCGTGACGGCCGTGACCGGAGTGACCGGAGTGACCGGAGTGCGCGCCGCGGGTGCCCGCGGCCGGCGGGCCCGGCACCTCCGGGGGAGGCGCCTCCCCCGGGAGCACGGTCACCTTGAGCGTCCGGCTCTCGTTCGGCATCCCGAGCAGATCGCGGTAGGGCTTGGCCACGGACACCTTGGCCGTGTACACGCCCGCCGGCACATCCACGGGGGTCGAGTAGTAGCCCTGGTAGGTGTTGGCGGCCCAGCCCTTCTCCAAGCCCCACACCGAGCCGAGCGTGAAGGGGTTCGTGGGACAGCTCTGCGGATACTTCGACGTCGCCGGGGCGTCGGGGCGGATGCGCCCGGAGGCGTTGTTCGGACAGAACGCCTCCTTCCGGTTCACGACGGCCTTCCCGGCGGAGTCGGTGAGGGTGATCTGGAGGAAGGACTGCAGACCCGAGAAGTCCTTCACCATGCCCGCCGGGAGGGTCTTGGTGCTCACCTTCTTGCCCGTGCGGATGATCTGCCGGGCGACGACCGGGTCGTTGTAGGACGTGCGGGTGACCTTGAATTCGAGGGGGCCGCCCTCGGCGCTCACATACGTACCGAGATCCAGGTAGACGCCGGACGGCTCCCCGGGCTCCCCCTCGTACCGCTGGAGGGTCACGGAGCCCGAGGCGGCTATCAGACTGAGCTTCGGGGCCGTGGCGGCGGACTTGGCGTCGGGTGCGGCGCCGGCGACGCCCGCGGTCACGGCGAGCGCGGCCGAGACGGCGAGGCCCGAACGCCACAGACGGTTGCGGTGATTTCTGCTCATTGTTCCTCGTTGACGAGTGCCACTGAACATGGAGGGTCGAACGGTCTGCTCACGGATGGTCAGCCCCTGCCGTACGCGTCCGGCGGCGGGATCCGCGGCTGCCCGTTGAGAGGGAGGGGCCCGGCTGTGGGTTGTCTGTGCATCCGGGATGCGGGAATCGTTGGCCGGAAACCCGTGATCCTCATGGGATTCGGACTTCCTGAGACGGTTTCCCTCTCCATGGGTCAGAGATGTGGTACGGCGCTCTGGTTCGGATGTGGGGTGGTCCGGCCGCCCGACGGGTGGACCGGGTGATGTGCGTACATCCGGAGGCACCGGCGCGGAGCGTGGTCGTACGGTGGACGCCAGGGGGTACCGACGTCCGGCGCCCGGTGTCACCGGGTGACGACGACCAGCTTTCCCACGCGGCGGCCCTGCTCCATGTCCTGATGGGCGGTCCTGATGTCGTCGAGGGCGTACACGTGCACGGGTCCCAGGGAGATCCCGCCCGTGGCGATCCGGTCGAGCCAGCGCTGGAGCACCTCGGCGGGCAGGTCGCCCGCTTCGCCGCCGTACGCGGTCAGGCGCACGCCCCGGGGCAGATAGGCGATGGGGGAGAAGTCATGGACGATCCACTGGTTCGACAGCATCCCGGTGAAGCAGACGGTCCCGTGGATCCGGGTGGCGGCCAGGGTGTCGGGAAGGGTGGGGGTGCCGACCAGTTCGAGCGCCGCGTCCACGCCTTCGGGAAGGAGGTCCCGAACCCGTGCGGCGATCGCGCCGTCGTCGACCAGCGGATGATCGACCCCGTGCGCGGCGAGCGCCGTGGTGCGGTCGGGGTTGCGGGTCGTGGACAGCACGGTCGCGCCGAGGTCCTTGGCCAGGGTGGCGGTGGCGAGCCCCAGGGCGGAGGTCCCGCCGCGGATCAGCAGGGTCTGGCCCGCCCGGAGGTCCAGTCCGGTGGTGAGGGAGCCGTACGCGGTCTGGAGTGTTTCGGGCACCGCGCCGAGGGTCACCCAGGGCAGCGCGGAGTCGAACGGGATGATCTGCGAACGCGGTACGACGGTGTACTCGGCGTATCCGCCGTCGTACGTACGCCCCATTCCGCCCATCATGGCGGCCACCTGCCGACCCGCCTCCAGCACTCCCCCGGGGTCGGCGTCCACGGTGCCGACCGCCTCGATCCCCGGCACGCGGGGGAAGGTGACGCCCTCGGCGAGCCCGAGCCGTGCGTGCAGCTCGGACCGGTTCAGCCCGAACGCCTCGACCCTGATCCGCACCCGGCCCGGCCCGGGCTCGGGAACGGGGAGGCTGCGCAGCCGGAGCGCTTCCACGCCTCCGGGTGCGTCCAGTACGACGGCTCTCATGGTCCCTGCCACTGCTGCCTCCTCGGTCGGTGCGCCGGGGTCATCGTGGCGCAGCACCGCAGAGGCGCGGGCGGAGCGGGGCGGTGATCGCACCGCGGTGGGCACCGATGGCGTACACGCGCTGAGGCGCCGACCGGTGGCGCGGTCCAGCGCCTTGGGGCCGGCGGACCGCGCCCGGCGGGGGATCAGGCGCGTGCGAAGCGGTCGAGGGCCCGGAGTTCGAGGTCGCGTGTGGTGTCTCCGCCGAGATGCCCCTCGGTTTCGACGACGTGGAGTTCGGCACCGGGCCAGGCGCGGGCGAGATGCCACGCGGTGTCCAGGGGAGTGCTCAGGTCGAGCCGGCCGTGGATCAGTACGCCGGGGACCGGGGCGAGCCGTCCGGCGTCGCGGATCAGGGCGCCCTCCTCCAGCCACGCGCCGTGGGAGAAGTAGTGGGAGCAGATCCGGGCCAGGGCCAGCCGGGCCGCCGTGGGGCGGGTGCCGTAGGGCCGGGAGGAGCCGTTCGGCTCACCGGAGACGGCCGTGTCCTCCCATGCGCACCAGTCGGCCGTGGCCTTCTCCCGCACCGCCGCGTCCGGATGCCCGGTCAGCCGGGCGTAGGCCGCGACGACGTCGCCGTCACGGGGCGTGCCGGGGGCGCCGGCGAGGAAGCGTTCCCACTCCTCGGGGAAGATCCGGCCCAGACCCCGGTAGAGCCAGTCGATCTCCGAGCGGCGTGTGGTGGTGACTCCGGAGACGACCATCGCGGACACCCGCGCCGTGTGCTGTCGGGCGTAGGCCAGCATCAGGGTGGAGCCCCACGATCCGCCGAACAGCAGCCACCGGTCGATTCCCAGCCGCTCCCGCAGCAGTTCCATGTCGGCGATCAGATGCGCGGTCGTGTTGTGCCGCATGTCCGTGGCCGGGTCGGCCGCGTGGGGGGTGCTGCGTCCGCAGCCGCGCTGGTCGAACAGGACGATCCGGTACCGCTCCGGGTCGAAGTACCGGCGCAGCCGGGGGTGGCAGCCCGACCCCGGCCCGCCGTGGACGAAGAGCGCGGGTCTGCCCTCCGGATTGCCGCAGACCTCCCAGTACACGAGGTTGCCGTCGCCGACGTCGAGCATCCCGTGCTCGTACGGCTCGATCGGCGGATACAGCTCACGCATGCGGGGACCTCCTCGGCCAAGATACAACAGTGCTGTTACAATACGGTGTGCCTCACTCGCCCGGTCCCGAACTGCTCGGTACGCGGCTGCGCCAACTCCTCGATCTCCTGGACGGCGATGTCGCGGCCGTCTACGAGGACCTCGGCCTGCGTGACTTCCGCCCCCGATTCGCCCCCGTCGTCCGGGCCCTGGCCGCCTCCGGGCCCAGTGCCATCCGGGACCTCGCCCGCGCCATCGGAGTGACTCATTCCGCGGCCAGTCAGACCGTCGCCCACATGGCCGCTCAGGAGCTTGTCGTCCTCGCCCCCGGAGAGGACGCGCGGCAGCGTGTCGTCCGTCTGACCGCTCGCGCCGAGCGACTCCTGCCGGTCCTGGACGCCGAGTCCGCCGCCACCACGGCCGCCGCCACCGCGCTGGAGGCCGAACTCTCCTTCCCCCTGAGCGCCTTGGTCGACGAGGCGCTGGACGCCTTGCGCAGGCGCCCGATGCGCCGCCGGATCGCCGACGCCGCCGTCCCGCAGCCCGCGGCGCCCCGCCCCGGCGCCCCCGTACCACCGCCGTCGGACCTGACCGGGCCGTGACCTCGGTGGTACGGGGGCGCCGACCGGAACGGGCCGTTCGCCGGGCGCCCTTCCGTGTTCCCGGACCGCGCGGGCACCCTCGCGTACGAGGTGGCTGTGCCGGACGCCGGGGGCGGCTTCCGCCGACGGCTCCCCTTGTTCCTCCACCGGGTCGGTCCGCCCGCGGTGGAGCGGCTGAAGAGGGAGCCGAACCGAACCGTGGCGCAGGGCCGAATCGTTCGGGAGGACAAGGCGCGGATTCAGGCGAGCAGGGCTGCGGCGGCCGCCAGCAGGTCCTGGTTGCGCCCGGTGACGTCGCGCTCGGTCAGCAGGTGCAGTTCGTCCGCCTGGACGCCGAGGTCCTCCAGCGGGACGTCGACGTTGCCGCGTGCCCGCGTGGCTCGCCGGAGCGCGACACGGAACCCGGCGCCGCGGGGCAGCCCGCCGAGCAGCTCGGGCAGCCAGACCCGCAGCAACTCGTGGGTCCATACGTTGGCGCCGCCGGCGCCCGTGCGCCGCGCGGTCCCGAGGACGGGCCCGAGGCCGTTGTCCTGGAATCCCGCCGCGAAGATGTCGGCGGCAGAGTAGGACAGCGCGTCGGTGATCAGGACTTTCGGGCCGGCGTGGCGGGGCAGTCCGGCGGTGATCGCCTCGGGGTCGGTCAGCGGGAATCCCTGGGAGTACGGCTCGCCGGTCTCCACGGCGGCGCGGATCGAGCTCGACCAGACGCGGAATCCCGGGTTGGACCGCGTCAGCGCCAGCGCGGCGCGGGTGGTCGGCAGCGAGAAGCACACGGGGACGACGGGGGCCTCGCTCAGGACCTGCAGGGCGCACTCCGCGGCCGGGACGTGGCCCCCCGGGTTGCCGCGGATGTCCACGATCAGCGCTCTCGCCGGAGCGCGCGCCGCGATCCGCGCCACCTGCTCGGCGAACAGCCGCGCGCTCGGGACGTTGAACGAGAAGACGCGCAGGTACCCGAAGGAGCGGCCGCGGAACCGCAGTGTCCGGTGGTCCATGACGCCGCGGAGGGCCGCCGCCGGACCCCGTGCCCGGGCCGGCGCGAACAGCGCCCGCTTCAGTTGGCGGGTGGCTTCGTTTCCCGCGTCGATGCCGAGGCTGGTCGCGAGCGTCGGGACGGGATCCTGCGCGCGTCCCGCGTGCCGCCCGGCGGCGCGCACGCGCCACGGGACGCGCGTCTCGCGGCGGCGGCCGGCCGGTGTGCGGTAGGACAGCGTGACCCAGCGCTCGTCGGGCGGGGGACAGGTCCGAAGGGGGCGCAGCGCCAGCGAGTCGAGCGCGCGCGCCAGGCGCGCGTCGAGGTTGGCGCCCGCCTGCGCGGCCGCGTTGCGCTCGATCGCCCGCTCGATCGGCACGCCGTTCCCGGCCTCCAGTTCGGCGCCGGCGTCGAAGCCGTTGTGCGCGAGGGAGCGGTCGATCCTGGAGACGATGTGGTGAGGCGTCCCGTCGGCGTCGAAGTAGCGCTCGACGAGAAAACCCAGTGTCGCCACATGACCGCGGTACGGTTCGGGCAGCTGATACACGGTGTGCAGGTCGCACAGCCCCCGGAAGACGCCCGCGAGTTCGGCGTGGAACTGCAGCTCGCTGAGCGGGGCGAGGCGGCGCTCCAGCAGGCGCAGGCCCTGGACCGGGTCGGTGGCGTACATCGCCCGCTTGAGCGGGAGGTGGACGTAGAGCTCCTCCAGCAGTGCGCGCGCGGCGGCCACGAGCTGGTAGCGGGCCGCGAGCGGCAGCGGGTCGGCGGCGCTCCGTTCCAGGAACTCGTCCAGACCGGTCGAATCCGGCAGGGCCCGGACCCGCCGGGCGGCCTCCGGGCTCATGGGTAGTACCCCGCGAGGTGCTGGAGCTGGGGCACGCCGCTGCGTGTCACGGCGGCGAAGTAGGCCGCGTCGTGGGTCAGCGGGTCCAGGTGCGGGATCTCCAGACCCGGCGGGACCTCGCCGCCGGCGGCGAACGCGCCCAGGTCGCCTTCGGGCATGTCGCCGAACAGGACCAGCGGGGCATCGGGGTCGTCGAGCGGCCCGCCCCACCCCGCGAGCGCGTCCTGCGAGTCGTGCCAGGCGGCGACCGGGTCCTTGCGGACCTTTTCGAGCGCGCGCCTGACGCCGGGCCAGTCGAGCCTGGCGTCGGTCCGGTCCGGCTGACGCACCGCCACGCGGCGCTTGAGCCCGGCCACCGTGATCGTGTCGGTGTCCGTCGCGCCGGCGGCGGTCATCAGCGACGGCGTTCCGTAGAACGGGCGGCCGCGCACCACGACCAGCCGCACGTGGCGCTCGGTCGCCTCGATGACGGTGCGGTACACGTCCTGACCGGGGGTGTGCCGTTCGAGGACGAGCAGGTCCGCTGCGCCGCCGCGCCGCAGCCGGCCCACCTGTGGCCCCCAGGCGGTCGCCAGCGCGTCGCCGGGGTTCGCGGTGACCATGTCGCACAGGTCGCGGTCGCTGAAGCGCCCGCCGAGCGCGTGGCCGTTGACGGCGTCGGCGACCTTGAGCTCGCCGAGCACGTGCTTGGTCCCCGACGGCGACCAGTCGGAGCCGAGCGCGATCCGCAGCCCCTTCCTGTCCGCCTCGATGACGTTCGTCGTGTCGTGGTAGAGCCAGTAGTTGGAGAACGGCGACCACACGAGGGTCCCCCGCTCCGCGGCGTCGATCTCCGCGACCGCGTTCTGCCAGTGCTGGAAGTCGGGGGCCCCGAGCGCGGTGCCGTGCACGCCGATCAGGCCCGGCTTCAGGCACGGTTCGAGTTCCTCGAACTCGCGTCGCACGAGGGAGCCGGGCCTGCCCTCCGCGACGTGGTAGATCAGCAGGCGCGTGCCGTCGAGCTTCGGCGCCCGGTCGTCACGGAGGACGTCGGCGTCGAGCTGGAGCGCCGCCGTCATCACCATGTCGGTGCCCGCCGGCAGTTTCTCGGTGTCGATGATCCGCAGCAGCCAGCCGTCCACGGGGCGCGTCGAGATGGGCGCGCCCTGGATGGCCGTGGTCCCGCCGATCAGCGCCTTGACCTCGGCGTACTTGGCCAGCGCCTCGGGCGCCGCCTGACCGAGCACCTTGGCCGGCCAGGTGACCGACGTGGAGTAGCCGGGCGGTTCGTCCTCCTTGACCCATCGGTCGTGGTGCTGGTAGGGGACGCCGACCGCCTCCCACAGGGGGAGTGTGTTGTACGTGAGGTGGTTGTGGAGGTCGATCAGACCCGGGAGGATCAGCGCGCCCGTGTCGATCCGCGGCGCGCCCGAGAAGCCCGCGGGCGGGTCCTGCCCGGCGGGCCGCACCGCGGCCAGACGGCCGTCGTCGCCGACGTACACGGCGCCGGGGTCGAGTACCCGGTGCTCGCCGTCGAAGGTGACGACCGTGCCACGGAGTACGAGCGCCATCAGCCCGGCGCCTTCCAGATCAGGGTGTGCCCGTCGTCGGGTGACGGGCGGCCGACGGAGTTCTGCGCCTCGCCCGGCTTCGCGCGCACCCAGGCGTCGTCACCCAGGAACGCCGGTGCGCCGAAGGGCAGGTCGCGGCGGGGGATCGCGCTGTAGTCGGACTCCTTGAAGACGGCGCCGTAGTTGGGGCCGGTGTTGTCGCCGTCGTCGTCCGGCGTCACGATCCGGCGCAGCTGCGTGACGCCGCCGCGCCACGCGTCCAGCAGCGCCGTCTCGTCGTGGCTGGACGGGTGGGGGACCTCGACCAGCGTCGTCTGGGGCCGGGTGGTCCACAGGCGTACCGCCTCCTGGGCCATGAACCCCATCGCGACGACGGCCTGCAGTGTCCCGTCGGTCGCCCGGTCGAAGACCGCGTTGCGCCACTGCGTCTGCGCCGGTTCGTCGAGTCTGTCCTTCATCGCGAAGGCCTGGCCCGGATGGACCGCGTACGCCCACGCGTTGAGGCAGACGTAGGAGCGGGTCAGACCGAGCTTTCCGAGGAAGCCCTGCACCCGCTGCCCGGCGTTGCCCACGAGGCTGCGCCCGGCGATCCGCTCGGTCGGCCCGGGGTCCGAGGCCACGATCAGCACACGGGCCGAGCCGTCGAGCCGGCCCCGGTAGAAGATCGGCCCCCAGTCGTACCAGAACGCCGACAGGACGGGCGGGTCGGGCACCTTCGCGAGCAGCTCGGCGAACCGATCCGTCGGCCCGCGATCGTATTCCGGCGTCATGGTGGACCTCCTCGACCGGCCGATGGCACACGCGATTACTCCGTGATCACGTCACGGGAGCGGCATGGCCGTGCCGGCGGAGAATGGGCAGCTGCCCGGGACACCTCTGTGCCCGGGACACCCCTCACGCCGGGCGGCCGGAGCGTCCTGGCCCCGGCGGGAATCCGGGGGCTGTCGGCCATGCGGGTGTTCCATCCCAAGGGAACACACCGCTCCGGCCCTCGCAAACGGTGGCGGCCGCCGCCTGCGCGAGCCCGGTTGTTCCGCTGGGGCACGGGTGTTGTCCGTCGGCGGCGGTTCGCGCGGGCGCGGGCGGCGGACGTCCGTGGCACCGGCGTACGGCGATGCCGCCACCGGGCGTGCGCGCCGGGATCAGGGCGGTGGCCCGCCCGCCGGGCGGACGACGCCACTTCGACGACACTCCTCAGAGGCCGCCCGATACCTCGACAACGGCCCCGGTGACGTAGGAGGCGCCGTCGGACATCAGCCAGGAGATCGCGTCGGCGATCTCCCCCGGCCTGCCGGGACGCCCCAGCGGGATCCGGGACGCGACCCGCTGTGCCCGCCCCGGCTCGCCGGCACGGGCGTGGATGGTGGTGTCGACGGTCCCCGGGGACACGGCGTTGACCCGGACACCGCCGGCGGCCAACTCCTTGGCGAGCCCCACGGCCAGGGTCTCCACGGCCGCCTTCGTCGCGGCGTAGGCCACGTACTCGTACGGGGATCCGGTACGCGCCGCGACCGAGGAGACGTTCACGATGGACGCGCCCTCCGTCCGCCCGGTCCACCGCCGTGCCGCCTCCCGGCAGAGCCGGACCGGCCCCACCACGTTCACCTCGACGACCCGCCGGAGATCGGCGTCGGTGAGGTCCACGACCGGACCGATCCTGCCGGTGACCCCGGCGTTGTTCACCAGGCCGACCACCGTCCCCAGGTTCTCGGCGGCCTCGAACGCCCGCACCGGAGCGTCGTCCCCGGTGACGTCCAGCCTGATCCCCCGGACGAGACGGCCGGTGTCGAGGAGCCCGGACTCCAGGGCCCCGGCCTCGGCGTCGGAGCCGGAGTGCGTGAAGAGGACCGCGAATCCGTCGGCGGTGAGCCGCTCGACGACACTGCGCCCGATGCCCCGGCTGCCACCCGTGACGATCACGACCCGAGGATGTCTCTGCCCGTCATACGTCCCCATCGGCACCCCACTTCCTCTCCCGCGGGGATTCCCGTCCCCGCCCCGGCCGACGCGGTCCGTGACGACCGGTCATGTCCCGGCGCGGGGCCGGTTCCCCCTCGGGCCGCCTCCGGCGCGTTCGGTGTCCGTGCTCCCGGGCACCCGGCGGGCGGCGCACTACTCCTCCTGCCGGCCGATTCCGGCGACGCGGGTCGCCAGATGGACCACGAGCCGTTCGTCGGGGCGGGAGAGGTCGACGGGGAGCAGCGCCCGGACGCGTTCGAGCCGGTGCAGCACGGTGTTGCGATGGACGCCCAGCACGCCTGCGGTCGTCGTCGCGGACGACTCGTGGTCGAGATAGCAGCCGAGGGTGTGGACCAGTTCCCCGCGGGGTCGGCGGCCCACAGCGGCTCCAGCAGATCGGCGGCGACCTCGCGCAGGGGCCCGGAGCCGTACCACCCCACCAGCAGGCGCTTCAGGCTCATGGCGTCGATGTGCTCGACGGCGCCGGCGACGTCCTGGGTCCGCGCGAGGAGACACGCCTGCCCGGCCTCGTGCAGCGACTGCTTGAGACCGGCGGTACCGGCGTGGGGCCGGCCGATTCCGGCGCAGAGCCGCAGACGCAGCCAGTCCCGTTCCTCCCGGAGCAGGGCCCGCCGGACGCTCCGGGCCAGTTCGGCACCGCGCAGCGCGTCGGGCTCCGTGTCCGACGTCGTCCAGAACACCCAGCCGTCCGGACGCTCGACGAGGCTCGCCGTGATCCCGTGGTGGGTGAGGGCGTCCTCGATCCGCTCGGCGAGGTCCGTCGGGCGCGAACGGCCCGACTGCCAGCTGACGACGACGTGGATCGCCGTGTGCCAGCCGGAGAGCCGCCATCCCGCGGCGGTCGCGCGTTCCACCGTCCGGCCCGGCGGTGCCTCCGCGTGCTCCAGGATCTCCGTCAGCAGCAGCGCGCGCCGGCGGCTCTGGCGTTCCGCCGCGAGCGACCGGGTGGCCAGATACGCGGTGAACGCCCAGGCCCCGACGCCCAGTGCCTGCTGGGCCGGCTCCGTCAGCGACGAGCCCGCCCTGGGCAGCCGGGCCGTCAGCCAGAGATTGGCCGGCCCGCCCGGCTCAAGCGTGAGCGGCTGCAGCACCACCCGGTGGTCCCCGTCGGTCTCCGCCGACGAGGCGGCGGGCCCGCCGCGCTGGAGGTGAACCACGAGACCGGCGGCGACGAGCGATTCGCGCGCGAGTGCGTCACCGGCGACCAGGCGGCCCTCGCTGTCGACCAGCGCGACCGGATTGCCGAGCGTCGCGCACAGGACGGCGACGAGTGCCTCCGGGGTCTGCGACGCGGTCCTGAGCCGGTGCGCGGTCTGCGCCACCATCTTGGCGCCGACCACCTCGGGCCCGCGGACGTGGGGATCGAGGGCCGAGACGACCGCGGCGGTGTCCACATGGTCCAGCAGGACCAGCGGCACCTCGAACTTGTCCGCGAGCCGCCGGGCCGCGAGCGGGACGGCGGTGGCGGGCCGCTGGAGGATCAGCCCGGCGATGCCGACGCTGTGGCCGAGGCGGATCGCGTAGTCCGTGAGGACATCGGCCGCGTCGAGCCGGCCCGGTTCGAAGACGGCGGCCGTCCCGGCGCGCAGATCGCCGATCCGGCGCGGTGACGTCCCCGGCAGTACGGCGATGAGCCGACGGCCCAGCCCGGCCGCGCCGCCCACCACCTCGTGCCCGGGCAGCAGCCCGAGGGCGAGCAGCTGTCCGAGGCTCACGTACCCCGACCGGTCCGGCACAGCGTCATTGTCCCCCATGAGCGCCGCCGGCCGGAGCGCCTCGGCCGGCCGGCCCGATCCGGGAGCCCTCCGCTCCGGCGCCGGCGGACGCCTCACCCGGGGGTTCCCCGTCCGCGCCGGTGCCGTAGCGGCGCACCTGCCTGCCGCGCTGGAACACCACGCGGACGCGGGAGCGGTACTCCGCGAAGTCGAAGGGGTCACCCGCGAGGAGCAGCAGGTCTGCGCGGCGGCCCGGTGCGAGGGTTCCCGTCCGGTCCCCGAGGCCGAGGAGTTCGGCGGCGGACGACGTCGCCGCGCGCAGCACCGCGGGTCCGTCCAGGCCCGCCGCGTGCAGCAGCTCCAGCTCCCGCAGGTTGGAGCCGTGCGGGAACACCCCGCTGTCCGTCCCCATCGCGATCCGCACGCCCGCCTCGGCGGCCCGCCGTACCGACGCCCGGTGAACCTCGACGACGTCACGTGCCTTGCGTACCACGGCCTCCGGGAAGGCGGCCCCGGCGTCCATCCGCTCGGTGAGCGCGATCGGCGCGAGCAGGGTCGGCACTAGCCAGACCCCGGCGTCCGCCATCATGCCGATGGCTGTGTCGTCGAGGTGGATGCCGTGCTCGATGCTGCGGGCCCCGGCCCGGACGGCGTTCCTGACGCCCTCGGCACCCTGGGCGTGGGCCATGACCGCGAGGCCCGCCCTGGCCGCCTCCGCGACACAGACGGCGAGTTCCTCGTCGTCGAAGTGGGCGTGGCGGGGATCGTCGCGGGGCGAGAGCACGCCACCGCTGGTGCACACCTTGATGACATCGGCGCCCGCGCGCACCAGCTCCCGTACCCGGACGCGCATCTCCGCGGGGCCGTCGACGATCATGTCCGGCCGTCCGGGGTGCGGCGTCAGGAGCCGCAGACACTCTCCGTTGGCCAGCCACCCGTCGGTGTGCCCGCCGGTCTGTCCGAGGACGGTGATCGCGGCCACCACATCCGGCCCCTCGATCAGGCCGTCCGCGAGCGCCGCCTTCACCCCGAGGTCGGCCCCGCCCGCGTCGCGGACCGTGGTGATGCCGCAGTCCAGGGTGCGGCGCAGATTCCGGGCCGCGGCGAAGAACTGATAGGAGAACGGCTCCTCCATCATGCCGAGCCGGTCCGCTCCCGAGAGCACGGTGTGCACATGGCAGTCGATGAGGCCCGGCAGCACCGTGAGCCCGGTGGCGTCGACCGCGAGGTCACCGTCCAGGCCGGTGCCGATGTCGAGGATCCGGTCGTCCTCCAGGACCACATCGGCGGGGCGCGGGCCGGCGCCGGTGCCGTCGAAGACCGTGCCGGAGTGGATGAGGGTCCGGGTCATGCGCGCCACCGTGCCCGCCCGCCGTCCCGCCGGGCAGGGCCGGCGCCCGCGGAACGGACCGCCGGCCCGGCGGCGCGGGGCGGGCGTCGTGAGGGCACCGGACGCGAAGTGCGCGAGGGACGGGAGGAGTCCGGGGATCGCGGGGGATGCCCTGGGCACCACGGTTGCGGGGAACGCACGTGACGCGGGGAAGGCTTCATGAGGTCTCCGAAGGGGGGAGTGCTGTCGTCGGCGCCCACCGGTCCAGCAGGGGCCCGGCGGCCTTCACCTGCACCCGGGCGCAGTCCCCGGGGACGTAGGCCATGGGAATCTCGTTCACGGTGGTGATCCGCACGCGGGCCGGATCGGCGCCCGCCCGCACCGCGGCCTCGGTGGCGGCACGCCTGGCCTCGTCGAGGCACTCCTCCCGGCTGCTGTCGTCGAACCGGTAGGCCCGGTCGATCGTGCCCGACGCCTCCGCGATGGCCGCGCCGATGGCGTTCGCGACGGAGGCGTGCTCGTGCCGGTGCACCTCGCTGACCCCGGGGATCGCGTCGGGGATGAGATGGGCGGCCCCGCCGACGGCGATCAGGGGCATGTCGACGCGGGCGGCCTTGATCCGGTCGGTGAGCACCTGGATCCGTCCGTCGACCCAGCCGAGCGCGCCGTCCACGACCTTGAGGGGGACATCGGCGGCCCGTGCCGGGTCACCGAAGCGGGCCCGGTCCGCCAGTACCGAGACATCGGAGAGGGTGAGCGTGTCGCCGCCGAAGATCCGGGCTTCCTCGGTCAGCCGGTACCCCACGCTGTCGGGGCCGACCGCGAGCTCCGGTTCCGTCCGCACGATCGTGCCGCCGCCCAGCCCGATCGAGATCAGGTCGGGCATCCGGTAGTTGGTGCGTACCCCGCCGATCTCGACCGCGAGCGCGGACGCGCGCGGGAAACCGTCCACGAGCAGGCCGACGTCCGCCGAGGTGCCGCCGACGTCCATCACGATCGCGTCGGACAGGCCCGAGAGGTAGGCCGCGCCGCGCATGGAGTTCGTGGGTCCCGACCCGATGGTGAGGATCGGGCGCCGCATCGCCTCCGCGGCCGACAGCAGCGTGCCGTCGTTCTGCGTCACATAGATCTCCGCGTGCAGCCGGTGACTGTCCAGGGCCTGTTCGAGCCCCGCGACGATGCTCCTGCCGACGAACGTCAGCGCGCCGTTGAGGATCGCGGAGTTCTCCCGTTCGAGCAGCCCCAGACCGCCGACCTCGTGCCCCATCGTGACCGGGAAGCCCTCGCCGAGGATCTCGGCGACGATCCGGGCGGCGTGGATCTCGTGCTCGGGGTTCGCCGGCGAGGTCACCCCGGTCAGGGCGATGGCGTCGACCCGGTTCCGGCACTCCTCCGCGAAGCGGCGGACCGCGTCGGTGTCCAGCGGGTTGATCTCGGTGCCGTCGTACTCATGGCCACCGCGGACGATCGCCACCCGGCCGCGCACGGCGTCCGCCAGTTCGGCCGGCCAGGCGGCCAGCGGCGCGATGGACAGTGTCGCGGGCGCCGCGATGCGCAGGATCCCCACCCGCGCGAGGTCCTTGCGCCGGATGATGGCGTTCACGGGGTGGGTCGTGCCCAGCATCACCCGGCCGACCTCGTCCGGGCCGACCTCGGCGAGCACACCCGCCAGCGCCGCGCGGATACCGTCGAAGACCTCCGGAGTGGTGGCGGCCTTGTGACTGCTGACGACCCGGCCGAGCGGGTCGACGGCCACCGCGTCCGTGTGGGTGCCGCCGACGTCGATGCCGATGCGCAGGGAACTCACTTCGCGCCTCCGAGGGGGACGTAGTCGATGTCGTACCCGAAGGCACGGGGACCGGCGAGGGCGATGCCCTCGGGTGTGCGCCAGCGGTCGAGAGCGGGCATCGCGATGAGGTGCAGCCGCTGTCCGTAGGCGAGCGCCTCGGTGGTCAGCGGCACCCCCGTTTCGACGTCGATGAGGGTGATGAGGTCCGGCACGGTCACCTTCGCCTCGCCGTCGTCGAAGGCCACCAGGTTCTCGTTCTGGATCTCGACCCGCATGACGCGGTCCTCGGACTCCAGGTGCTGGAGGGTGACCGTGCCCCGCGCCCAGCCGCCGGTCGTCCGCCGCTCGATGTCGGCGACCTTGCCGGTGAAGAGGATCTCCGCCTCGCAGAACCTCAGGAACTCCTCGTACGCCCCGGCTTGCCCCTCCTGGACGGCGCGGATCCGGCGGCCGATCTCCAGGCAGTAGGTCAGGGAGCCGTTCGCCCCGTGCCGGACGCACTGCTCGGCGGTGATGGAGTAGGCGCTCATCACGGCGACCATGCCCATCTGGGCGACACAGGCCCGGACGAGCTTCTCGCCCATGGCGTTGTCGACGCTCTCGAAGAGCACGTAGTTGCCCTTGACGTCGGCCAGTGTCATCGGCGACGACGGCAGACCGGCCAGCGTGAACAGGGTCAGCTCGATCTGCGGGAACGCGCGGCGCATCGAGTCCGCGTCCACACAGGGCAGGCCCAGCTCCGCGGCCACCACGAGGGGGAAGAGGGAGTTCATCCCGCCGTTCTCGATCGGCAGGACCGCCACGCCCGTACGGCCGAGATGGCCCTCCAGCGCGCGCAGCCCCTTCGCGGCCTCGCCGCCGTTCGGGAACTTCTCCACGATGACGGTGGGCGCGCCCACCATGGCGACCGGCAGCAACAGGCCGTCCGGGTCGAGGTCGGCCGCGTCGACCACTTCGACCGGGCCGTGCCTGCTGATGGCCTCGCTCAGCATGAGTTTGGCGATGTACGGGTCCCCGCCGCCGCCCGTGCCGAGCACCACCGCGCCCAGGGCCAGGTCCTCTACGTCGTCCAGTGTGATGTAGGTCATCGACTCACCTCCGATAGGTGGAGAGCGAACCAGCTGTCCGGGGGGATGTCATCGGGCAGTGTGCCCAGTCCGGGCGGCTTCCTTGGGCGTTTCGCCCCGGCAGGTGCCGTCGCGGTCCGGCCGGTCCGGCGCGCGGGGGCGGCCCGGGCGGCGGCCCGTGCCCGCCCGGCCCGACCGGTTCCTCTCATCGCGGGCCCGGGGGCGGTGCTTCACCGGTGGGCGGAACGCCCATGGCCGTGCCGTCTGTTGGGCATCGTGCACCTTGTCAGTCTTCGGCCGTGAGCCCAGCCTGAAGACCTGACCCCGCCGCGTGCCCAGTAGGAGGCCGCATGAATCCCACCGTCTCCATCCAGATCACCCGCGACAGGCGGCCTGGACCTCCGGGACCTCCGCGCGAGGGGGCCGCCGACCGGGTGACGTCCGGTCGCGGCACCGTCGTCCGCCCGGTCGCCCGCGAGGCCGGGCCGACCGCCCCGGCCGCGTACCGGCACGGGTACGGGCACGCACGGGAACCGGGGCCCGCGTACGAGAACCGGCGCGGCGTCCCGGCCGTCACCGGCGGACGGAGGCGGGACCATGGCCACCGGTGAGGCGATGCCCACCCGGACCGGGCCGCCGGCCACCGGCCCGGACACGGGGGCGGACACCCCTCGGCCGCTCGACGTCGCGGACGGCATGCGCCGCCGCCGTATGTACCGTGAGTTCGAGGAGCGGCCGGTACCCCGGGAACTCCTCGAACGCATGGTGTGGGCGGCGACCCGTGCCCAGCAGGCCCGGTCCGGTGTACGCAACCTCGTGGTCGTCGACGATCCCCGGCTGATGGCCACCGCGCGGCAGGTGCTGCCCGGATTCCTCAACAACGCGCCCGCGATGCTCGTCCACTGCACGGACCTCGAACGCGCCGAGCGGGTGATGGGCCGGCGCGGCGCCCGTCTGGCGTCCCGGCTCGACGCCGGCGCGGCCTGCGCGCACCTGGCCCTGATGGCCCAGACCCTGGGACTCGGCATCTGCACCATCACCAGCTGGTCCGGGGCCGCGGTCTCCGCGCTCCTGGACCTGCCGCCCCACATCCGGCCAGATGTGACGATCGCCGTGGGGTACGTCCCGGCCACACCCGCGCCCGGGGCGCGCGGTTTCACGACCTCGGTGCACCACAACCGCTTCGGATCCGAGTTCCCGAGGGGGGATCGCTGATGTCCGGGAACCTGGACCAGAAGCTGTTCGAGATCATCACCCATCTGGTGTGCAGCGCCCCCGTGAGCCTTGAGGAGACACCGGTCCTCGGGGCCTTCCGCATGGTCGACGCGGCGAGCCGCCTCATGGAACTCGCCGAGAAGGACGAGGCCTTCGGCCGGGACGAGTTCCTGAGCCGGGCCAGGGCCGACCTCCTCGCGCACGTGAACCTCGCGATGACCGATCAGCCGGCGTTCGAGGCATGGCTCGCGGAGAATGTGGAGTCCTTCACCCGGGAGGCGCGGCGTCGGGCCCGCGACTGCGCCTGACACCACGCCGCACCGGACCGGGCCGCCGCCCCGGGGGCGTGCCCCTGGGGCGGCGGCCACGACGGTACGTCCAGGGAGGGGGCCGACCACCCCGTGGGAGCCGGGTTTCCGCCGGGGCGGTCCTGCCGTCGGGGCTGACGGCGGGGCGCGGGAGCGGCACAATGCTTCTGCTTGCGTGACCGCGCGGCTACACAGGGGGCAGCATGGCGGCGTCGTCGGCCGACGGGGCGGACAGTTCGTTGTACGAGCGGGCGAGCGACCTGCACCGGCGGGGGCGGCCCGAGGAGGCGTTACCCCTGCTGGAGGAGCTGCTCCGGGAGGAGCCCGACGATGTCGCCGGGCGCTACGCGTTCGGTATCTGTCTGACCGACACGGGGCGGACCGCCGAGGCGCAGGTCCAGTTCCGCCGGGTGCTGGACCATGATCCACGGCACTATCAGGCCGCGTACCGCCTGGGCCGGCTCCTCCAGGCCGACGCGGATCCGGCGGGCGCGGCCGAGGCGTACCGGAAGGTCCTCGCGGTGGCCCCCGACTTCCGTGACACGGCCGCCAGGCTGAGAGCCTGTCAGGATCCCGCGGGTGCCACCACACACGTGGCTCCTCCTCCGCCCGGCGGTCCGCCCGTCGTCGGCAGGGCGCTCACCCCGGGGCCGCCGACGCTCCGGTCGCAGTCCGAGGCCCACCGGGTGGCGGACCGCGGGCGGCCGGGCATGTCGGTGAGGCTCAAGGCCCGCCATCTTCTGATCGTGATCGGGAAACGGTTCCTGGTCGCCGCCGTTCTGACCCTGGCCGTGCCGCTCCTCGGCAGGGGCAGCCTGATGGGGCCTTCCGCGTTCCTCGTTCTCGGTGCTCTGGTGGCGTGGGTCTTCTTCCTCTCCTCCCTCGTCCTGCTGCTCGTGAGGCCGCGGACCGACGGCGCCGACTTCTACGAGTACGGGGTCGACGTGAAGTCCGGATTCGTCCGGCGCAGGGTCCAGTTCATCTGGTACTACCAGATCGTCGAATCGCCGGGCTACGCGCGGACGCTGGGGACCTACCTCACCAATACGGCCTCGCTCACGCTGCGTTACAACGAGGCGGGGGCCTCCTCCACGCGGACCGTCGAGCTGACGGGGATCGGCACACCGAAACAGGTCCAGGAGATCGGGCGGTACGTGGAGTCCAGGACCTTCCCCGAACGCCACGTCGTCAGGGGCCCGTGGACCTGAGCCCGTTGTCCGTCGCCCGGCGCCGGACAACATAGATCGCCGGACAGCGCGCTCGCCGAGACTGCGTCGCCCGAGCCGGTGCCGACGCGCGGTGAGGCGGTGGCGTCCGACGCGGGTCCGTTCCCTCAACCGCGTGAGGCCGTCCCGTGCTCTGCTCGGAAGCAGGGGACGGGGTGCGTCCGCGCCGGCCGGACCCCGGCCGCCCGCACACCGCCGCCGGGAGGTCTCCGACGGGCACGGTCGCGGCAGGGACACCCGTCCATGGACGAGCCCGTACGCCGTAACGGCCGCCGCGGGAACGGCCGTACGACGGGAAGGGGCACCAACCGGCCCCGCACGGGTGTTCCGTCGCTCGGCGGGTGAGCGGGTCATGCCATCGGCTCGGACGGGCCCGGGAAGGCGAAGCCGTCGAACTCCGTCGCCACGGTGCCGGTGTCCGGGGACGCGGGTGCGAGGTCCGGCGCGGGACCGGAGTCGGGGCAGCCGCCGTCGAAGTCGAACGCGGTAGCCCCGAACCCCTCTCCCGCCAGGGGGTGTCCCGGAGCCGCCGTGTCACCGGACGCGGACGGCACCTGCGTCTGCGACTCCTCGGCACTCCGCACGGGCGCGGTGGGCGGCGCGTTGGGTGGAAGGGGCCCGTCCGCCGTCCCGGCGCCTGGCTCCCCGTCGTCTACCGCCGTCCCGCCGAGGTTCCCCGTGCCCTCCAACTCCTGTGCCACAGTCGTGCCCTGGGGCGGGGGCGGGGGTCCCGCGAACTCGCCGGAGCCGCCCGTGGGCTCCATCGGTACGTCGTCCGAGCCCATGCCCTGGTCCGCCCGGTCCCCGCCGCCGGGCCCGGCTCCCGAAGGCCGTGGCCCGTCTCCGTACGGAGACGGGCCGGTGTGGTGGGGCGGGTGCGGGCTCATCGGGGCCTTGCCGGGGTCCAGGGGGTGCGGGTGCGCGATCTGCGGCGGGAAGCCGCCGTCCGTCCCGGGGTGGGAGGGGGCTCCGGAGCCGACATGGCCTCCTGGATGCGGGGTCCCCGCCAGCTCCTTGCCGGGAAACGTCCCCATCGGCGCGGCGCCCTTCCCGGTCCAGTCGGCCGCATGACGGTCCACCGGTCCGGGTTCCGTCGCGGGCCGCCCCACCGGCCCGGCGTCCCGGTGCCCCGCGGGCGTTCCGGTGCCCTGCGCGCCCGCGGAGGCGGGCTGCTGATGTCCCGAACCGCCGTCGGGGGCGGCCGCCCCGGCGTCGTGAGGCGGTTGGGTAGTGCCCGGGGGCGCCGGGTCGCCGGGGTCCGCGGTCGCGTCGGTGTCCCCGGCGGGCATCCCGTCGCGCCCGCCGGGTGGCGTACCGGAGCCGGCCGGACGGCCGTCTCCGCCACCCTGCCCGCCGGTGCCTCCCGGGCCCGCACCGCCGGAGGGCGGGCCGGATGCGGGGACGTTCCCTGCCGGGGGAGTGGTGCCGGGGCGGGGCGGGGCACCGCCCGCCGCCGGACGTTCGCCGAAGGCGCCCGTGCCGAACCGCCCGCGGCGCCCCGAGGACCCGGTACCCCGCATCCACCCCCGGCTCCAGCCCCGCCACCCACCGCCTCCGCCCACCACGACCGCCTTCCCCCATGACGTACGACGCCACCGACTCCCCCCATCCTGGGTCAACGGAGCCCGGGTTGTCACCGGGCACGTCGGCCGGCAGCACCACGGTGCCGGTGCACGGCCGGGCGCCCGGCGCCCCTTGCCGAACAGGCGGGAGGAGCTGTGATCGCCCCCAGGGGCTGGGCGGTGGTACGGATCCGGTCCGCGCCGACTGCCCCGGCACGACGGGGCGCCGCATCCCGGCCGCGGCCCGGAGACGGGCAAGACCTCGTACGGACGCACCTCCCGAACCAGCGTTGGGTCGGCCTCCGCGCCACCGGATCGCCCGGACCCGGCTCGCCGGCCGGAGGCTCCTCGCCGTGACCGGCTCACGGGTCGCCGCGCCGGTGGAGACCGGCGCGTGCCGCTGGGACGATACGACCCATGCGCAGCGATGTCACTCTCCGCCCACTCGACGACGATCTGCTCCAACAGGTCCTGGACACCGCCGTGTCGGACGCGGACCCCCTGGAGGTGATGCCCCCGGTCGACGGACCCGGCGGATGGACGGATGCGCGCCGAGCCGCCTTTCTGAGGTTCCACCGGTCGCGAGCGCTGGCGGCGGTGCCGGTCGAGAGCAGTTACGCCGTCATGTCGGGCCCGGCCGTCGCGGGGGTCGCCCGGCTGTTCCCGCTGGACGACGAGCGGCACACGGCCGAGGCGGGGATGTGGATCGGGCGCTCCCACCGCGGCGGGGGCATCGGCCGTACGGTCTTCACCCTGCTGCTGGGCGCCGCCAGGGCCGAGGGATTCGACTCGCTCCTGGTGTGCACATCACCCGGGAACACCGCCGTCCGGCGGATCCTCGCGGAACGCGGCATCGCTCTGGCGCGGGAGGGGGACACCCTCCGGGCACGGGTGGACCTGCACCACACCTCGGGATGACCACCGGTTCCACCGGGGCGGGATCACGCACCCACACCGTCCGTGGCACGGGGGAGGGGCCGGAGCCCGACAGATCGCCGTGGCAGGGTGCTGTCATGCCCTTCGATCACAACGACCACTACCATCCGCTGCTGCTGCGCCAGGTGCCGCCGCGCCGTGGTACGGCGCTGGATGTCGGCTGCGGGACGGGCCGGTTCGCCCGCAGGCTCGCCCGCCTGGGCATGGACGTCGATGCGATCGACCCGTCCGAGGCGGTCATCGCGGAGGCCCGTGCCCGGTCCGCACACCTCGACCGCACGCCGGACACCAGGAGCCCCCGGTTCCGGCACGCGGACGTCACCGAGACCGAACTCCCCTCGGGGCACTACGACTTCGTCTCCTGCCTGGCGAGCCTCCACCACATGCCGTTCGACACCGTCACCACGCTCCGCGACGCGCTCGCGCCCGGCGGTGTGCTCGTGATCCTGGGGTGCTACCCGGAGAAGAGCGCGCTCGACCTCGCGTGGAGCGTGGCCGCCGTCCCGGTCAACGTCGCCGCCCGGCTGGGCGCCGCCGCATCCGACCGGCTCCGCCCGTCGTCCGCCTCCGTACCCGCGACCGGGCGCGGGCGGGTCAAGGCACCGGTGAAGCAGCCGACGATGCCCCTGCCCCGGATTCGCAGGGAGGCCGCGCTGCTGCTGCCCGGCTGCCGTGTCCGCAGGCTGCTGTTCTGGCGCTACCTTCTCGTCTTCCACAACAACGGCTGACCCAACAACGCCTGACACAACAACGGCTGAACGGCGGACGGGCGGCGGACGCCGTACGGTGCCGCGGGTGTCCGACGGCGGCGAGGAATCCTCCGTCCCTCACCTCTGCGCGCGGCGGTTTCAGGTAGGGCGGCATCGCGTCCGGGCCGGACACGGCCGTACAGCACTCCCGGATGCGCCCGCGTGCCCGGCGCCGGGCCGGTCGGCTGAATCGTCCACCCGGGCCGCCGACCGCACCGCGAGCCTGCCCAGCTGCGCGGGGTCCTGCGCGGCGGTCGCCTTCAGCGGACCGCCGGAGTCGCCCCGCGGCGGCCCTGGGCCAACCGGGTGCGAACGGCCGCCCGGTCGGCCCCACGTCCGCACCGTGACGGGATACGGATCCGGGCCGGGTGGTCCAGTGGCCGAAGGCCGCACAGGACCCCGGGCGCCGACACGACTCCACCCTGGACGCCCCGGAACGCACTCTGGAGGTTCGGATGGAGCCACTCATCGCCCTGGTCGTCGGATTCCTGGCGGCCCGGCTGACGGGGCTGGCCGGTGTGGAGGCACTGGACGCCTGGCAGCCCGCACTGCGCGTCGGACTCGCGCTGATGTTCCTGTTCACCGGCTTCGCCCACTTCCACCCGAAGTTCCGCGTGGACCTCATCGGCATGGTCCCGCCGAATCTGCCCCGGCCGGACCTGCTGGTGTCGCTCACCGGCGTCCTCGAACTGGCGGGCGCGATCGGCCTGCTGATCCCGGTGACGGCGCCCTGGGCCGCGGGCGGGCTGATCCTGCTCTTGATCGCCATGTTTCCGGCCAATGTCTCCGCCGCCCGGAGAGGGGTGGCGCAGGGTGATCCGCTCGGTCCCCGTACGGCCCTCCAGGCCGTATTCATCGTGGCGGCGGCCCTCACCATCGCGTGAGGCGACCCGGGTGCCCCGACGCGTCCGCTCCCGAGGCACTCGTCCACCGGGAGACCTCCCGTCCGGGAGCCCGTCTCCCGCGCGCGGCCCTACGGCCGAGAGGCCCGTCCGCCCGGTCGGAGGCTCGGTCCGGCGTGTCAATGGTTCTGGCATTTTGTCCTGATATAGCTACTATCCGTGATGGATCGCTGCTGGGAGCAGTCAGGCCCAGGGGGCGGGCGTTTCTCGCGAACCCGCGTTGACCGGAACTCCGAAAGGCAGACACCTCACGATGCTCAGCACCGACTTCGTCACGGGCTCCCCCAACTGGCTCGACCTCGGCAGCCCCGACACGGCGGCCTCCGCCGAGTTCTACGGCGCCGTCTTCGGCTGGGACTACCGGTCCGCCGGGCCCGACGCCGGCGGCTACGGCTTCTTCCAGAAGGACGGCCGTACGGTCGCCGCGCTCGGACCGCTCACAGAGGAAGGCGCGAGCCCGGCCTGGACGGTCTACTTCCGCACCCCCGACGCGGACGCCACCGCCAAGGCGGTCGGGCAGAGCGGCGGGACCGTCCGGGTCGAGCCGTTCGACGTCATGGACGCGGGGCGGATGTCCCTCTTCACCGACCCGGGCGGTGCCGACTTCGCCGTATGGCAGCCCGCCGCGGTCAAGGGCCTGGAGACGGCTTCCGAACACGACACGCTGTGCTGGGTCGAACTCCACGCCCCGGACCCGGCCGCCGCGCGCGCCTTCTACCGCTCCCTGTTCGGCTGGCGTTCGCAGGACATGGAGATGCCCGGCATGACCTACACCGTGCTGTCCACCGCCGACGGCGATCAGGAGGACGCCTCCTTCGGCGGTCTCGCCGCACTCCAGGAAGGCATGGAACCGCTCTGGATCCCCTACTTCGACGCGGCCGACGCCGACGTCGTCGTCACCAAGGCGCAGCAGCACGGCGGATCCGTCCTGATGCCCGCCGCCGACGTTCCGGAAGTCGGCCGGATCGCCTGGCTGGCGGACCCCTCCGGCGCGCCGTTCGCCGTCATCACGCCGGCACCCCAGCCCGCCTGATCATCCAGCCCGCCTGATCCCCCGCCGCACACGTGGGCTCCGTGCGGCTTCCGTTTCATGTGTACGTGGGCGGGCGCCCTGCCCGCACGCCCCAGGCGTTCCGACGGCCGCGCCGCGTACGACGGTGTGGGGCCCGGCCCTGGGGCACGCGTGCGTCCCGCCGGACCCGCGCCGATTCTCCGGCACCACCGGCGGGCCCCGCTCGCGGACGACGGCGCTCCCACTCCCGCGCCGCCGCGTCCGCTCCCGGCGGGCGCTTTCCCACGGGCGAGGGCAAGGACACACCGGCCTCGCCGTGGAGCGCCGGGAACCGGACCCCGGCGTGACCCGGGGACACCGAGCCGGCCGGCGCACCCCCGTACCCCCGGGGAGGTCCCGCATCAGGAGGCGGGACAGGCGGTACGGACGGTGTTCCGCGCCCGCGGGTCACGGTTCCCCGGTGGGCAGTGCGCCCAGTCGCCCGCCGCCCGTTGGGCACGCTGTCCCTTGCCTGTGTTCCGGAGAGGGATCAGCCTGGACTCCCGGCCCCCGGCCGCGCCCGGTTGTCGGCGGTACGCACGCGGGGCTACGGAGGCGGGGCGCGGCCACCACCGCGTGCCGGAGACCCTCCACTCAGGCCCGCCGGGGCCCGCTGTGTCCCTGAACCGCGAGGAGAGGCATGCGCATCGAGCAACGACTCGCCGAGAGGGGACTGGTGCTCCCTGAACGGATGAAGCTGCCCCCGGGCGTGACCCTGCCCTTTCCCTGGGTGCGGATCCGCGACGGCCGCGCCCATGTCTCCGGCCATGGCCCCCTGATGCCGGACGGGTCACTCCCCCCGCTGCTGGGCAAGGTCGGTGCCGAGGTCACGGAGGAGGAGGCGTACGAGGCGGCCGCATCCACGGCCCTGGCGGTCCTCGCGAGCCTGCGGCGGGCACTCGGAGATCTGGACAGGGTCACCGCCTGGCTCCGGGTCTTCGGCATGGTCAACGCCGCGCCCGGCTTCACCCGGGCACCCGCGGTGATCAACGGGTTCTCCGATCTGATCCTCGATCTGTGGGGGCCGGAGGCGGGCGGCCACGCCCGCTCGGCGGTCGGCCTGGCGGAACTACCCTTCCGCGTACCGGTGGAGATCGAGGCGGAAGTCGCCCTCACCTGACGGGTGGTGATCCCCGCGGCGCGCCCACCCGCGCCCGCCGTGCCACCGCTGCCTCCGCTCCCCGACGGCGCCTCCCGCAGGGCCTCGTGGCGACCGCACCTCGGCGCCGTCACGAACCGGCCGTCGGGCGGATGCGCGCCCAGGGCCCTGTGGCGAGTACGGCGTCCAGCGGCTCGTCGAGGCGCTGACCGGCAACCACCGGCAGGCGGCCACGGGCTGGGCCGTGCGGCTCGGCAGGGCCGCCGCCGGACCGTCCACCACCGCCGAGCGTCAGGCGGCCACCGCGGGCCCGCTATGACGGATGTCCCGTCACCACGCCCGGTATCGCCCGGCACGCGCCCCGGCGGGCCGCCTCGGGGTAGCCGGCTACTCCGGCCCGTCACCCTGCTTGAGCGTGCGCAGGGCCCTGCCGAGCCGGTCCTGGAGGGCCTGTGGGGTGAGGGCCTGGAGCAACGGCAGGATCACCGTGTACCGGCCGGACCTGTCCAGCGCGTCGAACGCCTTTCGGGCCTCGGGGTCCGCGTCGAGCGCCGCCGCGAGAACGGGGGGCACGGTCGCCTCCTTCTGCGACGCGTACGCCCTGGCCCAGCGCCCGTCCTCCTGGGCCTTGCGCACCTCGGCCAGCCCGGGTTCGCGCATGCGTCCCGCGGCCGTGAGCGACGCGACCTTGTCGACATTGACCCGCGACCACAGGCTGCGGGGCCTGCGCGGCACGTACTTCTGCAGGTAGTACTGCTCGTCCAGGGACTTCCGCTGCCCCGAGATCCAGCCGAAGCACAGCCCGATGTCGACGACTTCGTCCTCGGTGACCGACGCGATGCCGGACTTCTTCTTGGCCATCTTGATCCACACACCCTCGTGCCGGGTGTAGTGCTCGGCAAGCCAGTCCTCGAACGCGCGGGCGTCCGGGAAGGCGATGATGTCCACTCCGTCGAGCTGATCCATGCGCTCCAGGCTATCGTTGCCCGCCTCTGCAGGGCCTGCCCGGCATCGGGTGACGGCCCCTCGGCGGGCGCCGGCACACCGACCCGGCCGCCGGGACACCCCGCTGCCGTGCAGCCGGCGCCACGGCACGCCGAGGAGGGCCCGCGGCCCTGTCGGGCGGGGCCCTCCTCTCATCCCCCTGCGGGAGTGGTTCAGGCGGTACCGGCCTTGCCCTTGCCGGGTTCACCGCGCTTGTTCTCGATGTCGACGACGATCGGCTCGTCGGCGTTGTCGGCGGTGATGGTGTAGGGGCCGGTCACGGGGTTGTCGGGGAGGACGTAGCCCTCGGGGACGTCGGTCTCCTGGAGGTAGTAGGTACCGGGGCCGAGCGGTGCGAAGAGGCAGACGCCCGCGTGGTCGGTGGAGCAACCGGTGCCGACGGCGGTGTCCGTGGGAGTGCCGTTGGACGCCTTCGTCTGGAGGCCGGGAACGCCGTTGGTCTCGCGCCACAGCCGGAACACCGCGCCCGCGAGCTTCTTGCCGTTCTTCGCGTCGGTCTTACGGACCTTGATCCTGCCCTTGACGAGGTCGTCGGGCGCGGTGACGGTGATCCCGTTCGGGACGGTCGGGGTGAAGGGGCCGTAGACCGGGTTGGCGGGCAGGCGGTATCCGTCGGGGGGTGTGGTCTCCCGCCAGTAGTACGTGTCGACGGGTACGAAGCGGCCGCAGACGCCGTTCGCGGGCGTGGTGCACGCGAAGAGGAAGGTGTCGGCGGGGGTGCTGCCGGACGCGGTGGTCTGGAGGCCGGGGACGCCGTTGGACTCCCGCCACAGCTGGAACACCGCGCCCGCGAGCGGCGCTCCCGTACCGCCATCGGTCTTGAGGACACTGACCGCCCCCTTGACGGGGGTGGCCGGATCGGAGGGGTGCAGGGCGGCCGCGGGCGGTGCGGCCAGCGCCAGGGCCGCGAGGCCCGCGCCGGTGGCCACGGCGAGGGAGCGCAGCCGTCCGCCGGTGTGTCTCGCACGATCGCGGCGCCCCCACGAACCGGTGCCGTCGCACACTGTGAAGCGGCATCGCTGCCGTGGTGAGGGGGCATGTCGGCATCACAACCGGCGATCGGGGTCGGCGCGCTTCGGTCACCTGTCCCGTGCGCTTCTTCACCCGGCCATCGCACACGCGGTCGGCCATCCGGACAGCGGGCGCCCGCCGGGCCGGACCGCCGGGACCTTGGCCCCGGACAGCCCGACTCCTCCCCGCGGAACGCGCGTTCGCCGGGGGCATGCTTTCTTCCGCGGGGCGCGGGGCCCGGCGGCGTACGGGCGAGTCCGCGTTCACCGGACCCGGACACCGCCCACGCGGCGAGAGCGGGGCCGGGTGGCGTCGACCCGGGGCGCCGGGGGTGTACCCCACCCGGTCCCTCGCCGCGTGCCTGCCGCGGCGGGGTGCCGGAAGGTGGGGAGCGTGGATGTCGACGCCGCACCCGCGTGTGCGGCCGGCCCGGGAGCGAGGCCGCCGGCCGTCGGCTTGCCTGACCCTTCGGCGCAGGGCGATCGTTCGCAGGGTCTTCGGCAGGTGACAACACGATGCGCCGCCACTGCCCTTCCCCGGTCGGCGGCGTGTTCGCGGGGCGTTCGCCGTCGTTGCCCGGGGCTGTCCCGGCCGGGGAGGCGCCCGTCCGGATACGCGTCCGGCCGCACGGGCCGAGGCCGGGGTCCTCGACGGGCGCCGGGCCACCGCGCACTGGCAGCGGGCGGACGCCTTCCGGGCCCGCTTCCCCTCCGTCCGGCTCGAAACCGGACGTGCTGTTCGTGGACGACGGTGACCTCCTCACCGCCGCAGGGAGCGCGGCCCGCGCCCGACCCGGGGCTGCATGTCGTCCGCCGTGACCACGGCGCGGAGACCGCCGACTCGGTGAGCCGGCGGCTGGTGTTCGCGGCACACCGGGACGGCGGGCAGCGGCAGTTCGTGGAGCGCCCCGTGCCCGACCCGCCGGACGAGTCCCCGGCACCCGGCCCGGCCTGGGCCCGCGAACGGCTCGACACACCCCTCACGGTGCCGGACCTCGACGCCCGCGCCGACGGCCGACCCGGCGAGACGCTGCACCTCCATGCGCAACTGGGCACCACTCCGCCGACCTGGCTCATGGGAGAACGGATCGCCCTCGCCTGCCGGCTGATCGAACGGGGTGGGACGCGCTTTGAGGCGGTCCCACGGCGCAGCGGGCTCGGCACCGCCGCCCATCCGCGCACGGTGATGCGCCGTGCGACGGGTGTCACGCCGTCGGCGTACCGGCGCCGGTTCGGCCCTGAGACGCGTTGACGGAAGGCGTGGTGCGCCGGGCTCGTCCGTCCGCGCGGCCTGTGTGGTGGGCCGTGCCGCGCTCTGTGGCGGACGCCCCTGCCGAGGACAAGCCGTTCGTCCTATGACCGACGTGGCCCGCAGATGCCGTTCCGGGCTGGGGGTCGGTCGGCCCAGACTGGCGGTGCCGATCCGGACCGGCGCGACACCAAGCTCCGTTGTACCCTCCGAGGGAGATTCCCATGCCCCGTTCCCGACCCCGCCCCTATGCAGAGATCCGCGTCGGCGGGCTCCGGATCACGGCCGAACGGCTGCCGGTACGGCTCCTCACCGCGCTGGCGGCAGCGGTGACGTCCGGACTGGGCACCTGGCTGCTGTCCGGCCGCTGAGCGGCGGCCCGTACCCCGGGGAAGCCGGCGGCCGTGTGGTGAGCGGACTGTCGCCGCCGACGTCCCGACACCCAGGGCGGCACTCCTCGCCGCGGGTGACGCAGGCGCCCCACGGCGGTCGTACGAGACCGTCCGCGCGCCGTACGGGACGTCCGGCCCTTGCACCACGGGTGCGGCGGGGCGGGGTCGGCATCCGCGGACCGGGCCCACCGGCTCGGCACCCGCACACCAGCGGCCGGCATCGCCCGTGTACGGGAAGGCTCTGCGGGCATCGGCCCGGCCCGCCGGGACGGGGAGCGGCCACCGTGCCTCCTCCACGCGGAAACCGTGTGCCCGTGAAGGGCCTGCTGGTTAGGGTGGGAGACGTGATCGACTCGACCTCCGTCATCCGGACACTTCTGCGGGACGGCCGGGACGGCGTTTCCTGGGAGCCCGTCACTTCGGGTGAGTCCGGTGCCCGTGTGTTCCGTTCCGCCGACGGGTCGCGCTACGCCAAGTGCGTATCCGCCCCGGGGACGACCTCGCTGGAGGAGGAGCGGGACCGGACCGACTGGCTCCACGGCCGGGGTGTCCCGGGCCCGCCTGTGCTGGACTGGCGCGTCAGCGCCGACGCCGCGTGCCTGGTGACCGGCGCCGTGGAGGGCATTCCCGCCGACCGCGTCCCGGCCCGGTCGCTCGACGCGGCGTGGGGGCCGATCGCGGACGCCGTGCGGCGGCTGCACGATCTGCCCGTTCGGCGGTGTCCCTTCAGCCGCGATCTCACCCGGATGTTCGCCGCCGCGCGCGATGTTGTCGCGCGGGGTGCGGTCAATCCGGAGTTCCTGCCCGTCGAACAGCAGACGACACCTCCCGGCGTGTTGCTCGCCCGCCTTGCCCTACAGCTCGAACGGCGTCTCGAACAGGAAGCCGCCGAGACCGTCGTCTGCCACGGAGACCTCACCCTGCCCAACATCATCCTCGACCCGGAGACGTCGGCGGTGCGCGGTTTCATCGACCTCGGACGCCTCGGACGCGCCGATCCCCACGCCGATCTCGCTCTCCTCTTCGCCACCGCCCGCGAGACCTGGGCCGACGGCGCTCGATCGGACGCTGCCGAGGACGCCTTCGCCCGGCGGTACGGGATCGCCGTCGACCGGGACCGGGAGCGGTTCTACCTCCATCTCGACCCCCTCACCTGGGGATAGCACGGCCGGAGCGCGGCGCGCCGCCCCCTGGGGGACATGCGAATTCCCGGTATGTGTCCCTCCGCGGGTGACGCGTTCCCTGGCGTGTTCCCGCCGTGCCCCGCTGTGCCGAGGCCCTCTGGCAGCCATACTTGCCGCGGCTCTGCTGTGCAGCCGATGCGACCGACAAGGAGGCCCGCGGTGACCGCACGTCTACGGAACAGGGTGAGGAGTCTGGCGGTGATCGGCGCCTGTACGGCGCTGGTGACCGTACTCGGACCGGCCCCGGCGGCGTACGCCGGAGGCTGCACGGGCTCCCTGTGCTCGGGGACCGCCAACGACACCGCACAACCCGTCCTGGTCGCGCGCAACTGGTGCGTGGGCGGGACGTCCACCGGAGACACGACGACCACGACACCCGTCTGTTCCTCGGGCGGGGTGGCGCAGGAACAGCGGTGGATCGGCGGCAGTCACCGCACTCCGCAGAGCGAGGACTGGGACACCTTCCGGGTGGACGCGGGCTGGTGCTACACCGTCGAGTTCGACGGGTACTTCTGGTGGACCGACTTCACCAGAACCTACAACCGGACAAGTGCGTCGGCGGTGTGGGTGAAGGTCTCGAACGACTACACCGCTCATATCAAGAAGCAGGACCACGGCCGGTGCACCTGAGCGCCCCGACGGGATCGCTCCGACGTGACCGCCCCCGGCCGGCAGCGGTGCTGTACGGCCGGGCACCGGCACCCCGCCGTACCTCACCACGTCCATCGGCCGGAGCACACCGGACAACGGACCGTCGGACCACCCCGACGGAAGGGCCGGTCCGTGTGCGGCCGGTCAGCCCTCGGTCCACCCGTGGTTCTTGCTGAACTGCAACAGGCCGACGCGGATCTGCAGGATCTGCTCCCCCGTCAGTGAGGGCGCCGCCGAGAGCAGGACCTCGGTCACCTCCTGGATGTACTCGTGCGCGCTGAGGACATCACACAGGGAGTCGTCGCCGTCGGTCACTCCGGCCGGGCCCGGGAGGGACGCCGTCACAGGTGTCAGGGGCCCGCCCTCGGCGCCCTCGGCGATCCGCACGGACGACGCCTTCAACCCGCGGTCGCCCTCCTCGATCTCGAACTCCACGGCGAGGCCGGTGCGTACGTACTGCTCGGGGAACCGCAGATCGTTCACATGGAGGAACACGTCCTCGCCCTCGTGCTCCGGAGCGATGAATCCATAACCCCGCGTACTGTCGAACCGCACCACACGACCGGCGACCACGCCACCCACCCCCAGATGAAAACCAGACCTCTTGCCCAGCAGGGCACCCTGCGGCCTTACGATAGGCCAGGACGCCCGGCGGGGCGAGTGACCACCCTCTGCGGCACACCGGTCCGGCCATCTGCGACCACCCCGTCCCGGCACTCGCGGCGCCCCGCTCGTACTCTGCGCCCGCCCGGGGACCGCCCTCCGCCCGTGCGGGCGCGGCCCGGAGAGGTCGTCCGATCACGGGAACTCCCCGCGGCGCAAGGGGACACAGCAACCGGAGCACGTGATCCGGAGGGTACGGAACCCCGGAAGGCCGGTCCTTCGGCAGCCACGACCGCGGTCCGCGGCCGCGGGGCGCGCCTGTTCGGCCTGCGCCGACGGCGTGCCGGCCGCCGGCGCAGACACGGCGTCAGGTCTGGGCGCCACCTCCGCCGATCAGGATGTCGCCCAGCTCGCACCAAGCGGTCGACGTCCCGCCGGAGGGGACGAGGGCGCCGAAGTTCCGGTAGGTCTCGATGTCACCCCTCTGGCAGCTGACGAACGCGCGGAACGGGTGGCCTTCACAGGTGATGGCCAGCCCTTCGCTGCCGCCGTTCGACAGGAAGACGTAGGTGCACGGATCGGCCGTCACCGCAGGCGCGGCAGTGGCCGGTCCGGAAGCCGCGACGAGCCCGCTCGCGCCCAGGGCGAGGGCGCTGAACAGGGCGGCGACAGTACGTCGGGTACGCAAGACGAACCTCCAGTTGGATGGATCTTGAGGGCCCACACCTTCCGTCACTCACAGTGCGGAAGCGGGCGCACAGCGAGATCACTATGCCGTAACCGCCCCGGCGGACGTCACGCGCTGCGACCGCCGTCTCCGGTCGCCCGGCCGGGTGCCTGGGCGCTCCCACCGCCGCCCGGACCACGCGACGCACGGGGAAGCGGAAGGGGCCGCCACGCCCCGGCGGGCCCGTGACCTGCGACGACCGCCGGGATGCCGGGCGATCCTCCGCTGCCAGGATCCGCCTCACCCGGCCCGGGCGGCAGTGCGCTGAGGCCGCTTTCCGTACTGTCGCACCGTCAAGTGCCGTACGCCCAAGGTGGGTTCACGGTGTGTCACCCGGTTGACCGGACAGGGCCGCCGGTCGCGTTCCCACGGGTCCGGTAGCCCGCCGTGGACCACACACGATCGCGGGCAAGCGCGGTGGCGTGTGCGGGGGAGCCGAAGAGACGGACGCGGGGCGCAAGGCTCGCTCAGGGAGCGTGCCCTGAAAGGAACGAATCGACCGCGGCGACCCGCTGTTCCCGGTCTCCCGCGGGAATGTCGATCAGTTCGTAGCCGAAGGCCCGGTAGCTCTGCTCGTGGATCCTCTCGAACTCCAGCGACTCCCTGAATCCGATACGGCGGGCACGGGTCGGCTCACAGAACCCCAGGTTGCGTACGAAAAGCACCTGGCACTCGTAGATCCCCTCGGCGGTGATCCGCTCGATCTCCGCGCTCAGCGCGCGGGACACCGGCCGCCCCAGATAGGTGGCGAGGGCGTGGGTGCAGACGGGCGACCGGTCGAACACCTGGACCGGGCCGGTCGCCGGAGCCTGCGACTGCCGTTGCCTCTGCAGGGCGACGACTTCGTCGACGAAGGACTCCCGTGTCCACGGCTCGTCCTCGCCCCGAGCCTGCGCCTGCGTGATGAGCGCGGTCGCCGCCTCCTCGACGACTCCGTAGCCGAGTCGGGCCAGGCCGCGCAGGATCGACGTCTTGCCCGCGCCCGGCGTGCCGGTGAGGATGTACCTCCGCATGATCGGAAACCTTTCGTCGGTGGTGGGGCAGTCCCGCTCCTGCCCCGGAGGCGCCCTGTGCGCGGGCGCACGGGTCCGAGGCGGTGGTGTCCTGGAAGAGGGGAACGCCGTGCGAAGAGGGGAGAGCTGTGCGGGAGAGCGGACGGCCTCGAACGGCTCTGCGCCGGAGTTGTCCCGTCCCACACGGTGAGGAGGCGCGAGCCAACGGCCCGAGGCCCGTTGCCCAGCGTCACGCCGACCCGTAAGACAGCCTAGCCCCACTGTCCAGCGGCCCCGCCCCGGCCTCTCCCGGCGTCCGTGGCGGCACTCCTCGGCATCGGGCCCGGGCCGTTGCGCGCTCCGGTGGCCGGATGCCCGGGGAACCACGGCGATGCGGACCGCGCGGCCGGACGGGGCGGCCGCGTGACTCCGGAAGGAGCGGGGCGCGGGGGCCGTCCGGGGGAGCGGGCCGCGCCGGAGACCGGGCCGGGGCCGGCGGCGTCCTAGCGTGCGGTCCATGAGGACTCTGTGCAGGCGCGGCCGGCCGGCCGCCGCGGTGCTGGCGGGCCTGGCCCTCGCCGTGGCCGCTTCCGCGACTCCCGTCACCGCCGCGACTCCCGTCACCTCCCGGGCTCCGGACGGCTGGCTGCGCACGGGCGAGGGGATCACCGCGGGCATCAGCGGTACGGCCGTGCTGGCGCACGGAGGCGACGGCACCGACGTGCTGGTGGTGCACGACAACAAGCGCGCCGGGGAGCGCCGCCTCTCCCGGATCCTTCTCACCCCCGGATCCGCCCCCCGCACCACGGAGCTGCGCTGGGACGGTGATCGGCTCCCCGTCGACCTGGAGGCCCTCAGCGAGGTCCCCGGCCGGCGCGGGGAGTTCGTCGCCCTGGAGAGTTCGGGCCACGGCTACCACCTCCGTCTGGAGGACGGCACCTCCGCCCGGGTGGTGCGGGAGTTCACCGTCCCCGGCGTCGCCGCGGGCGACAACTACGAGGGCTTCACCCTCACCGGTCGCACCGGACGGCTGGTCGCGCTGTGGGCGCACCGCGGCCAGGACGAGGACCCCGCCCTGCTGCACACCGCGTTCCTCGACTGGCAGAGTCTCTCGTTCGGTCCGCGGCACACCACGGCGGTCCGTGTCCCCTACCCCCGCGAGGATGTACGGCACATCAGCGACCTGGAGGTCTCCCCCTCCGGCAGGGTCCTCGTCACCTCGGCGTCCGACCCCGGAGACGACGGCCCCTTCGACTCGGCCGTCCACCACATCGGCCGCGTCAACCCGTATGGCCCGCAGGTGGTGGCCCCCATCCTGCCGACGCCCTACCTGGCCTTCCCCGGCCACAAGATCGAAGCCCTGACCTGCGACGACGGTGTCCCCGGAGTGCTGGGCACCGACGACGAGAACGCCGGCGGCTCCGTACGCACAGCCGCTGTCTGCGGGGCCTGACACCCCCGGGGAACCGTCCGCGCCGGAAGCGGGGCCGCGGGCGGGAGCACCCGGTGAGAGCGGCCCCCGGCGCCCGGACCAGTCGGCCGCGTACCCCACGCGGGGCCCACTGCCCCGCCGTGCCCGCGCGGGCACGGCGCACGCGTCCGGACGTGGCGGAGTACCGTCGGGAGGCGGGAAGGCCATGCGGCTTTCCGTCTTCCGACACGTCGACCGCTCGGACGCTTCGGCGTTCGGATGCCTCGCCCCGAGGAGGCGGGCGCGCGGACTGGAGGTGGACCGGAGATGGATGCGGAACGTGCCGGCCGTATGGTGTCGGCATTGCGCGCCCGCGGGGTGATGGCCCACGTCGTGGAGGCGGGTGTCTACGAGGTCGGCATCCGTGTGGTTCTCGACCAGGGGATCGAGGCGCTCTGGGACGTGGACGGAGCGGCCGGGCTCGACGCCGAGATCGTCGGTGAGGGTGTCCTCATCGGCTTCGTCCCCCACGTCCCCGGCTCCGAGAACTTCACCGAGCAACAGCTCGTGGACACCATCGCGACCACGATCTACTCGGCGGAAGGGCTCCACCCGCCGGCGGACGCGCCGGCACCGACCGCCGCGCCGCCCGCCGCCGAGGACACAGCCCGGGCCGCCACCGAGGACACCGACCGGCCCGCCGCGCCTCCTGCGGGGACACCCGCGGTCGCCCGCTACCAGCGCCGCGCCCACTGGATCCGGCGGGACCGATGACGACGGCCCGGGGCGCGGGCCGTCCGCCGGCGGGCACCACCGGGCCCGGCCGCCGTCCCGGATTCAGTGACCGGGCGTCAGGGCGGTGGAGCCGATGTACTCCTGGGTCTCCTCGGCGGGAAGCCGCACGGACTGCGCCCAGTAGTAGATCAGCAGGCTGAACACGCCGATGAGCACCATGTCCCACCACAGCGGAATGGCGTCGGTCGCACCGCAGGCCACCGTCGCGGCCGGTCCCGCGCTGCAGTAGCCGCCCTGCCAGGAGAGCAGGCCCATGCCCACGAGATACACCGGCAGCCACTGCGCCGAGCGCCAGTCCATCCGGGGGACCCTCGGGTTGAGCCGGAGCAGAGCCGAGCCGCCCAGCAGCAGGTACCCGAGCACGATCGCGACACCGAGCCGCCACAGGGTGTCCCAGCCCGCCCAGTAGATGATCAGGTTGGACACGACGAAGGCGACGGGGGCCCAGAACAGGCCGGCGGGAAGGCGGTACGGACGGTACCGGTCCGGGTCCTGTCTGCGCAGGCACCCCAAGGCGAGAGGCGCTCCCGCGTACATCAGCACGCTCGCGGACGTGACGAAGCCGACCAGCTTCTGCCAGGTGGGGAACGGCAGGAACACGATGAGCCCGACGAAGAAGGCGAAGAGCAGGCTGAACCACGGGACCCCCTGCTTCGTCGTACGCTCGAAGACGGCGGGCACATAGCCGTTGCGGGACAGGCCGTACGAGACCCGGGAAGCGGCGGTGGTGTAGATCAGGCCCGTCCCGGTCGGCGAGATGACCGCGTCGATGTACAGCAGCGTGGCGAGCCATCCGAGCCCGACGGTCAGGGCGAGGCCGGCGAACGGGCCGGCCTTGTCGGGGAACGACAGGTTGGCCCAGCCGTTGGCGAACGCGCTCTGGGGCAGCGCCGCGATGAACACCACCTGGAGCGCCAGATAGATCAGGGCACCGACGAGGATCGAGCCGATCACCGCCCGCGGGATGTCCCTCGCGGGATTGCGGCTCTCCCCGGCCAGCTGGTCGGCCTGCTCGAAGCCGAGCAGCGCGAAGATGATGCCACTGGTGGTGACGGCGGAGAGCACGCCCTGTGCGCCGAACGGGGCGAAGCCCTGGTGGCCGAAGTTCTCACCGTGGAACGCGGTCACGGCCAAGGCGACGATGGTGACGACGGGGACGGCGACCTTCCACCAGGTCGCCGCGCTGTTGGTGTGGGCGAGCCACCTGATGCCGAGGAAGTTGACGAGGACGAAGAACGCCATGAAGGCGACGGCCAGTCCGTATCCGGCGGCGGTCAGGTGGTTCTTGCCGGACTGCACCCAGTCGGCGTGAACGCTGAGGTAGTTCAGTGACGCCATGACCTCGATCGGTGCCGTGGCGACGGCCTGCAGCCAGGAGAACCAGCCGAAGGAGGCGCCGGCGACGCTCCCGAAGGCGTAGTGCGGAAAGCGCGCGGTGCCGCCCGCGACCGGGTACGCGGCTCCCAGCTCCGCGTGGACGAAGGCCAGGACGATGATGGCGGCGGCCCCGATCGCCCAGGAGAGGAGGGCCGCCGTCCCGGCCGCCTGCGCGGCGTACAGCGCACCGAACAGCCACCCCGAGCCGATGATGGATCCCTCGGAGCTCCAGATGAGGCCGATCAGCCCGATGTCCCGCTTGAGACCCGGGTTGCGGGACACCTCGGGGGCGGTCGCCTTCGGCATCGGTGTGCCCCCTCGTTCCGGTGATGAACAGGACGCGGGCCGTACGCCGGGCGTCTGCTGGACCTCTCCCTTTATGTCCCGATCACCGGCCAACCGCACCGGAACGGGGAAGAGTTGCGCCGGACGGGTCGCGCGGCGGCACCCGTGCGCGGCATGCGGCGACACGGCCCCGGTCGCGCGGCCCGAGCCCCTCGACTCACGGGAGACGTGTCGCGTGGGTGATGCGGTCGACCTGGTAGTAGTTGGCGACACACGCGGCCGGCCAGCTCCCGTGCTCGCTGAAGGGTTCTCGCATTCCGCTGACCGACACCGGCTTGTAGGGAAGGCTCAGGGCGCCGTGCGCCGCCTGGGCGCGGAGCCAGCGGTCCTGGCGGTCCCACGCCTGTGCCCGTGCGCTCATGTCCTGCGCCAGTCGGCCGAGGGAGACCGCGAAGGCGAGGCAGCAGACGGCACAGACGGCCGCGCCCGTCACCCTCGCGGCGCCGACGGGCCCGGCGCGCAGCCGCAGCGTACGGCCGAGGAGCGCGCCGGCGCCGACGAGCAGGACGGTGTACAGCAGGAGGTAGTCGTTCCACGCCCGCGAGGCCGACGCCACACCCGGGCCGAAGAAGGGGTACGCGATCACCGTGCAGAGGTAGCCGGAGACGAGGAACGTGACGACACCGGCGGTGGCGAGGAGCCGACGGTGCGTCAGCACGATCGACGCCGGCCGTCCTGTGCCGCGCCGGCACAGCAGGCCCAGCAGCAGCCCGGCCGCTACCGCACCCAGGTACTGCCAGGTCGTGAGAAGCGTGAGAACGATGTGGGCGAAGCCGCGCAGTGAGCCGGTCAGGGCGTCGGGGGAGAACATCGAGGCGTCCGCGCCGTACCGCGTACGACGTCGTCGGGCGCCGGGTGAGGCGAGCAGGACCAGGGTTCCGATGCCGATTCCCGCGATCCCGGTGAGGCACCACCGGCGCGCGTAGGCCCGCCGGTGCTCGGCGAGGATCGCGGGGCTGAGGACGAAGGCGCAGAAGAGGACGCCGAGGCCCACGATCGACGCCTGTTCGGACAGGGTGCCCAGGAAGCAGCCGGCCGGGAGGGCGGCGATCAGGGCCGCTGTCCGTCCTTGGTCCGTTCTGGCGAGGAGGAGGGGGATGGCGGCGGCGCAGGCGAGTACGGGTGCGAGGGTGTGGGAGACGGAGGAGGCGGGCCAGTAGAACGTCTTGTAGGTGTTGGGTGTGGCGAAGAGGAAGACGGCGGTGAGCATGGACGCCACCAGGAGGGGGATTCCGCGGGGGGTCGTCAGGGCGGCTCTGCGCAGCGCGAGGGCGGTGACCGTCCACAGGACGCCCAGCATGACGAGGGCGCTGACGAGGGCGAACCACTGGTGTCCCGCGACCCCGAACCTCGCGTACAGCCCCACCAGCAGAGCGTTGGCCACCCGCCCGTTGTCCCTGAGATAGAACTTGCGGACCATGTCGCCCACACCGCCGTCACGGGTGACCGGAAGGAAGCACCAGTCGTCCGCACCGGGCCGCACGTACTGCCCGAACCAGGCCGCCGCGGCGAGCAGGCCGAGGGGCAGCAGACAGAGCGTCACCGCCCACAGGGCAGTCCCCCGCCGACGTGCGCCGGAACCGGAGGCCGCGGGGTCAGCCATGCCGGCGCCAGTACAGCTCGGGCCGCGGTCCCGTACCGCAGTCGGCGAGGGTCAGCCTCGGGCTCTGCCGGCCCCGGGAATCCGGGCGGGCCGGGAGTTCGCGGTCGTCCTGGTACAGGCAGCGGTTTCCATCGCCCGCGATCCGCCAGGCCGAGCGCTTCCAGGTGGCGCTCCGCCACGGCTCGCGCGACCACCTCTGGTCTGCGCGCCCACTCTCGCACCGCTCCAGCCCGACGGCCGCCCCGATCACGGTCAGGCAGGAGGCACGGTCGCGCCGGGGCCTGATCGTGCCGTCGGTCCCGATGTCCCATCGCTGCGCGGCGGATCCGTCGCAGCCGTGAATGCGGACCTTTGTGGCCCGTCGCGGTGCACCGGCGTCGAGGCACTGCGACGGGTCCCTGCCGGTGAGGCTGGTGGTCCGGCCGATGTCGCCGAGGATCTCCCCGGGACGCGGATCCCGGTGGATCTGCTCGTACTGCCGGTGCATCCACAGGCTCCAGTCCTTTTGGAGCGGGCCGCGGTACGGGGAGACATTCGCACAGGTGCCGGTGATGCCGCACCGCCGGTGGGCGAGGTACCACCGCGCCACCTCGTTCTTCTCCGCCGACTGCCCGGGGGTGAGGTTCGCCTTCAGCGACGACATGGTGTAAGCGAGGTACGACGTCACGGGGATTCCCAGCTCGTAAGCCACCCTCCGGATGTACCGGGCCCCGATGCCGTGGTCGCTGTGGTCGACGCCGCCGCCGAGGCCGAAGGCGAACGAGGCGTTGTCGTAGTCCATGGTGAGGATGCGCTGCGCCCTGCTCAGACGGACCAGCGCGGACAGCGTGGAGAGCAGCTCGTCCTCCGTGTAGCTCGCGGTGCTCTGGAACCCCTGGATGCGATGTCTGTTCCCGTTGAACAACCTGAGCAGGCTGTTCGTCTCTTCACCGCGCGGAAGGCCGTCGTGCAGGTCCAGAAAGGTCAGCCGCACATCGGCGTTCCGCGCACGGTCCGCGAGGCGGTACGAACGCCCCATGACGCCGTTGGCCCGCACATCGGACCGGTCCCAGCGATTGTGCGCCTCCGCCATCTCCGCATAGGCCGCACGCACCCCGTACTCCCTCCGGGCCACGTACTCCAGTGCCTTCAGACGGTCCGTCCGTCCGCCGTCGCCCGCGGTCAGATACACCGTGTCGACCGGGCATCCCGCGCGAATGGTCCGTCTGACCTCCGGATTCACAAAGAACAGATCGTCATCGGGGTGTGCCACACCCACCAGGGTGCGAAGACACCGCGGCGGATCCCCGGCGGGTGCGGACGCGGGTGACGACACGGGCATCGTGTCCGGACCCGGAACCGCTGCGGGGGAGCACGCGGGCCCCGCCAGCGCGCCCAGGGCAAGCACCGCCGCGATCGCGGGCGCACGGGACGGGCGGCCGGGGCGACGCCGGTTGTGATCCACCCGATACTTCCTTCCGCCGTGCGGCTGCCCAGCGGATGATCATTCGGCGGTGAGGCGGATGCAACCGACACGCCGCAGCACGGGGCCACTCGCAGGCGGTACATCCATCCCGTGGTGACGCGTACTCCGTCAGTCGCGGCGGCCGGGCCGCTCGACGCCCGAGGGCGCCACACCGAGGGGGCGTACCCGGCCGCCGGCCGGTCCTTTCGCCCGGGCGGCCCGGGCGGAACGGCCTTGCCGCCGCGGCCCGGACGGCGCAGGCTCGGGGAACCGGACGGAGGTCACGCGCTTGAGTGAACAGCGTGACGAGGGTGTGGTGACGGGTGTCCGGGCCGAGCAGAGCACGGCCCTGTGCGCCGGCCCGGAGCGGCACACAGGGACGGCCGGGCGCGGCCCGCGGTGTGTGCGAACCGAGGAGGGCTGAAGGGTGGACGCCGAACGAGGGCATGCCGGGATCCGGCTCCCCGAAGGGTCGTGGTGGGACTGGGACGTGGTCGCCTGGGACGGCGGACAGCTGCGGCTTGCCGCCGGTCATGATCTGACCTACCACCACGGTCTGGAGCTGGTCTTCGGAGACCCGGTGTTCGTCAGCTGCCCGCCGGCCTTCCACGATCCGGCCTTCCGCGCCCCGTCGCCCGACGAGCTGCTGCGGGTCACTCGTCAACTCGGCGGAGAACCACCCGTCGTGGTCGCCTTCGAGGCCGACGCCGGCGGGCAGGAGCCCGTCTCGTGCCTCATCGCCGCCGAGAGGCTCACGATCGTCCGGGAGACCGTCCTGAGGTACTGGCGCGAGGACGCGGCACCCGGCCTGCGTTTCGCTCCCTGGGTGGTGCGGCCTCCGGGCCGGTAGTGGTGCCCGCCCCTGCCGCCGCCCGTACGCGTCCCGTGGCGAGGACGGGACGCCGGCCGCCTCGCCGGCTCCGCCGCCCGGGACCGGAGCCCGGTCCGGTCGCTCCGCGACCCACAGCCCGTTCATGACGCCCTGCGTCATGAGGAGCCGTGCGCTCGTGCCGTCCTCATCGCGTGGCCGGCTGAAGGCGGCGGGCTCCGCCTCCGCCCCACACCGACGAAACCGCCTGTCGACCCCACCCCGTCGGACGGCCGGTCGACGCCCATGCGCGCACCGGCCGCCGCGCCGCGTTCCGTGAACCGAGGCGGGTGCGTGCCGCGGGCAGGGCGCCGCTACGTGCTTCCCACGATGCGGTTCTCCCACGCCCATGCGGCGATCTCCAGCCGGTTGCGCGTCCCGAGTTTGGCCTGGATGCCCGACACATGGCTCTTCACCGTGCTCAGCGAGATGAACAGCTCCGAGGCGATCTCCTGGTTGGTGCGGCCCCGGGCGATGGACTGCACGACCTCGAACTCGCGGTCCGAGAGCGGCGGTGAGGACTGTCCGGCGGCGCGGGGCACCTCGGTGGAGATCACATGGCGCAGCAGCCGGAGTGTGATCGACGGCGAGACCAGCGCTTCGCCGTTGTGGGCGGCGCGGACCGCCTCCACCAGCAGGGTCGGCCCGGCGTCCTTGAGAATGAACCCCACCGCGCCGCCCCGCAGCGCCCCGTACACGTACTCGTCCAGGTCGAAGGTGGTGACCACGATGACCCGGGTGGGGTCCACCACCCCCGGGCCGGCCAGCAGGCGGGTGACCTCGATGCCGTCCAGCTTGGGCATCCTGATGTCGACCAGACACACGTCGGGCCGCAGCCGCCGGGTCATGGAGACCGCCTCCGAGCCGTCCGCGGCCTCTCCGACGACGCTGATGTCGGGCTGTTCCTCAAGGATGAGACGCAGGCCACGGCGGATCATCGCCTGGTCGTCGGCGATCAGCACCTCGATGGTCATCCGGGCTCCCTGGGGGACGGGCACGAGGGGCCGCACGGACCGTCCCCGCTCCGGGGCCTGCCGCCGGGTTCTCGGCGCGCTCGTGCATACCGGCCCGACCGTACCACCGCGGTGGCGGGGGTCGTGCGGGATCACGCGGTGCCCCCGGGGCGGGCCGTTGGCCCGGGTTGCCGGGGCCACGACGGCTGTGCACGGCGGTCTTCGAGATCTCCGCGGGCGGAACGGGCAGTGCCGGAAACCGGCCCAAAGCACGGGTCCCCGGGAGCTGTTCCGTACTTTCGGCCGGTTCCCCGCGCGCCCGCCCTTCCTAGCCTGAGCAGCATGAATACTGCGGAACGGCCGGCACGACCGGCTGGAATGAGGGTCAACACCGGTCTCGGCGCCGTGTTCGGCCTGGGGATCGCCTTCACGGCGTACATGCTCGCCGACAGCTGGGGTGGCGCCTCCTGGGTGTTCGGCTCCGCCGTGTCGGTGGTGGTGGGCGGGCTCGCGCTGCTGCGCGAGCGGCGGAAGGCGCTCACCGCGGCCGCGGGCCTGGCCGTGACAGCGGCGGCCCTCGCGGTGTCCCTGGCCGCCGGGGACGATCTGCCGCGGGAGCCCGCGCCCGTCACTGCCCTGGCCCTGTCCGTGCTCGTCGGCTCCGCGATCAGGACGCTGCCGCCGGGACCGGCTGCCGGGATCGCCGCGGGCGGCGCCGTGGTGGCCGCCATCGCGTGGGCCGACGGCAGAGCGAGCGTGACCTTCCTGGCCACGACGGGGATGATCGCCGCCCTCGTGACGGGGTCGGCGCTCCGCGGCCTCGACCGCAGGCGGCACGCCGACGCCCCGGGCCCGCAAGGTCATGGGGCACCCCGCCGCAGCCGTAGGTGAGCAGAGACGCCGTGGACGCGGCGCGCGCCGCCCGGCCCGCCGGCTCGACCCCGGCCCCGTCCGGTGCCCCGCCGAACGGATCGGCCCGCAGGCGGGGGTTCGGTAGCCTGATCGATGTGAGCGTTCCGGTCCGATGGGGCAATGCCGTCTCCGCCGCCGGGCTCGGCGCCGTGTTCCTCGTGGCGATCGCCGTCCAGGCACTCGCCATCGTGCAGACCTGGGGGGCCGCCTACTGGATCCCGGGCTCCGTCGCCGCCGTGGTGGTGTGCGCGCTCGCGCTGACGCGGCACCGGGAGCGGACCTGGACGGCGGTCGCGGGCCTCGGCGTCGCGGCCCTGGCGGTCCTGGTCGGCCTGCTGGCCCCCATCCGCCTTCCCGCCGAACCCGGACCCGCCACGACCCTGGGTCTGGCGGTGCTCATCGGATCCGCGGTGAGGGCACTGCCGGCGGCACGGGCCGGTGCCGTCGCGGGCGCCGGGCTGCTGGTGATCGCGGGTCAGTCCGCCGCCCGTCCGGCGACGGCGGTGACGGGCATCGCCGCCGCGGGCTTGCTGGCCGCCGTCGCGGTCGGGCTGTCGCTCCGGAGACAGGACGGCCGGGCACGGGCCGCCGCCGAACGGGTACGCCGGGCCGAACGGCTGGAGCTCGCCCGGGAACTGCACGACATCGTCGCCCACCACATCACGGGGATGCTGATCCAGGCCCAGGCCGCCCAGATCGTCGCGCGACGGAATCCGCAGCAGGTGTCGGAGTCGCTGACCGAGATCGAGGCCGCCGGCTCCGAGGCCATGACCGCGATGCGCCGCGTCGTCGGCCTGCTGCGCGACACCGACGACGCGGCGCCCGCCTCACCCGGGCCGGAACGGCTGGGCGCGCTGGTCGAGCGCTTCAGCCGGCAGGGTCCGACCGTGATCCTGAGCATGCCCGACGACGCGGAGTGGCCGGCGGAGGTGAGCAGCACCCTGTACCGCATCGTCCAGGAGGCGCTGACGAACGTCCTGCGGCACGCCCGGCACGCCCGTACGGTCGAGGTCACCGTCGGCCGGGCCCCGGAGGGCGTCACCGTCGAGGTCGCCGACGACGCCCCGCCGAGCTCCGCCCGCACCCGTCGCCGCGGCGGATACGGCTTGATCGGTATGCGCGAACGTGTCGAGACGCTCGGCGGTTCGCTGTGCGCCGGCCCCCGGCCGGGCGCCGGCTGGTCCGTGCGGGCGACCCTGCCCGTCCCCACCGGGGAACCCGGATAGGCACGGTCCTGCTCGCCGCCGACCGGCGACGAGCCGGACCGTGACCGGCGCCTCGTCGCGGCGTGCCCGGCGGCGCGGATCCGGCCGGGCCGTCTCCCCACTGCCGATGGAACCCACCCGGTCGTGTCGGCGACCGTGGCCGCCCGATGTCCGGCCGCGAGAAACGGCGGCCCGCCCGCCTCCGCGGCCCGCCGCTCACCCCGCCACCGGTCGTCGTCCGGGACGAGGCGACCGCGCACCCGGACTCCGAGTCCGGACCGGCGGACGCTCGGCCGTCCGGCCCGACGTGCCGCACCGGTCACCGCGCACCGGTTGTCCACCGTCCCGCCGGATTCCCGCCGTCGCCCCCGGCGGACCCGGGAGCGCGAGGCCCACGGCCGGGCGCGCATCGGTCGGCGGGCTCCACGCCGGGCTGAACCGGGGGCGGTTCGCCCGGCGGTGGGACCTCGGCGCCGAACCGGTCAAAAGTACGGTCGCGGGCTCCGGCAACCGTGCTTTGGGCCGATGCCGGGAAGGACGTGGAATCCCCAGGATGAGCGCATGGCACACGCAGACGCCCCTCCGGTACTCCATGCCGAGGGCTTGACGAAAAAGTACGGCCGCCGCGGCAGGAGGGCCCTGGACGATGTGAACCTCACCGTCCCCTCCGGCCGTGTCATCGGCCTGGTCGGCCCGAACGGGGCCGGCAAATCGACCCTGCTGCACCTGGTCTGCGGGCTGATCGAGCCGACGTCCGGCTCCCTGACCGTCCTGGGGTCACGCCCGGCCGCGAACGCGTCGCACCTGGCCCGCGTGGGTTTCGTCGCCCAGAACACGCCCGTGTACGGCTCGTTCACCGTGGCCGAGCACCTGAGGCTCGGCTCGCGCATGAACCCGGGGTGGGACCAGGCCCTGGCCGAGCGGCGCATCGGCCAGGTGGGGCTGAACCCCGTACAGAAGGCGGGGCACCTCTCGGGCGGCCAGCGAGCGCAGCTGGCGCTGACCATCGCCGCGGCCAAGCGGCCCGAACTGCTGGTCTTCGACGAGCCTGCCGCGGCGCTGGACCCACTGGCCCGCAGGGGATTCCTGCAGAACCTGATGGAATTCGTGCGCGAGCTCGACGCCGGAGCCATCCTGTCCTCCCACCTGCTCGGCGACATCGAGCAGGTCTGCGACCACCTGATCGTGCTGTGCGACTCGCGGGTGCAGATCGCCGGTGACACCCGGGACCTGCTGGCCGGACACGTCCGGCTGATCGCGCCCTACGGCGAGTTCGACCGGCTGCCCGCCGGAGTCGAGGTGATCCAGATGGAGCACGGCGGCCAGTACGGCAACGCGCTCGTCCGCACCGAGGTCCCGCCCGCGTCACTGCCGTACCGCGCCGAGCCCGTCACGCTCGAACAGCTCGTCCTCGGCTACATGACCCGGGCCACCGCCGTACCCGCCGCCCGGACCGAGGCCGGGGCCTGGGGGGCGTCGCGATGATGTGGCTGACCTGGCGCCAGTTCCGCGTCCAGGCGCTGGTCGCCGCCGGCGCACTGGTGATCATCGCCGCGTATGCGGTGTACCTCGGCGGGGACATCCGCGACGCCTACGACGTCCACCAGGCCCAGTGCCGGGACCTGGCCGACTGCGCCCGGGCGACGAGCCAGTTCCGCGGCGCCTACCAGAACACCCTGCTGTTCCTGGCGGCCGGCCTCGCGCTGATCCCCGCGGTCATCGGCACCTTCTGGGGCGCTCCCCTGATCGCCCGGGAACTGGAGAACGGCACCCACCGGCTGGTGTGGAACCAGAGCGTCACCCGCCCGCGCTGGCTCCTCGGCAAGGTCCTGCTCGTCGGCCTGGCCGCCGTGATCGTGACCGGCGCGGCCGCGGCCCTGCTCACCTGGGCGGCCCGCCCCTTCGACGAGGTGGTCAAGGAGGAATTCAGCACCTTCGTGTTCGGCGCGCGCAACATCGCCCCGATCGGCTACGCCGCGCTGGCCTTCACCTTCGGCACCGTCGTCGGGCTCCTGCTGCGCCGGACCCTGCCCGCGATGGCGGTGACGCTCGTCGTCTTCCTCGCCTTCCAGTTCTTCTTCCCGAACGTGATACGGCCCAGCCTCATGCCGCCGGAGAAGGCCACGCTGCCGATGACGGTCGAAGCGGTCAACGGGGCGCAGAACCTGGGCAGCATCGGCGGTGGCTCCCTCATCGGCGGGGTGAGGATTCCGGGCGCGCCCGACGCGTGGATCGCCGAGACGAGCCCGCTGCGCACCGCGGACGGCAAGACCCTCGACGGGGCCGAGTTCAACGCCTGCCTCGACAGCCCGCCCAAGACCGGCGCGGGCGGCACGTTCGGCGACACCGCCGTGTGTCTTGCCGAGCACGACCTCCACGTCGACGTCCTCTACCACCCCAGCAGCCGCTACTGGGCGTTTCAAGGGCTGGAGACCGCGATCTACCTGGCGCTCAGCGGGATCCTCACCGCGTTCGCCGTGTGGCGGATCCGGCGCCGGGTGAGTTGACCCCCGTCTCGTCCGCGCCCTCCGGGCTCCGCCGGGAGTTTTCCCGGCGGAGCCCGGGGCCGGGCACCCCCGCTGCCGCCGATCCACACGGCACGAAACGGCATGAAGCAGCACAAGACGGCGTGAACGCGCCCGCCTGGAACCAGGTGACCTCCGGTCCGCCCGGCAGCGCCCCGGCCGCGGATGTCTCCAGGACCAGGCCGCACCCGTACCGGTAACCGTCCCTGTACCGGCGCCCGGTCGTGTCCTGTCTGTCCGGCGTGGTCCGGACGGGCCCTTCGGCCGCCCGCCGAGACGCGGCGCCGGGTCGCACCGGGAGGACGGCGACCCGCGCCCGCCGGGTCCCGGCGCGCCCCCGCGCGTACCCCGGACCGGGGAGGGGATCCGGCCACCGCCGTGACCGGTCGCGCGGTACGTTCCGCACGGCGCCGCCGACGGGCCCGTAACCGCCCGTACGCCCCGGCAGTTGGCCCGGTATGCGTAAACATCGCCCTCCGCTGCCCGGAACCGGCGGGAGCGGGGATCCGTCCATGCTGCGGCTCGCGTCCGCCTCCCTCGCCGGCACCGCCATCGAGTTCTACGACTTCTTCGTCTACGGCACCGCCGCGGCGCTCGTCCTGGGACCGCTGTTCTTCCCCTCGTTCTCCCCGCTCGCCGGAACCCTCGCCGCTTTCGGCACCTTCGCCGCCGGGTTCGTCGCCCGCCCGCTCGGCTCGTTCCTCTTCGGCCACATCGGGGACCGGTACGGGCGGCGCCCCGTCCTGCTCGGATCCCTGCTGACGACCGGGCTCGCCACCGTCGCGGTGGGCTGCTTACCCTCGTACGCGTCCATCGGTGCCACCGCCCCCGTGCTGCTCCTGGCGCTCCGCTTCCTCCAGGGCATCGGACTCGGCGGCGAGTGGAGCGGAGCCGTACTGCTCACCGCCGAACACGCCCCGGCCGCACGGCGCGCCCTGTGGGGCAGCTTCCCCCAGATGGGGCCGCCGCTGGGCTTTCTGCTGGCCAACGGCATGATGCTCGCCCTGACCGCCACGCTCACCGACGCGCAGTTCCTCGACTGGGGCTGGCGGGTGCCGTTCTGGATCGCGGGCGTGCTGGCGGCGGGCGGCCTGCTGCTGCGCACCTCGCTGGCCGAGACCCCGCAGTTCCGCGACCTGGCCGAGACCGGCCTGCGCGCGGCCGCGCCGGCGGCCGAGGTGCTGCGCGACCACTGGCGGCTTCTGCTGCTGACCGCCGGTGCCCTGTCGGCCGGTTACGCCGTCTTCTACTCGGTGACCACATGGGCGCTGGCGTACGGCACGGAACGGCTGGGCGTCAGCCGGACGGTGATGCTGGGCCTGGTGATGGCGGCGGTGGCGGTGAAGGGCGCGCTGACACCGCTTGCCGCGCTCCTCGGCGACCGCGTCGGCCGCCGTCCCCTGTGCCTGGTGGGCAGCGCGGTCGCGGCCGGGTGGATGTTCCCCTTCCTCACCCTGCTGTGCACCGGCGAACCGGTGCTGATGTTCCTGGGAATCGTCGTGGCGCTGCTCGCCTTCGTCACGGTGTTCTCGGTGCTGGCCGCCTATCTTCCGGAGCTGTACGAGCCCCGCGTCCGGTGTACGGGGGCCGCGGTCGGCTACAACCTCGCCGGCCTGCTCGGCGGGGCGCTCACCCCGGTCGTGGCAACCGCCCTGTCGGACGGCGACGGCCCTCCGTGGGGGGTCGCCGCCTGGCTGACCGGTGTCGCGGTGCTGAGCACGGCCTGCTTCGCCGCGCTGCCGGAGACCCGTCCCTGTCCGGCCCGTGCCGGAGTCCCCGAGCACGCCGACGAGGAGCCCGCACCGGTGTGAAGGAGCGCGGCGACGCCCTCCGGCACCGCGAGTCCGAGGCAGCGGCAGTGGCGCGCGGGCGCCTGGGAAGGGCCGGCATGAAGGAGGTAGGCCAGGCAGCGGGTCGTCACGACCGGTGGGTCGCAAGGGCGCTTCCGTGCCGGGACGGGAAACCGGCCCCACCGGGTGCGTCCGGCAGCCGCTCGGTGAACCGCGCCGCCCGGGTACGCCGCGTGCCGGGCCGGGTGTTCGAGGACGGCGGGCCCGGTGTGTGCCGGCGGGGACTACCGCGGGTCGGGCCGCGGGGTGAGCGCGATGAGGGCCATGTCGTCGGTGATGCCCGCGCGGGTGTGCCGCCGTACATCGGTGACCACGAAGTCCAGCAGGGCCGCGGGATCGGTGTGCGGACCGTCCCCGAGCGCGGCCACCGGGTCGTAGAACGCACCGTGGGCGTCCCGCGCCTCGGTGAGGCCGTCCGTGAACAGCAGCAGGGTCCCCGCCCGGGGCAGCGGGTACTCCTGCGGCCGGACCGGATCACCGTTCAGCCCGGTCATGCCCAGCGGCAGCGCGTGGTGCTCGGGGCGCAGGGCGCGGGGCGGCCGCCCGGGGAGGAGGAGCAGCGGAGCGGGATGGCCCCGGTTGACCAGCCGCACCACACCGCCGTGGTGCGGGATCTCGGCGAGGACGGCGGTGGCGAACAACTCGCCGGCGTCCTCACCGCCGCGGCGCTCGGCCTCGCGGGCGAGCGTACCGTCCAGCCAGTCGGCCACCGCTTCCAGCCGCACCTCCCGCTCGGCGGCCTCCCGGAAGGTGCCCACGATGACCGCCACCGTTCCCACGGCCCCCAGGCCCTTGCCCCGTACGTCACCCACCACCACCCGTACTCCGTGCGGAGTGTCCTGCACGGCGAAGAAGTCGCCCCCGATCAGCGCGTCCTGTGCCGCCGCCTCGTAGCGTGCCGCGACCAGCAGACCATCGAGCTGTGCCGGGGGAGCGGGCAGTACCGCCCGCTGCGCGGCTTCGGCGACCTCCCGGGCGGAGGCCAGCTGCTCACCCCCGCGGCGGATCATCGTGTTGATCACCAGCGCCAGCGCCGAGACGGTGAGCAGGGTGACCTCCTCCGTGTACGCCTGTGCCTGGCCCAGAGTGCGGTCCTCCACATGCAGCGCGGCCACCGTCAGCGTGGCCGTCACCCCGGTCAGCAGCGTGCCGGTGAAGGAGAAGAAGGGCGCGGCGACCAGTGGCGCGGCGGCGAACAGCGGGGCTGTCGTGATCTGCCGGGGCGTCGACAGCGCGAACAGCGTGCCCACGACGATCAGCAGTGCGGGCAGCAGCCGGACAGCACGGTGGGACCCCATCACATACCCGTGGTGCCCCTGCGGCCCGTCCGGCTATCGGCCCGTAGGCCAGTCGGGCGCGCTTGCCGCCGCTGAACCCCGGTGCGGTTGTGGGGGGGGGGGGGGGGGGGCGCCCCCCCCCCCCCCCCCCCCCCCCCGCGCGCCCCCCCCCCCGGGGGGGGGGGGGGGCGGGGGGGGCGCCGGCCCCCCCCGCCACAGCGACCCGGGCCGGGTACCGGGCGGTGTCCCACGACGGTGACGGTGCCGCCGGCGCGTGCCGGGCGGGTGCCGAGGCCCCGGTGACCCGGCGCCCTCCCGGGCCGCGGCGCAATCCGGCTGAGTGGCGGGAGACACACCGCGGGGACCTCCGTGGTACGGAGGTCCCCGCGGCGCGGGCGGCTGCCTTCGAGCATGCGCGTCCGCACTCAGGTCTGGCCTCCGGAGGCCGGCTTGAGCTGGACCCAGCCGGCGGTGCTGGGGACGCCCTCCTCGTTGAGGAGGAACAGCATGTAGTAGCCGGGCGGGGCGGCATTGGCCGACGGGGGTGCCTGCAGTTCGATGAAGGTGCCACCGCGGCTCTTGATCCGCAGGTCGAGATGGCGCTGGCTGGTGTTGACCGAGTGGGTCGCGGTGGTCGGCGCCAGCAGGACGGCGCGGGTGACCTCGGAGGCGGTGCTGCTGCTCACCGTGATCTTGTCGTTGTAGCCGACGGACGGGTTGAAGACCTGGCCGAGGTTCGGACGGCCGCCCTGCTGGAGGTAGGCCGGCTCGTAGATCTCGATGCTGCCGTTCATGTCGTCGATGATGTCGGGGTCGTTCGCGAGCTGCTGGAGCTCGTCGCCGGTCACCATGATCCGGCCGTCCGGGAGCACCACGGCATTGGAGTGATAGCCGCGCGGCAGCCGCTGCGCCGGGCCGAGCCTCCAGTTGCCGTTCTGATCGCGCAGTTCGATCTGGCGGTACTTCAGATCGGCGTTGGGGTTGTACGGGCCGTTGCCGTAGTCGCGGATGTCGAAGGCCCCGTTGACGGTCATCAGGGTGGCGTCCGGCATGAGCAGGGTGTTGTCCTGGGTGCGGCCGAACGCTCTCGCCTTCTCTTTGCTCCACTGGTTGCCGACCAGCTGATAGGTGTTCGGGTCGTTCCGGTCCCCGCCGAGTACGAGCACCGAGTCCGGGCCCTTGAAGCCGGCGGGGAGCGGTACGGCGGACCCGTAGTTGCGCGGCATGTCGTCCGGGCGGGGTGCCAGGTCCGTCCGCGTCTCGGCGGTGAGGTCGAACTTCCACTGCTGGTCGGGGTTCCGGCCCAGTCCGTAGATCTTTCCGTCGCGCAGCGAGAAGAGGTGCGGGTAGTCACGCTTGAACGGGGCGTCCGCCTTGAACCGTTCCGCCGCCCAGCCCTCCGGCTTGTCCGTCTTGGCCGTCGGCACGGGCTTGTTCAGGGCGGGGAAGCGCTCGACGATCGAGGTGGGGGTGCCCCAGCCGAGTTCCGACTGGCCGGACATGATCAGCTGCCGTCCGTCGGCGCCGGTCACCACCGACGGGTACCACCGGCCGACCGCCATGTCCTGGTTCTGGTACCACTTCTCCTCCCACGGGTCGAAGACGAGGGAGAGCTTGGCACCGGTACCGCCGTTGCCGCCGAGATTGCCGCCGAAGACACCGAGCATTCCGTTGGGCAGGAAGGAGTGACCGGCGCAGAAGAACGGTGCGGGGCGGGGCTGGTTCAGCCCGTCCGGCATGTTGATCACCGGCGGGGTCACCTTGGTGAACGAACCGGGACCGGTGCCCTTGGCCGGATCCCATAGATAGGCGCGGCCGGCGTTCTCCTTGCCGATGGTGTCGGTCGGGGCGGGCTCCTTCTGCGGGTTCTTCTCGATCCGCTCGAAGGAGAACAGCAGCACCTTGCCGGTGGGGAGCATGGCGATGTGGGCGGCGAAGTCGGGGGACTGGAAGTAGTCCCGGAAGCGGCCTGAGTCCATCGCGTCGAATTCCGCGTTGACCTTGGCCTGGGAGGCCGCGAGGGCCTTGAGCCGTTCCGTGCGGGTGGACTGCGGGTACTCGCCGACGGCCCGGACGGCCCTTCTGGTCATGGCGTGTTCCTCGGCGTGCTCGGTGCCGATGACGGCCGCCTCGTCCCGGTCGGCCTGCGCCCGGTCGGATGAGGGGGTCTCACCTCCGTTCTCGTGGGCGGTGACCGGCCCCGCGGACAGCATGGTGAGGGTCAGCGCGGAGACGGCGCACGCCGAGATGGCCGCGGACAGCATCCTCCGGGACGACGGTCCGGGCAGATTCCTGGGGGACATGGAACTCCTTGCGGGATGGGGGACAGGGCGAGCGGCGGGTGCGGCGGCGGCATCGCGGCAGCGCCGTGTCACCGGCCCCGGCGGCGAACACGCATTGTAAACGAATAACTACTGTAAGTGTTGGGAGGTCGCTGTCGCGTGATGTCGGGCAGGCGGGTGAGCCTCCGGCGGTCGCGCGGGTCAGGCCCCCGGCGGGGCGCGGGCCCTCGCCCCGGCCGATGGCCGCGCGGGGTGGTCCGCGGACAGCACCACTCTCCTCGGTGATTCACATAGAGCAATGGCATCACTACTGTCCGTATCCACGGCAGGTGTGATCGCTGAGGAGAAGGCATGGCAGACGCGCTGAAACTACGCGAGAGCGACGACATCCAGGGTGATGTGATCGCCGGCTTCAAGAAGGACCGTATGACGCTCCTCTTCCTCAAGTTCGAGGATCCGGCGCGGGCCCGGACCTGGGTGAAGCGTCTTGCGTCCCAGATCTCCACCACCCGGCAGGTGGCCACCTTCAACGCGGCCTTCCGCCAGGCCAGACAGGCCACCGGCGGCGACGACCCGAAGAATCTGAAGGCCACCTGGACCAACGTCAGCTTCACCTACGAGGGACTGAAGGTCCTCGTCGGCGGCAAGGACCCCCTGCCCTCGGTGAGGAAGGGCGGCACCCTGGAGGCGTTCACACAGGGGTCGGACAAGCGCTCCCTGGGCGACACCGGCGACAGTTCACCGGAGAACTGGCTGTTCGGCGACGGCAAGGGCCAGACCGTGCACGCCGTGATCACGGTGGCCTCCGACACCGCCCAGGGGCTCCAGGAGGCGTTGACCGACCAGCGCGAGGCGGCCGCCCAGGCCAAGATCGTGATCGTCTTCCAGCAGGACGCCGCCACACTGCCGGGCACCCGCCGCGGCAAGGAGCACTTCGGCTTCAAGGACGGGGTCAGCGAGCCGGGGGTGATCGGCTTCGACGAGCCCGACCCGCAGAACCCCGAGTACGTCAAGGACCACCCCGGCACCCGGCTGATCCCGCCCGGCGAGTTCGTCATCGGGCACGACCGGGTCGGCGGGATCGAGTACGACGACATGCCGGAATGGGCCGGCAACGGCAGCTTCCAGGTCGTGCGCCGGCTCGCCCAGGACGTCCCGGGCTGGTGGGCCCAGGTCGCCGTCCAGCTGAAGGTGCTCAGAAAGGCCAAGGTGGTACCGGACGAAGCGACCGCCGAATGGCTGGCCGCCCGGCTCGTCGGCCGCTGGCGCTCGGGCACTCCCGTCGCCAAGTGCCCCCACGCGGACATGCCCGACAACGCCCTCGCGAGCCAGGACAACGACTTCGGCTACCGCAACGACCCGGAGGGATTCACCACCCCGCTCTTCTCGCACCTGCGCAAGACCAACCCCCGGGACGGCCTCCAGGAGAAGCCGGGCGCCGACCCGCTCCCCGAGAAACCGGTGATGGACCGGCGCCGGATCATCCGCCGAGGCGCCCCCTACGGCGCGCCCTTCGACCCGGCCTCCGACGGCCCGGGCGGCCCCGACCACCCGCGTGGGCTGCTCTTCGTCTGCTACCAGTCCGACCTCGTCGAGCAGTTCGAGTTCATCCAGAAGCGCTGGATCAACGCCGTCGGCTTCCCGCCGAACCGCCCCGCGGACCCCGGCCCCGATCCGATGGTCGGGCCGACCGGCACGGTCGCCTTCGAGAGCCCCAACAAGACGACGGAGCTGAGCTTCAACCAGTTCGTCACCACGGAGGGATCGGTCTACGGCTTCGTCCCGTCGCTCACCACACTGCGGCTGCTGGGCGACGGCCGCCTCACCGACAGGCTCCCGAGCGTCGTCCGCCCCACCGACGCGTTCCTTCCCCTGCCCGATCGCCAGCGGGACAAGGGCAAGAGCTGGATCTGGGCGTACGGGACCGGCAGCGGCGGACCGGTCTGCCGTACGATCTCGATCGCCGACGGCAACGAGCACAGGGACGTCGTCGAACGGCCCGACCGGCCGCTGACCACCTGGCCGTGCTACGAGGGCGTGTCGAAGGTGGACGCGATCCTGCCGGTGCCCGACGAGCAGCGCGTCAACGGCCGCAGCCTGTACTGGCTGTTCCACACCGTCGAGGGCCGCCAGGTCTACCGGGTGATCTCGGTCATGGACGGAGCGGAGTCCGGACTCGCCCCCGAGGCCGCCACCGCCCTCGAACGGCCCGACCGGCCGATCTCGGCCTGGGCCTCCTTCACCGGGATCGAGCAGGTGGACGCCTTCCTGCCGGTGCCGGACATGCAGCGCCAGAACGGGAAGAGCCACTACTGGCTCTTCCACTCCTCCCAGGGGCAGCAGGTCTACCGGCTGATCTCGATCGCCGACGGCTCCGCGCACCACGACGTGATCGAGCGCGGAGACCGCTCGCCGAGTCTGTGGCAGTCGCTGGCCGGCATCTCCCGTGTGGACGAGTTCCTCGCCGTGCCGGACATGCAGCGCATCAACGGACTGAGCCTGTTCTGGGTGTTTCACCAGCAGAAATACCGCATCATCTCCATCGCGGACGGCCACGCGCACCAGGACCGGGTGGTGGTCGAGGACCGTTCGATCACCCTGTGGAAGTCCCTGACCGGCTGAGGCGGCCCGCCGATCGGGCGGACGGACCCGGGACTTGCCCGGGCCCGTCCGCACCGTCCACGCCGGAGTTCACTGCTCACCCGTCACCCGGGGCGCGGGACCTCAGCGCGGGCGTCCCAGCTCCGCCCGGAACAGACGGGGCACATGGCCGCCGACGATCTTGACGATATCCGCCTCGGACAGACCGCGCCGGACCAGTTCCCCGGTGACCAGCGGCATCCCGCGCGACCCCTTGAACCGGGCCCGTCCCCCGCGTCCCGTACCGGCCTCCGGCCGGGGCACCGCTCCCGGACTCCCGCAGGCCCGGCGTGCTCTGCCCCGCGGGACACGGAACGGGCGGGCCGGGACGAGGAGCCCCGGGACGGTCGGCCGCGATGCCGGAGCCCCTGCGTCCGGAGCGGTACGGTCTCCCGGCCCGCGTGCTCCCGGGCGTATGTGCCGCTCCGGGGTCGCCGGACCAGCCCCCTACCGCCTGCGCCCAAGGAGGTCAATCCGCCGCGTCCGTCCGGGTGGCACGGCCGACGGCGCGCGGAAGCGTCCCCCACCCCGTCCGACGGATGCCGCATGTAAAGGGGGAGCCGGATGGGTTCCACACGCAGTGAAAGGCGGACGCAGGCATGTACGGAAATCAACTCGCCCACACGGGAGTGGGCATCATCACCATCGGAGGGCTCGCCCTCGGCGGCTGGCACCTGCTCGCCCTGACCGTCGCCGTGGTCCTGCTGGGCGCCCTGATCACACGGGTCGCCTTCCGGAGAGGGCGTGAGGTGGGCGACACATGATCCGGGCGGGGCACCGGCCCGGCATCGCCGTCATCGCCGCGTCCGTCGCGCTGCTCGTCTGCGCGTTCATCGCGGCCGTGTACGCCCTGCGGGTCTCCGGGCACCTCATGCCCGCCGCCCAACCGCTGACCTGGCTGTGGGCGCCCATCGCGTTCCTCCTGATCGGCCAGACGGCGCTGTACCTCGGCTCCCGTCCGCGCCGCGCAACGCCCGGACAGCGCGCGCGGCTGGACCGGCTCAAGGCCGCCGTCCTCGTGCCCGTCTACGACGAGGACCCCGGCTATCTGCGCTCGGGACTCGACAGCTTGCTCGCCCAGACCCGGCGGCCCGACGAGGTGCATGTCGTCGACGACGGGTCGGGCGTCGACTACACGGAACTGCGCCGCTGGTGGCTCGCCGCCGCCCGCGCGCACCGCATCACCACCACCTGGACCCGCACCCCCAACCGGGGCAAGCGCCACGCCCAGGTCACCGCCGCCGCGCACTGCCCGGAGGCCGACATCCTGGTGACCGTCGACTCCGACGCCACCCTCGCCCCCGACGCGCTCGGCGAACTCCTCGTCCCCTTCGCCGACCGGCGGGTACAGGCTGTCGCCGGGCTGGCCCTGGCCACCAACAACCGCGCCGGGCTGCTGAGCCGTATCACCGACCTCTGGTACGTCACCATGCAGCTCGTCGACCGCTCCGCCCTCTCCGTGCTCGGCAGTGTGCTGGTGTCGTCCGGGTCACTGGCCGCGTACCGTGCGCCCGTGCTGCATGAGAACTCCGACGCGTACCTCGGGGAGACCTTCCTCGGCAGGCCGGTCACCTTCTCCGACGACTCACTGCTCACCCTGTACGCGCTCACGCGGGGACGGGTGGTGCAGCAGACCTCGGCCGTCGTCTTCTCCGCGATGCCCGAACGGGTCGGACACCATCTGCGCCAGTATCTGCGCTGGATGCGCGGCTCGACGATCCGTTCGCTGTGGCGGGCGCGCTATCTTCCGCTCACGCACCCCGCCTACGCGGCCCAGCTCGCCCGGTGGCTCCAGCAGGCCGCGTACACCGTGGTACTCGCGTGGCTCGCCGCGGCCCATGTCCAGGAGAACCGGCCGCCGTCGCCGCTGCTGCTGGCCGTACCGCTGTTGCTGGCCGCGAGCCAGACCCTGCGCTATCTGACGGTCCGCCGCTCCGACCAGTGTCTCGCCTCGCAGTTCGCGACCTGGGCGCTGACGCCGCTGGCGCTCGCCTGGTCCTGGATCGTCCTGCGCCCGGCCCGCTGGTACGCCACGGCCACATGTGCCCGGACGGGGTGGGGGACCCGTACGTCCGGGCCCGAGGTCGTGCTCTGAGCGCGGGAACCGGCGCGCCCCCTCTCCGGGGCGTGCCGGGCGGGGCCCCGAGACCGCCGTCGTGCCCGCCGCCCGCCGGGATCCGGCCCGGCCGGGCGGTGACTCCACCGGGCCCATGTGCCCGGATGCGTTCGGCACCCCGCCGCTGACGTCCGGATACGCCCGCCGTCCACGTGCGGCACGCCGCGGGCCCGGCCCGCCCCCCCCCCCCCGCCCCCCCCCCCCCGCCCGCCGCGCCCCCCCGGTGGGCCGCCCCGGGCCGCGGGCGCGCGGCGTCGACGCCCGCCCGGGGGCGC
>NZ_JBIALS010000020.1:50497-154965 GCF_042873655.1 Streptomyces sp. NPDC004609 | reverse complement strand
GAGGTGACGGCGGGTCTGGAGGGGATGGAGGTTCCGTTGCGGGTGGCGGTGATGGGGTGTGTGGTGAACGGTCCGGGTGAGGCGCGTGAGGCGGATCTGGGTGTGGCGTCGGGGAATGGGAAGGGTCAGATTTTTGTGAAGGGTGAGGTGATCAAGACGGTGCCGGAGTCGAAGATCGTCGAGACCCTGATCGACGAGGCCATGAAGATCGCCGAACAGATGCAGAAGGACGGGGTGACATCGGGTCCGCCCGCCGTCACCGTGAGCTGAACCGCAGGGCAAGCGAAGGGGGACTGACCGTGACGATTCTGGAGACCATCCGGGGCCCGCGCGACCTCAAGGCGCTGACCGGCCCCGAACTCGGCGAACTCGCCGAGGAGATCAGACAGTTCCTGATCCACGCGGTGGCCAGGACAGGTGGCCATCTGGGCCCCAATCTGGGCGTGGTCGAGCTGACCATCGCCCTGCACCGCGCCTTCGACTCACCCGATGACCGCATCCTGTGGGACACGGGTCACCAGAGCTATGTGCACAAGCTGCTCACCGGCCGCCAGGACTTCTCCAAACTGCGGGGCAAGGGCGGGCTCTCCGGCTATCCGTCCCGTGAGGAGTCCGAGCACGACGTCATCGAGAACTCCCACGCCTCCACCGTCCTCGGCTGGGCCGACGGCATCGCCAAGGCGAACGAGGTCCTGAAGAAGGACGACCACGTCGTCGCGGTCATCGGCGACGGCGCGCTCACGGGCGGTATGGCCTGGGAGGCGCTGAACAACATCGCCGCCGCCAAGGACCGCCCGCTGGTGATCGTCGTCAACGACAACGAGCGCTCCTACGCCCCGACCATCGGCGGTCTCGCCAACCACCTCGCCACCCTGCGCACCACCGACGGCTACGAGCAGTTCCTCGCCTGGGGGAAGGACATCCTCGGCCGTACCCCCGTCGTCGGAAAGCCGCTGTACGAATCCCTCCACGGCGCGAAGAAGGGCTTCAAGGACGCCTTCGCGCCCCAGGGCATGTTCGAGGACCTGGGCCTCAAGTACGTGGGCCCGATCGACGGACACGACACCGCCGCCGTCGAGTCCGCGCTGCGCCGGGCCAAGCGGTTCCACGGCCCCGTCGTGGTCCACTGCCTCACCGAGAAGGGCCGCGGCTATCCGCCCGCCCTCCAGGACGAGGCCGACCGCTTCCACACCGTCGGGGTGATGGACCCGCTGACCTGCGCACCACTGGTCCCGGCGGGCAGCCCCTCGTGGACGGCCGTGTTCGGGGACGAGATCGCCGACATCGGAGCGGAGCGGCCCGACGTCGTCGCCATCACCGCCGCCATGCTGCACCCCGTCGGCCTCACCCGGTTCGCCGAACGCTTCCCCGACCGCGTCTGGGACGTCGGCATCGCCGAGCAGCACGCCGCGGTCTGTGCCGCCGGGCTCGCCACCGCCGGACTCCATCCGGTCGTCGCCGTCTACGCGACCTTCCTCAACCGTGCCTTCGACCAGCTGCTGATGGATGTCGCCCTCCACGGGTGCGGAGTGACCTTCGTCCTGGACCGCGCGGGCGTCACCGGCACCGACGGCGCCTCCCACAACGGCATGTGGGATATGTCGATCCTCCAGGTCGTCCCCGGGCTGCGCATCGCCGCACCGCGCGACGCCGAGCGGCTGCGCGAGGAACTGCGGGAAGCGGTCGACGTCGACGACGCGCCGACCGTGCTGCGCTTCCCCAAGGAGTCCGTGGGGCCGCCGATCGACGCCGTCGGCCGGATCGGCGGGATGGACGTCCTGCACCGCACCCCCGACCCCGAGGTCCTGCTGGTGTCGGTCGGCGCGCTGGCGCCGGTCTGCCTCCAGACCGCGGGTCTCCTGGAGGCGCGCGGAATCCGCTGCACCGTCGTCGACCCCCGCTGGGTCAAACCGGTCGACGAACAGCTTCCGCCGCTCGCCGCCCACCACCGTCTGGTCGCGGTGGTCGAGGACAACAGCCGTAACGGAGGCGTCGGTTCGGCCGTCGCCCTCGCCCTGCGCGACGCGGGCGTCGATGTGCCGCTGCGGACGTTCGGCATCCCCGAGCAGTTCCTCGCGCACGCCAAACGCGGTGAGGTGCTCGCCGACATCGGTCTCACCCCGGTGGAGATCGCGGGACGGATCAGTGCCGCCATGGCAGCCAAGGAGAACTGAGGAATGACCGAGCCGCCCCCGGACCCGTCGGGGAACCAGGAACCGCAGAAGGGCTTCGATCTGGCGGGACTGCTCGCCGCGCGCGGGGCCGAGCGCTATGAGCTGCACGCCCGGTATCTGAACCACCAGCTGCCGCGCATGCTGCACACGATCGGCTTCGACAAGGTCTACGAGCGGGCCGAGGGCGCCTACTTCTGGGACGCGGACGGCAACGATCATCTCGACATGCTCGCGGGCTTCGGGGTGATGGGCCTGGGCCGGCACCACCCCGTCGTACGCAAGGCGCTGCACGATGTCCTCGACGCCTCACTCGCCGACCTCACCCGCTTCGACTGCCAGCCCCTGCCGGGGCTGCTCGCGGAGAAGCTGCTCGCGTACAGCCCGCACCTCGACCGGGTGTTCTTCGGCAACAGCGGTACGGAAGCCGTCGAGACCGCGCTGAAGTTCGCCCGGTACGCCACCGGCAGGCCGAGGGTCCTCTACTGCGACCACGCCTTCCACGGCCTGACCACCGGATCGCTCTCCGTCAACGGCGAGCAGGGCTTCCGGGACGGGTTCGCCCCGCTGCTGCCCGACACCGCCATCGCCCTCGGCGATCTCGCGGCCCTGGAGCGGGAGCTGGGGCGCGGTGATGTGGCGGCCCTGGTGGTGGAGCCGATCCAGGGCAAGGGCGTCCACGAGTCCCCACCCGGCTTTCTGCGCGCCGCCCAGGAACTGCTGCACCGCCACAAGGCCCTGCTGATCGCCGACGAGGTGCAGACCGGCCTCGGCAGGACCGGTGACTTCTACGCGTACCAGCACGAGGACGGCGTGGAACCCGACCTGGTCTGTGTGGCGAAGGCACTGTCGGGCGGCTATGTGCCCGTGGGGGCGACCCTCGGCAGGGACTGGATCTTCAAGAAGGTCTACTCGTCCATGGACCGGGTCCTCGTCCACTCGGCGAGCTTCGGCTCCAACGCCCAGGCGATGGCCGCCGGGCTCGCGGTGCTCTCCGTGATCGAGGACGAACAGATCGTCGCCGGCGCCCGGGCGACGGGCGAGCTGCTGCGCGCCCGGCTGGCCGCACTCGTCGACCGCTACGAGTTCCTCCGCGAGGTACGGGGGCGCGGCCTGATGATCGGCATCGAGTTCGGGCGGCCCGAATCGCTCCGGCTGCGGAGCCGGTGGGCCATGCTCCAGGCCGCCCGGAAGGGACTCTTCGCGCAGATGGTCGTGGTGCCGCTGCTGGAGAAGCACCGGATCCTCACCCAGGTCTCCGGCGACCATCTGGAAGTGATCAAGCTGATTCCGCCGCTGACGATCGGTGAGCGCGAGGTGGACCGGTTCGTCTCCGCCTTCACCGCGGTCATGGACGACGCCCACGCCGGTGGCGGACTGATGTGGGACTTCGGCAGGACGCTGGTCAAACAGGCCGTCGCTCACCGCTGAGGGACCGCTGGACGGATTGCGTCCGCAAAAATTGCCTCTGGGGTAAGAAATTTGCCTCAGGGGCATTTTCCTGGCGCAATGGTCTTATGCAGAGTCCTCCCGGGGGCCACCCCCCGGACCCCCGTTCTCCTGCCGGAGAAGCGCCCGTGGAGCTGCCCGACGTGGCGCCCCGGCTGCGCGATCTGCGCCGCCGCCGCGGCCTCACGCTGGAAGCCGCCGCACTGCGCGCCGGTCTTTCACCCGCGCATCTCTCCCGGCTGGAGACCGGACGCCGGCAGCCGTCGCTGCCGATGCTGCTCAGTCTCGCCAGGATCTACGGTACGACAGTCGCCGAGCTGCTGGGCGAGCTGGCACCCGAGCACGACCCCGTGATCCGGGCCGGCAGCCGTGAGCCCTCCGAGGCGGACGGCTGGACCTACCACCAGGTCGGCGGCCCCGGCCGGGCCATGCAGGCGCTCCGGCTGATCGTCCCGTACGGCGCCCAGGGCGATCTCGTCCGGGTCCACCCCGGTGAGGAATGGCTCCACGTCCTCGACGGAAGGATCCGGCTCAGCCTGGGGGAGGCCGTGCACGAGCTCGGTCCCGGGGACAGCGCGCACTACGACTCGCTCACCCCGCACCGCATCGCGGCGGCCACGCGCGACGGCGCCGAGATGCTGTTCGTCCACACCCTGATCCAGAGCCCCGACATCCATCCGCACTTCTGACCCCGGCCCCGTCCCCATGTCCGGCCCCGCCCGCGCCGCCGGGGGAACCGTGTCCGCCGCACGGTTCCCCCGGCCGGCCGGGGGAGGTCCGGGCGCGGGCCGTCCGCCGTATCCCACAGCCGCAGACCGACGAAGGAAAGAGAGGCCGACGATGTCGGAGACACCCGCCGTATCCGAAGGATCCGCCCTGCCCGAGCAGCAGGGACAGACAGCCGCCGGGAAGGAGAACGGAAGGTTCCCCCGGGGAATCTGGGTCCGTCTCTTCGCCTATCTGATCGCGGGCCACGTGTTCGCCGGATTCCTCTACCTGCTGTTCGAGGTCGGCTCCAAGTAGCGGTCCCCCCCCGCCTCACCCCTCGTCGAGGAGGCGCGCCCGCAGCCGCTCGCGCGTCTCGGGGCCCACCCGCAGCCCGTCGGTGAGATACCGCTCGGTGGTGCCCCAGGTCGCCTCGATCGCGTCGAAGGCGGAGTGCAGATACTCCCGGCGCGCGTCGAAGAGAGGGCTCAGCAGCTCCATCACCTCGGGCGACATCCCGGCCGGGGAGTTGTCCTCGCGCCGGACGAGATAGCGGCGGTGAGGATCGTTGGACTTCAGATAGTCCGCCTCGATCGCCTCCCGCTCCACGCCGACCGCGAGCAGCGAGACGGCGATGGACAGCCCCGCGCGGTCCTTGCCCGCGGCGCAGTGCATCAGCGCCGGCACACTGTCCTCGGCCAGCGCGTGCAGAATCCGGCTGTGCTCGCCGGTGCGCTGCGTGATGATCACGCGGTACGACGCGGACATCCGGTCGGCCGCCTTCCCGTCCGCCAGGATCGACCGCAGCTGGCCGAGATCGCCCCTGCGGACCATCTTCCAGAACTCCGCGCCGTCGGCCGGATCGCTGAGCGGCAGATTCAGATTCCGTACACCCGGCAGTGCCACGTCCGGGCCCTCCAGCCGCATGTCGGCGGCATTGCGGAAGTCGAAGATCGTGTGCAGACCCAGCCCGGCGAGGAAGGACGCGTCGCTCTCCGTCGCGTGGGCGAGATGACCGCTGCGGAAGAGCCGTCCGTGCCGCACCGTCCTGCCGTCCACGGTCGGCAGCCCGCCCACATCGCGGAAATTGCGTACTCCGGTCAGTTCCGGCTCGGTCGGCGGGACCAGCGGCAGCTGCTGCGTCACGAAGGCTCCTGAGGGTCACTGCCGTCGGCGCCGCTCGCCGACTGTGGCGTGTTCTCGACGATACGACATCGATTCCTCGGGAAATCACCTTGTCCTTTCCCGGTGAGGCCGTCGCCGGGTGGCTCGCCTTCTGATGATTTATGTGTGATTTTGCTCTATTTTGTTGGCTGCCGTGCCCATGGGGAGCTGTATGAGGTCGGGGTGACGGGGTGGGCGGGCCTGCCGGAGGTGATGGGGAGGTGGTCACGGGCCCGTCCGAGCCGGCACTCCGGCGGGTGTCGCGGTGGCCGCCGGATGACCGTGCCGTCGTCGGCCGGTCAGAGGGCGGGTCGCGGCGGGGTCCGGGGCGTGTGGGTCCGGAGTGGCGGTGGACGCCCTCTCCCGAGCCCGGAGGTCTTCCCGGAATGCCCGTGGCCGGCTCATGTCCGAAGTGCCCGTACCGCCATGGGAGTTCGGATCACAGGCCGGACCGGGAGCTCCGGAAGCGGGTGAAAGGCCCCCCCGATCGGCTTCTCCGCCGGATGCGACATTGCCTTCATGTGCTTTTACGTATACGCCGGATGGCTCGGTGCCGGAAGCGTTCGCGGCGATCGCATGCGACGCCTCGACCGGAACCCGGGTCGCGACCGTCGGCGCGGTCGGAACTTCTGCGGGCGCGTTCCCCGGGCAGGGGTGGGTCATATTGTCTCGGTGAACGGCAAATGACTCGACGTCGACGATATCGCCCGAAAAGTGATGGGAAGTTGAACTGCCCGGTGCGGTATGCGTGACCTATAGGGCCTTCTGGTCTTTCTGTCCTAATTGAACCCTTAGGTATAACGTGCCCTGTCTCTAGGGGAGATGGTTCCCGCTCGTGAGCAGGATCATATTCGTGACGGTGTGTGGCCGTGCCGGAAAGAGGAATTCGGCCGCCCACCGGGAGTTGGCGGAGCCGGGTCGACGGAGGGTGACCGGGTATTCGTCGCCGGAAAGATCCGGGTCACCGATCGGGAAAAGGTCGGCTTGTTCCCCTCGGCGCGACCGGTCTACGGTCACGGCAGTTCGGACGGAACGCCTAGTCCTGCCGCCGTCCGGAATTCCCACCCACCCACGCGTGGCAGGAGCGGGGGACCCAGGTAGTACGCCGATTCCGGAGTTCCGGACGGCTTGGGGTGAAGTCGCGCTGCCGCGCGGCCGGGCATCTCCAGCCCTAACCCGACAGCTCACCTCGCAGGCGCCGGAGAGGAATGCGTCATGCCCAAAAAGGGTAAGCACCGCCGTATTACGTCCAGCCCCCTCACCCGTGGCTTCGTCGCCGCGGGTACGGGTGGCGCGGCCATCGCCCTTCCGCTGATGGGCGCGAGCGGCGCCCACGCGGCGGAGCAGTCGGCTCCCGTCACGGCCGCCTCGGCGGCCGTCCCCGCCCAGGCGGCCGCCGTCCCGGCGGCCCAGCAGCCCGCCGCCCCGGTGACCTACCGCGTCGTGGCGGGCGACTATCTGTCCAAGATCGCCGCGGACCACCACCTCAGCGGCGGCTGGCAGAAGCTCTACGCCGACAACCGCGAAGCCGTCGGCGACAACCCCTCGCTGATCCACCCCGGCCTGGAGCTGACGCTCGGCGCCAAGGCCAAGGCCAAGGGCGACGCCCCGGCCAAGGCCGAGACCCGCTCGGAGCCCCGCGCCTCGCGGGACGACGCCCGTGAGAGCGCCCCCGCCCCGGCCGCGCGGACGGAGGCCGCCCCCGACACCTCCGCGTCGGCGGGCTCGGTCGAGGCCACCGGCGACGACGCCGCGCAGAGTGCCCCCGAGCAGAGCGCTCCGCAGGCCGGCGGCGGCTACACCGCCCCGGTCGCGTCCGCCAACATCAGCACCCCGTACCGCGCTTCGGGCTCCATGTGGTCCAGCGGCTACCACACCGGTGTCGACTTCACGGCCTCCACCGGCACCAGCATCCGGTCCGTCGGCCCCGGCACCGTCGTCTCCGCCGGCTGGAGCGGCTCGTACGGCAACGAGGTCGTCATCAAGCACACCGACGGCACCTACTCCCAGTACGCCCACCTCTCCTCGCTCTCCGTCTCCTCGGGCCAGAGCGTGAGCGGCGGACAGCAGATCGGGCTCGCCGGCTCCACCGGCAACTCCACCGGTCCGCACCTGCACTTCGAGGTGCGCACCGGCCCCGGCTACGGCTCGGACATCGACCCGGTGGCGTATCTGCGCCAGCACGGTGTCTCTCTCTGACGCAACGCACAACGGCCCGTATCCCCTCGTACCGCCCCGCGGCGGCACGGGGGGATACGTCGTATTCCCGGTCCGGCGAACGGTTTCGGTGGGATGGATCACCACCCGTCAACCCTTCCCTACGGTCGCGTAAGTCACATCCGGAAGGGGAGGATGGGCCCTTGTGGGAGACGATTCGAGAAGAGAGAAAGAGAACAGGAACGGATACGGGTCGTACGCGGCGATCGGTGACAGCTTCACCGAGGGCGTGGGGGACCCCGGACCCGACGGGACCTACATCGGGTGGGCGGACCGGCTCGCGGTGCTGCTGGGCGAGCGCATGCCGGAACCCACCTTCCGCTACGCCAATCTCGCGGTACGCGGCCGGCTCCTCGACCAGATCGTCGACGAACAGGTGCCGAGGGCGAAAGAGCTCGCCCCGGATCTGGTGTCGTTCTGCGCCGGGGGCAATGACATCATCCGGCCCGGCACCGACCCCGACGATGTTGCCGAGCGCTTCGAACGTGCGGTCGCCGATCTCACCCGGGCCGTCGGCACGGTCATGGTGACCACCGGGTTCGACACCCGTGGAGTGCCCGTGCTGCGCCGGCTGCGCGGCAAGGTCGCGACGTACACCGCACATGTACGGGCCATCGCCGACCGTTACGACTGTCCGGTGCTCGACCTCTGGTCGCTCAAGTCGGTGCAGGACAGGCGTGCCTGGGATCCCGACCGGCTGCATCTGTCCCCCGAGGGACACTCCCGGGTCGCCCTGCGCGCCGCCCAGGTGCTGGGACTCGACGTGCCGTCCGACCCCGACGAGGAGTGGCCTCCGGTTCCCGTCAGGGGCGCGCTGGAGGTCCGGCGCGACGACCTCCAGTGGGCGCGGGAGTATCTGGCCCCGTGGATCGGGCGCCGCCTGCGCGGCGAGAGCTCGGGCGACCATGTCGCGGCCAAACGCCCCCACCTGCTGCCCCTGCGCGGGAGCGCGGAACCGACGGGGTGCCGGGGACGCTGAGGGCTGTCCCGCAACGGGCGGGGGCGGGGTCCGCTCACTCGTGAGCGGCTCGGGACGGCCTCCGCACCGGGAAGCCGCCCGCGCGGGGCGACCGTCAGGAACGGCGGGACCGCGTGCGCCGTGCGGCGCGACCTCGCGCGGGCCGTCGCGGTCCGGCACGACGGCGCCACCGGACACGTTTCCCCCGGTTGTCGACCGCCCGTGATCACGGGGCCGCGCCGGGCCGATCTGTACGGGGCACCCGTGTCAACGCCGACACGGCGGTGTACGGGTGCGGCCGGCGGTGTGCCTCCGGTCAGGACGGTGGCCGGGGGAGGGCCCGAGCCGTCGCGGGCCGGGTGGAGCCTGACGGCACAGTCCGAGGGCGGGTGGCGGGAACGCGTTCCAGGACGCCGCCCGCGAACACGTCGTACAGCGGAAGCGATTCCAGGTGCACATAGCCGATGTGGCAGTCGCAGACGGCGAGCGGGCAGGCGCGCGGGCGGAGTGCGGTCCGATACGAGCCGTCGTACAGGTTTCCCAGTTCGGCGGGGACGAAGTGGCAGCGGCGCACGGTCCCGTCGCCGTCCACCGACACGACCGACTCGCCCGTCCGGCAGGGGAGCCCGGTCGAGCGGTGCGGATGGCGGCTGTACGGGAAAAGGGGATCGAGCCCGGTCCACTCGGCGGCTTCCGCGTCCGTGTAGTGATGGCCCTCCGCCGCGTTCACCCAGAGGTAGACATGAGGAGGAAGGGCGGCGCGGAGCCGGCGGGCGTGCTCCAGATGCCCGGGCAGGCCGACCACTCCGACGCTGAAGCGGATTCCGAGCCGGGTCAGCTCGCGGCACTTGCCGAGGAACCTCTCGTAGGGAGTCTGCCCGGGGTGGTAGGTGCACCAGAGCGCGAGCGTCGCGGGATCGGCGTCCGCGAGCCAGTCCGTGCGGCAGCTCAGATTGGTCTGGATCGCCACCCGCCGCACCTGCGGCAGCCGGGACATTTCGACCAGGGTGCGGCGGTACCAGGAGCGGACCAGGCCCTCGCCCCAGGGGGTGAACAGCACCGAGAGCCGGTCGTCGGTCCCCGCCGACACCCATGCGGCGAACCGCTCCAGGGCCGCCCGGTCCGCGCGCAGCTGTGCGGGGGAGTCGCGCCGCTTGGCGAACGGACAGTACGGACAGTCGTAGTCGCAGGAGGCCAGCGGCCCCCGGTACAGAACGGTCAGATCCACGGTGCCGTCCTCACTTCGGCTCGTACGCGGCCATCGCGGCCCGCACGGCGGGGGAGAACAACTCCGGTCCCAGCGCGTCCGAGTACGCCAGCCCCTCGGCGCTGAGCCTCAGCATGCCGGGCGGTGCGCCCGCGTCGAGCCAGCCCAGCGCGGCGAACCGCGCGAGCTCGGGCCCGAAGTCGTCACCGGGGCCGGCGCCGAACCGCTCGCGGTAGCCCGCCGTGTCCATCCCCTCGGCCTGGAGCAGCGACTGGAGCAGATGGCGACGGCGTGCCTCGCCCTCGTCCACCGCGAGCCCGACCTCGGCGTGGCCGAAGTCCTCGGTCTGGGTGTAGGTGTCGATGATGGTGCGTATCCCGGGCATCCGGACGGCGTAGTCGAAGGAGTAGTGGAGGCGCGAGGTGTAGGAGCGGGCGCCGCAGCCGAGGCCGATCATGCCGTCGGTCTGACAGGCGTAGTCGTCGGCGCCACCGGGTCCCGCGACCGCCGACCCTCCGGTCCCGGCGACCGGCCCAGTGGTACCCGCGACCGGGGCGCCGCTCGTCGCGACCGTGCCGTCCGCACCGCCGATGCCGGTGTCCCCGATGGTACGGCGGCGGAACATCCGCATCGACACCTGCTCGTAGCCTTGGGCCAGCAGATGGTCGCGCCCCAGGCGGTACAGCCGCAGCCGCATGGCGTCCCAGGCCGCGTCACTGTCCGGTCCGGTCCGGCCGAGACCCGTCAGCGGCCGGATGTAGAGCGGGTAGAGATACAGCTCCTCTGGCTCCCAGGCCAGCGCGGCGTCCAGGGAGTACCGCCAGCTCTGTGGGGTCTGACCGTCGATCCCGTAGATCAGGTCGATGTTCAGGACGGGGATCCTCGCCGCGCGGATGCGGTCGAGGGCCGAGTCGACCTCGGACCGCCGCTGAGGGCGGACCGCCGCCTTGGCCTCGTCACCGACGAAGCTCTGCACACCGATGCTGATCCGGGTGGTGCCGCGCTCGGCGAGCACCGCGAGCCGGTCCGCCGTCGCGGTGGACGGCGAGGTCTCGACGGAGAGCGGGACGGCCGTGAGATCGGCGCCCATCCGCTTCTCGGCGATGTCGCAGAGCCGGTCGAGTTCGTCGGCCGTCAGAAAGGTGGGTGTGCCGCCGCCGAAGGCCGCCGCGGCGAAGCGCACCGGTTCGCCGTCGCCGAGCGCGTCCCGTACCGCCGTCGCCTGCCGGTCGAGCGCGTCGAGATAGCGGGTGGTCAGCTCCCCGGGCGCGCCGATCCTGGTGAAGAGATTGCAGAAACCGCAGCGGACCTCGCAGAACGGGATGTGCAGATAGAGCGAGAGCGCGTCCTTGGGCTCCGGCGCCCACAGCTCGCGCAGGGCGGGGCGCCCCGGGAGCGGACGGTAGGCCGTCTTGTGCGGGTAGGCGTAGACATAGCTCTGGTACGGGCGCGGGTGGTTCGCTGCGGTGCTCATCGGTGCGCCTCATAGGGCTCGGGTGACACAGGTGGCTGATGCTGCTGGGGCGGTGTGGTCGACGCCGGTGCTTGCTGTGGCTCGGGTGGTGGGGTTGGTCCCTCTGGCCCCTGTTGTTCGGGTGGTGCGGCGGACGCGGGTGTGCCCGCCGCCTCCAGGAAGAAGTGTGCGTACGGGACCGTCCATACGGACTCGTGGCCCAGCCGGTGACCGGTGTAGCCGTCGTCGCCGTACGCGGTGCCGTGGTCGGAGCAGACGATCGCGAAGCAGCGCCGGCGGCTGCGGGCCGCGTCGAACAGCCGCCCGATATGGCGGTCGACGTACTCCAGCGCGGCGGCATGGGTCTCCCGCGAGTCCCCGGCCTCACGGGTCGCGCCCGGGAGATGGAACCAGTTGGGCTGGTGCAGCGAGGGCACATTGACGAACAGGAACAGCCGGCGGTCGCGGGGGAGCGCGGCGACGACCTGTTCGGCGCGGGTCACCTGTGCCTCGAACGACGTGGGGGAGGTGACCCCGAACCCGGGCTCCCAGTGGCTCTCCTGGAACAGGCCCGGCAGTACGGAACCGAGCGCTCCCTGCTTGTTGAAGAAGCCCACCCCGCCGATGCACACCGTGTGGTAGCCCGCCGCCGCGAGACCCGAGACCAGATCGGGGGTGTCGAAGACGAAGGTCCGGCCCGCGGTCGTCTCGCTGCCCGCGAAGCGCGCGGCGAACAGCCTGGGATGGGGGCCCGGCGCGGCGGGCGTCGGCAGAAAGCCCGCGAAGACGGCCTGGTGGGAGGCGTAGGTGAAGCTGCCGGGCGCATGCCGCTTCTGCCAGGCGCCGCCGGGGAGACGGCGGGCGAGGTGAGGGATCCGGCCGGCCGCGGCCAGCTCGGCGGCGACGTCGTACCGCAGGGTGTCCAGCGTGACGAGCAGCAGGTCGTCGCTGCCCACGACCTCGTTCATGTCCGGGTCGTCAGCGGCGCCGGGAACACGCTCGCTCAGGTCCCGGGCATCCCGGTCGTCCCCGGTCTCCCGGTCCCGGTCGTCCCGGCCCGGGGCGGGACGGGTGAAGGTGTCAGGCGTCTGCACGGTGGTTCCCTGTTCTGTGCGGTGCGACGGCGGTGTCCTGCCCCGTGGTTCGTGCGCGTACGGCGTCGATCTGGGCCGCATAGGTGTCCCGGCCCTCCGCAGCACTGCCCGGCAGGCCGGTGAGCCCGGGCAGCAGATCGCCGAAGGCGTTGACCTCGCCGACGGCCAGGCGCCGCCAGCCGGTGCCGGGCAGCAGATCGACGCCCACCCGCAGGGATCCCGGGAAGCAGGCCGCGGCCCGCTCACAGATTCGCGGCACCTCGGCCCAGCCCACGCCCGCCGCGTCGAGCGCGCCGCGCGCCGCGGCCAGATCGCCGCGCGCACCGCCGAGATGGAGATTGGTCATGGGGGAGCGGCTCGTCCTGACGACCGCGTGGGTGGCCCGGCCTGCGGTGACCACGACACGCAGATCGGCTGTCCGTCCGCCCTGGGACGCCTTCGGCAGCCAGCGCTCGATGTGCAGACCGTCCGGGGCGAGGGTGTCCACGATCGACGCCACCTCGCGCTCGGTCGTATAGCGGCGGACCCGCAGCGAGTTGAACAGCCTGCCGTACGCGTCGCGCTCGACCGAGGTGGTCGCCTGCACCCGTCCACGGCTCGCGGTCTCGACGGCGAGCACCCCCGAGGCCGAGGAGCCGTGCGCGAGTTTGACGAACATCCGGCGCAGCCCGGTGGCCTCCTGGATCGCGCGGACGTCGTCCCAGCCGCGCACCACCGGCGCTCCGGCGCCCGACGTCGGTGAATCGGGCACCGGAACCCCGGCCCGGCGCAGCACGTCATGACAGAGCCGCTTGTCGAACAGCACCGCCAGTTCGTCCGGGTCGTCCAGCGGCACCGCCCCTGCCGCGGCGACGGCCGCCGACACCTCCCGTACGGCCGAGGTGAACCTCTCGTACCAGCGAGCCGTCCCCTCGACCCTGGCCGGATCGCCGACGCCCCGCAGCTCCCGGTCGACCTCGGGGTCCTCGCCCGGGGAGTCGAGGCGCACCCGCTCACCGGGACGGAACTCCGCCCGGCCCCGCAGCACCTCGATCCAGGGGACCACGCGCACGGCGGGCAGCCCGGCCGCGCGGGCGGCGTCCTGGAAGAGGGTGACGCGGCGGTTGGCCGGAATGCCGACCACCGCGAGTCCGGGGCCGGTGGAGGAGCGCGTCCCGGTCATGGCGTCACTCCGCCACGGCGGTGTAGCGGTGGTCCCACTCGTCGTCCGGGTCCCTCTCGCCGAGCTGCTCGTCGAGGTCGAGCTCCACGTCCGTCCCCTTGAAGGCGGCCGTCAGCCGCTCCACCATCGGCTCGCCCATGAAGTGGTGGTGCAGGTCCAGCTTCCGCAGATGCGTCAGCGGCTGCCCGTTCAGCAGTGCCTCGGCGCCCTCGTCGCTCAGGGTGCCCATCGACAGATCGAGCGTTTCGAGGCGGGCGACGACGGGCGCGCCGGAGACCGCTTCGGCGATCCGGTCCTGGATGTCGCTGTTGCACAGGCCCAGATACGTCAGACCCGGCAGCCGGGTGCCGGTCAGAATCGGCTCCAGGTCGGACACCTCGGCATCGGCGCCGTACCCCGACGAGCCCAGCCAGATGTCCAGATGCTCCAGCGCGGGCAGATCGCTCGCGGCGATACCCCGGACGACCGCGGCACCGAGCCCGCCCGTCTGGACGAGCAGGGAGCGCAGCTTCCCGTGGCGCACGGGCTCGAAGACGAGGCCCTGCCCACCGCGCACCCCGAACTCCTCCAGCTCGGGGAAGGCGTCGAGGAGCGGCGACACGAGCCCCTGGTTGATCCAGGAGATCTCGCACTCGTCGCAGGTGATGTCGCCGATGAACAGGGCCCGCAGCGCGGGCAGCCGGTCACGGGCGGCGGTGATCGCCGATACGACGGGCTCCGGCCCGTTGTCGTACGCGTCGCTCCAGGCACCGACGATCAGTGCCCGCACCCCGGAGGTGTCCACCGCGGCGAGGAAGCGGGCGAAGGCCTCCTCCCACTGCTCGTCGCTGTCGTACGACTCGACGGCGATGCGCCAGGCCACGGACGCCGGGGCGGGCAGCTCGACCGGCTTGCCGGTATCGGGAAAGTCGAACACGGGCAGGTCGCACAGCTCCTGCAGATGGTCCGAGACGGTCATGGGAGGGCTCCTGACACCGGGCGGCGTTGATCGGCTGATTGCCAGAAGTTGTACCAAGCCCCACTGACAACGCCCGCCGCGGGGCCCCGCCGGTCCGGTCGGCGCGGCGTTGTCAGACCCTCCCGTTAGCGTCGATATCAGCTCGGCGCACTCGGTGCCGGCTTCGAGGGGAGAGCTATGTACCGGCAGGGAGACGTGCTGATCGTGCCCGTCGCGGAGGAGTCCGTGCCGTCGCACATCCCGGACGCGCAGGCCGAACCGCGCGACGGCCGGGGGCGGCTGGTCCTCGCGCTCGGCGAGGTCACCGGACACGCCCACGCGGTGACGGGGCCCGGGAGGCTGGTGCGCGAGCCCGGCGCGTTCGGCCCGATGGTCCTCCACCTGCCGGCGGGCGGGCGGGTCGTCCACGAGGAGCACGCGGCCATCGACCTCCCCCGGGGCTGGTACCGGGTCGTGCGCCAGCGTGAGTATCTGCCGGGCGCGGTCCGCCTCGTCGCCGACTGACCGTGCGCCGGATCCGTCCGGTACCCGTACGGCACAGAACATGAGCCGCACACACGGCAGATGCACTGTCTGCGACACCCAGGGCACCTACGAACATCTACCGACACCGATGAGACCGAGCAGGACAACAGCCGCCACGGCCGACGGCCGGGCCGCAGGGGAGACGGGGAATCACATGCAGCACGTGGACAAGTGGCGGGCCGTCGCGGCGGCGACCGGACCGGCGGACCGGGCGGCGGCCGAGGACGGCGTACGCCAGGCCTACCGGACGGCGGGGCTCGCCGAGCCGCGGCGGATCATCTGGGCGGGCTCGCCCCGGGCGGCCGTGCTCGCCGTCCGGACGCTGGGGGAGGAGGCCGGTCCCTCGGTCCGTGAGCAGGTCCGCACCCGCCCCTGGGCTCAGGAGCGCCGACGGGTCCATGACGAACTGGGGCCCGGGGGCTGGACCGAGCTGTGGACCGCGACCGGCGCCCGGCTCTGGGACAGCACCCGGGCGCTCGCCGAGCGGATCAGAAGCGGCGTCGTGGACGATCTGTCGGGCGGCAGGACGCGGGACGAGCCGGGGACGGACGGTGTGTCCGCGACGGCCGCCCGGCTGGGGACGGCCGGTCCGGGCGCGGGGGCGGACGGGGGCCGGCCCGGTGCCGAGGCCGGGATCACGGCGTCGGAGGTCCGCCTCGTCCTGCTCGACGCGGTGCTCGGGCAGCACGACGCCGCCTGGCTCGCCGCCTTCGACGGAAGCAGCGAGCGCCTGGAGGGCCTCGCCCGTGTCGCGGCCCACGCGGGCTGGTGGTGGCCGTACGAGAACGCCGTGGTGATGTGCGAGCGCCCGGTCGAACTGCACCGCGACGAGGCCGGGCGCCTCGACAACGGCGAGGGGCCCGCCCTCGCCTTCCCCGACGGCTTCGCGCTGTACGCCTGGCGCGGTATGCCGGTTCCCGCCGAGTTCCTCAAGGAGCTGTCGTCCCTCACCGCCGAGCGCATACGCAACGAGGAGAACGCGGAACTGCGCCGCGTGATGCTGGAGTTCCACGGTTATGACCGCTACCTCGCCGAGTCCGGTGCGCGGCCCGTGCACCAGGACGAGACCGGCACGCTGTGGCGGATCGGGCTGCCCGACGACGAGGACGTGGTGATGGTCGAGGTGCTCAACTCCACCCCGGAGCCCGACGGCACCCACCGCACGTACTGGCTGCGGGTGCCGCCCGTCACCCGGACCGCGAGGGAGGGAGTGGCCTGGACCTTCGGTCTGGCGGCGGAGACGTACGCACCGCTGCGCCAGACCTGAGCGGTACGGGCCGGGCGGAAGCGGAGCGTCAGGCCCCGGTGGCCGCCAGCATCGCCGCGCGGCCGATCAGGGCCGTACTGCCCTCGCCCGTGCAGGCATGGGCCCCGGCCAGGGCTCCCAGCCGGGCACTGTCCTCCAGGTCGCGGCCGGACAGCCGGCCGTAGAGAAAGCCGCAGACATAGGCGTCACCGGCGCCGTTCGAGTCCACCACCGGGGCGGGCGGGGCGACGGCGGGGACCGGGCGCGGGGTGCTGCCCCCGTCCCGGGTGAGCAGATAGGAGCCGCCGGCGCCCGCGAAGGCGACCACCGCCTGGGCCCGCCCGTCGCGCAGGATCTCCCGCATCACCGACGCTATGCGCTCACGCGCACCCGCCGAGCTGAGGAAGACGAGGTCCGAGCGGAGGGCGAACTCGCGATGGTGTTCGTCCTGCCCGTCCCAGTCGTGGAGATCGGTGGAGACGGGGACGCCCAGGGCCTCGATGTCGTCGAGGAGGAAGCGGGCGAAGTTCACGGTCGACAGATGGACATGACGTGTCCGCCGCAGATGAGGGAGGTAGAAGTCGCGCGGCATCCGCAGCTCACCGGGATCGCCCGCCTCGTACAACGACATCCGGTGCCCCGAGGGATCGATCAGATTGACGGCGCGGCGGGTACCGGCGGGGGAGATCAGCGGTTCGAAGGCGACATCACCGGCCGCGAGCCGTTCGCGTACCTGCCGGCCGGGCCAGTCGTCGCCGATGAAGTCGAGGAGGGTGACGTTCAGCCCGAGGGCCCGGCAGCCCAGGGCGACGTTTCCCCCGGTGCGGCCCGGCCATTCACGGATCGGTCCCACACCGAGGGAGTCGGCGAGCGGGACGGGCAGCGAGTCGACACGGACCACCGTGTCCACGCCGCTGCCGCCGACAACCAGGACATCATGGGGCGGTTGGGGCGGAAGAGGGGGACGGGGTTCGGGCTGCTGCTGCGACAGGTGCGACACAGTTGCTCAGTATGGAGGCTGGGACCGCCCCGGGGGCGGGATTCGCGTGCTTGCCCCGGCCGGCCCGGGCGGGCGGCGGCCGGGACGGTGTCACCCGCTGCTCCGGCGCTTCAGGCGGTGACGCACCGCACGCCGGCCCAGCGGTCCGAGTTCGTCGAGGGCGGCCGCCAGCATCCCGAGCTGTTCCAGGGCGTTCAGGGCGCGCTCCGCGCCGTCCGTGTCCACGCCCTCGTACAGTTCCAGGCCCACGAAGGACGCGGCCACGGCACGGGCCAGCCCCGCCGGGTCGGTGAACTCCCCGATGGGCGTGCCCTTGAGGACCCGGACGAGCACCTTCTCGACCTCGTTGATCCACAGTTCCAGACCGGCGGCGGTGGCGAGCGCCAGACGGGGCTGGGTCTGTGCCCCCGCGAGCAGCTGGCCGAGGACGGCGACGTTCCCGCCCTCCCGTTCCTCGCGATGCACCTCCCGGCCCAGCGTGAGGAGTTCGACGAGGGTGGAGACCCGGTCCAGCCGTGCGCGATAGCGGGCGACGCGCTGCTCCGCACCGTAACGGCAGGCCGCCGCGAGGAGTGCGTCGACCGAGCCGAAGTGGTAGAAGACCAGCGCCTGATTGACTCCGGCCGAGGCGGCGACGGCGCGCGCCGAGGTCTTGGCGATCCCCTGCTCCGTGAGGGTGCGCAGCGCCCCCTCCAGGAGCTTGTGCCTGGTCTCCTGGCTCACGCCCGTATCTCCTCGCGTACCGGGCGCAGCCCGGCGCGCACCCCGCACGAGCGTACGTCCAGGTACTCGGCGGTGAACGACCCCTCGTACCCGAAGAGCGGTCCGAAGCGGCGGTTGGTGACCCGTACCCGGATACGGAAGCGGCCGGCCGTCTCGTCGTACCACTCGCGTACCTCGGCGTCGCCGCCGATCAGTTCCGGCACCCGGACGTCCACGGGCCCTTCCCGGAAGCGGTGTTCGCCGGAGCGGATGAGCAGTGAGCCGTCGGGCTCCGCGGTCGGATGGAGGTCGCTGGCGAGGTGCTGGTGGGTGCCGAGATAGTCGAGGACGCGGTCACCGCGGGGGCCGACGACCATCGTGGCGTCGAAGCGCCGACTCCCCTCCGGAAAGCCGAAGGTGCGCACGAAGGTGACGGTCTCTCGGCCGAAGCCGTCGGTGTAGGGAACGTTCTCGATGGTGAAGGGGATCCGGCGGCCCGTGCGCGGGACGAGGATGTTCCGGCTGCCGCCGAGCGCGAAGAAGGGCTTGAGGAGCGGTGCGGTACGGCCGTGCCCGTGCCAGATCCGGTCCATCACACCGCGTCCCACACAGGCTTCGCCGCTGTCGAGCCCGACGGAGAACCGGCGCTGCAACTGAGGATGGAGCAGGTCGAAGCTCTCCCCCATGACGGTGCGGAAGATCGAGCTCACGCCTGCTCCAGAGTGGCGAGAAGGGCGGGTTCCGCGGTCCGAGCGGGCGGACGGCGCAGACAGCGGCGGGCGGCCGGGGTCCACGGGGCGGGCGGCAGCAGCACCGCGCCGACCGCGACGGCCGGCACGACGACCGGAGTGAGCCAGAGCGCAACGGCGACGACGGCGAGCAGCCGCACGGCCACCTCGGCCAGAGCCGAGGCGAGCGTCCGCTCGGGGCTGATGTCCCTCTCGCACCACAGCCGGAGCCGGTCGAACGACCACGCCGTGGCCCAGCCCATCAGCGGCCGGAACACCAGACGGTCCGCGGCCCGGCCGAACCGTCCCCAGCGGACCCGGTAGTCATAGCCGGTGAAGAACCGGATCTCCTGCCCCGCCGGCTCGTACCGCCAGTAGCCGCTGCCCTCCGCGATCAGTGAGAGCGGATGCCGGGAGGCGAACCGGAGCGCGGACACCCGGCCGCCGTCGGCCCGGTGGCGCTCCCCCGCGGAGACACCGGTGCCGGTGACGGTCAGGAAGGGCAGCACCCGGGTCGCGTACCGGAACCGCCGCGGCTCGTCCGACTCTCCCGGCAGACGGTCGATCTCGGTGAAGCGGAGATCCCAACGCTGGTGCCGGGACGGTTCCTGCGTGCGCTCCCACAGCGTCTCGATGTCGGTGCGCACCCGTGTCTCGATGTAGAGACCCATTCCATCCCCCCCCGCCGACTGTTGTTTGAGCGACTGCTCAAACAGAAGCTAACCAGTTTTGAGCAGTCGCTCAAGAGGGGGGGTGGCCGAGGCAGGGTGATCCGCACCACGGTGAACGGAGGGGGTCGTTGAGCGGGAGGCGCGCGGTCCGGTGGTCTGCGAGGGCTGTCACCGGGTCCCGTCGAAGGCGGCGTACCCATCGGACGGGCGCGGCTGCTCCCGCCCTGCCCGCGCGGATGTCCCCCGGTCACAAGGGCGGGAGTCGGCGCGGCGCGTCGAGCCCGGACCCTGAGCCGGGCCCGGGTGGTCTCCCCCGAGGAGCCCGGGGATCGAAGCCGGGGGAGTGGACCTGAGGGAACCGTGAGGTCGGGAAGGGAGCCGGGCGACGGGTTCGGTCCACCATCCGATCCTGGGTCCGTCCGTTCCGGGATTCCCCGGCTCGGGCACTCCGCGGCTCAGGCACTGCCCGGTCCGGGCCCCTCCGCTGCGTATCCGTCCGTGCCGGCAGCCTTCCCGGGCGCCGTCCTGCGGGGCGGTTCACGGGGTCGTACGCGGTCGGAGCGTCAGGTGGTCGCGGCGGTGAGGGCCTTCCGGTCCAGGCCGAGTTCGCGGGCGAGGGCCTCCTCCGCCCACTCCAGCATCGCCGCGCGTGAGAGCGACCCCGCGTACGAGGTCATCTGCACGGCCAGCCCGTCCAGGAACGCGGTCAGCCGCCAGGCGGTGGCCGCGGGATCCACACACGGAAACTCGCCGTTGGCCGCGCCTTCGGCGATCACCTCGGTCAGCGCGGCCTTCCACTGCTGGTCGAGATCGCGGGCGACCTCCCGCAGCGCCGGTTCCCGCAGGGCGGCGGCCCACCCCTCGATCCACAGCCGCCAGCCCTTGGCCGTCCCGGTCGGGGCGTACCACCGGACGGCGGCCCGCAGCCGGCGTACGGCGGAGGTACGGCGGCCGAGCAGCTTGCGCAGATGGGCGAGATCACCGTCCGCGGCATGGGCGAACGCGGCTGCGACGAGCTTCTCCTTGGTCGAGAAGTGGTACAGGACCAGGGCGTTGCTCACCCCGAGTGCCGCGGCGACATCGGCGATCCGCACAGCCGCGACACCGCGCTGCTCGATCTGCTCGACTGCGGCCCCGAGCAGTTCCTCGCGCCGCTCCGCCACGCTCAACCGGACTCTTGCCACGGCCTCACCCTACACAGCCGATCTTGGCCGCAGGCGGGAACGGGGATTCACTCGAGCCCCACGGCTCACGGGCCGTCGCCTCTCCCGGCCGGGCGTGGCGCGCCCGCACCGGCGGCCCACGACCGGCACGGGACTCACCCGCCGAGTGCCCCGAGCACGACGAGTATCGCCGACCGGCAGGTAGCCGGGTTTCCCGCGGCCGACGGGCTGTGGGCCGTCGGCCGGCACCGCACGTTGCCGGCCGTCGTCGGCCGACCGCTGGCGCCTGCCGATGTGCGGACCGCCGGGTCCCGCTGATGTTCGCCGGTGACGGTCAGGCGTACCGGCCGAAGCGTTCGGCAATGAGCGGCAGCCGGTCGGCGACGATCGCGTGGGCGGCGGCGCGCGGCGTCGTACCGTCGGCCTCGGCCCGCGCCAGCATCCGGCCGGTCAGTTCCCGCATCGACCGGCGGGTGTGGGCGAATGCCTCGTCCGCGTCCGCTCCGATGTCGCCGAAGAGGGTCCACCACCACCGCGCGTGGGCCGCCCGCCCGAAAGTAAATCCCGGCGGTGGCGCGAGCGGGCGTCGAGTGGTGCGTACGGTGTGACGGGCTCCGGGCCCCGCGGTTCGCCACAGCCGGAATTCGCTGGGCCGGAACGCCCGCACGGCCCCGGTCGCTCCCCGGCCGCGTGCTCCGCCTGGTGTCCCAGGGGGCGGCGTCACACACGGCGTCGTCCGGAACGGGCGGCTCGCCGAGACCGGGGAGCGCGCCCGCGAGAGGGACGGCGGACATGTCGCACGCTCCTCGCCGGGATCGTGTGGGGATCCCACAGGTGCCGTCCCCGGGCGACGCGCGGAGTGCCCCGGCCGGTCGTCCTGTGCCGCATGGCCCGTTGACCCGTGGGCGGGGAGCAGTTGGCCCGGTCCGGCACAGCGCCCCGTGAACCCGGTGTCCCGGGCACGTGTCCGGTCCGGGCGGAGGCGGTGTGGGCCCCGGTTCCGCGCGTGCCGCGGATCGATGTGTTCCGGCCATCCGGGCGGAAGCCGCCGCCCCGGCGGGCCCCGGTCGCTCCGGATGACCGGGGCGGAGGGCCGTCATGGAGGGAAGCGCTGGTCGGATCAGGAGTGCCGGATGCCGCGGCGGCCGGTGCCCCGGGCTCGACGGGGAGCTCGGACATACGGCCCCCGGACACGCGGGCGGAACCATCAACTGAATCGTCGTTCAGTATCGAGATCGGGTGAACCACGTGTCAACATGATCGCCACCGTGCCCTTTTCACACGTCCGCCGACGGACCCGATTCCGGATGCCCGTGTGGTCCCTCACGGTTGCGTGCCGATGAACCGGGGGCCTCGGCGCCTCCCGCACGGAAACCGGTGACGGCACGCAGGAACATCGGTACCGGTGGGGGCGTTGTGAGGGTCATGGCGGAATCCGGCACCCGTGAAACAGACACCCGGCAGCGTGCTGCCCGCGGCGACGGTGTCCGTATCACCGGCGGTGGCCGCGAGCCCGCCGCCCGGGCGGGCGGGGCATCGGCCGTCCCGGTGATGACGAGGCCGCGGGACGGCGATGAGTCCGGGGCGGCGGCGTTGCGGGCGTCCCCGCGGGGTGGACGGGCAGGGCCCGTGTCCCGGGCGGCCGATCTTCGCCGGGCGTTGTCGTACCCCGCGCACATAATGAGAAGACCCCGACACCAGGAGGTGCCGTGACCGGAGCTGGCTCCCCCCACCCGCTGAGATCCCGGCTGCGCTCACTGCGCCCCGCGGCCTTCGGCGCAGACCCCGCCGGAGCGCGGATGGAGCGGATCCGACGCTCGCCGAATTTCTCGGACGGGTCGTTCCAGAACCCCGTGGGGGCCAGGACCAGACCCTCCGGCGCCTCCATGGTCGAATTCGCCAAGATCTACTTCCAGAAGGAGGCACGTGCCCGCCGGTCGCCGATCGGGCGTGTGCCCTTGCATCCGACCACGCTCCGCGACCTCGGCGAACCGCCCTCGTCCGGCCTCCGGCTCACCTGGATGGGGCACTCCAGCGTCCTCGCCGAGATCGACGGGCGGCGGGTGCTCTTCGACCCGGTGTGGGGCGAGCGCTGCTCGCCCTTCTCCTTTGCCGGGCCGAAGCGGCTGCACCCCGTGCCCGTGCCGCTCGCGGCCCTCGGCGCGGTCGACGCGGTCGTGATCTCCCACGATCACTACGACCACCTGGATCTGCCCACCATCAGGGCCCTGGCCTCCACGGACACGGTCTTCGCCGTCCCGCTCGGCGTCGGCGCCCATCTCGAACGGTGGGGGGTCGCTCCCGGCCGGTTGCGCGAGCTGGACTGGAACGAATCGACGGAGGTGGTCGGAATCCGGCTCACCGCCACCCCCGCCCGCCACTTCTGCGGGCGCGGGCTGCGCAATCAGCAGCACACCCTCTGGGCGTCCTGGACGGTCGTGGGTCCCGAGCACCGCGTCTTCCACAGCGGGGACACGGGCTACTTCCCCGGTTTCCGGGACATCGGCGCCGAACACGGCCCCTTCGACGCCACCATGATCCAGATCGGCGCGTACAGCGAGTACTGGCCGGACATCCATATGACCCCCGCCGAGGGCATGCTGGCCCATCTCGACCTCCAGCGAGGTGAACCGGCGGGTGTGATGATGCCGATCCACTGGGGCACGTTCAATCTCGCACCGCATCCCTGGGCCGAGCCCGGTGAGGACACGGTCACGGCGGCGCAGGAGGCGGGCGCCCGGGTCGCCCTGCCGAAACCGGGCGAGCCCTTCGAGCCGACGGCCCGGTCGGTGCCGGGCGAGCTGTGGTGGCGCTCGGTTGCGACCGCGCCCGCGGGAGGGTGGGGCACGGTGACCGCCCCGCCCGGCAGCGAGGGCTCCGGGCCCGGCGCGGACCGGGGGAAGGGCGCCGGTACGGGCAGCCCGGAGGTCGCCCCCACCGGCTGACCGGGGTGCGGGCGGACCACGGCACGGGTGGCCGGCCGGATCCGGCGCGGACCGAAACCCCCTCCGGCGGGGGTGCCTTCCCGTCGGCGCGGCCCCGCGGCTCCCGTCCCGTCGCCCGCGTCGGTTCGGGATCCGGCGCCCGTACGGCGGCCCCTGTGCGGCGCCGGGCGGTGGAACACCCCGCGCGGGGACGCGGGGGGCCCGCGGCCCCTGACGGCCCCGCGAGGGTTCCGCGCCGCCGTGCGGAGGTCATGTGATCCCGCGCCGCCGGACACGGCTCCGTTCACCCCGTACGGCCACACGCGCCCCGTATCCGGAGACCCCGTGGCCCACCGGCGTCCCGGTGCGGTGGTGCTGCGGGCCTGCCGTCCGGCATGTCGAGCGTGCCGCCGGAGTCCGGCGTGTGTCTGGTGGCCGGTGACCCGGCGCCCTCATGCGCCGGCACCCCCGCCGACGGACGGCGGTCCTACCGCCTGCGGCCCCATGACTCCGGCCTTTTCGGCCGTCCTTCCCCCGATCGCGTGCACATTCCCATGGGTTGTGCATGTACCCGGCGGTAACCCGGCCTATCGCGCAGGAGTGCGAAGCCTCATACCAGAGCGGGACGAATGGCGGGCAAGTTTGTCAACTGCCCGTCGCACGTACCTTCGTGGCGACTACCGTGTGTGGCCAGTGATCAACAACGGGCTCATCTCCCCAGTGCCGGACCGACCTCGGGCGAGGGGCCGGGCCCGGGACCGACTCGCACGCGCTGTACGCCGTACGTCATACGCCGTACGCCGAACCCGGGACCACCCGTACCAAGGACGCCGATGTCTCACCTACGCCCATCCGCCCCACGGCCGAACCGTCGTGAAGGCGGGCGGCACGGCCGGCCGGGCACCCGCCCCACCGCGCCGGCGGGCAGACCGTGCCCCGTGCCGCCGCCGGACCCACGTTTACGACCGCAACTGCTGCGCGCGACCGTCCTGCCCACCCTGGTCGTCGCGCTCAGCGGTGCCGTCGCGGTGATCTTGACCGTACGGGCGGCGGCTCCCCGGCCGTCCGCGGCCCTGTGGGCCGTGCTCACGGGGTCGGCGGCGCTGGGTGTGGCGGCCGTCGCCGCCGCCGCGATGGGCGCCGACCGGCTCGCCACCTCGGTCCTCAACCGGTGCGCCGCGCTCCGCCGTTCCAGCGAACGGGACCGGGCCGAACTGCTCGCGACGGTCGAACGGCTCCGGCGCGGCGAGGGCCCGCCCACCGCCCGTACGCCCTTCACGGCGCCACCGGACGGAGACGAATTCGACCTGCTGGCCCAGGAACTGGGGTGCTCGCACGCATCGGCGGTCACCGCCGTCGTCGAGGCGTCACGGCTCTCCAGCGCCGCCGGCGACGAGCAGAAGGTCGAGGTCTTCGTCAATCTGGCCCGGCGGCTCCAGTCGCTGGTCCACCGGGAGATCCAGCTCCTCGACGAGCTGGAGAACCAGGTCGAGGACCCCGACCTGCTCAAGGGCCTCTTCCACGTGGACCATCTCGCCACCCGTATCCGCCGCCACGCCGAGAACCTCGCCGTGCTCGGCGGCGCGGTCTCCCGGCGGCAGTGGTCCAACCCGGTCAGCATGACCGAGGTGCTGCGCTCGGCGATCGCCGAGGTCGAGCAGTACCCGAGGGTCAAACTCGTACCGCCCATCGCCGGTACCCTGCGCGGCCACGCCGTCGCCGATGTGATCCATCTGCTCGCGGAACTCGTCGAGAACGCCACCCTGTTCTCCGCCCCGCACACCCAAGTGCTGCTGCGTGCCCAGCACGTCACGGCCGGGCTCGCCGTCGAGGTCGAGGACCGCGGTCTCGGCATGCCCCTCGGCGAACAGACCAGAATGAACGCCCTGCTCGCCGACCCCGACCAGGTCAACGTCACCCAGATGCTCCAGGACGGCCGCATCGGACTCTTCGTCGTCTCGGCGCTCGCCCGCAGACACGGGATCGCGGTCCGGCTCCAGTCGAACATCTACGGCGGTGTCCAGGCCATCCTCGTACTGCCGCAGACCCTGCTCGGCACCGAGACGGGCGGATTCCAGCACGACATCACGCCCGCCTCCGGACGCACCCGCAGGGCACGGACCTCGATCGGGCAGACACCCCTCGCGCCCCCGCCCCGCACCAGGGCGCCCGCGCCGCAGCCGATACCCCGGCGGTACCAGCCGCCGCCCCAGGCCCCGCACCCCGGGCAGCAGCGGACGGCACACACGCCACAGACCACTCACACCCCGCACACCACTCACAGCACCACCGCCGCCCCGGGCCCGCTGCCCGTACGCGCCGAGCACACCGACCGCGCCCATCCGGCGCCCGCGGGCCCCGGCGGGCCGCCGCGCGCGGAGAGCCGCCCCACCGGGCACCCGCAGCCACCGGAGCCACCCACCGGGCCCGTACGAGGCCCGGCGGGCCGCCCCCAACTCCCCAGGCGACGCAGCCAGGAACACATCGTTCCGCAGCTCAGGGAACGCCCGGGTCCCCGCAGGACCGACGAGTACACGGCTCACGACCCCGGTCTGATGGCGGCCTTCCAGCGGGGTATCGGCCTGGCCGAGGCCGCCCAGCCGCGCGGGGAGACCGCCCATCCGCAACCCGAACCGCACCGCCACGACAACCCCACCGAGGAGTAAACACCCCATGGCGAGCGATGCCCCGAACGGCCATGTCCCGGACCTCGACTGGCTGCTCAGCGGCCTGGTCCAGCGCGTGCCGTACACCCGGAACGCGGTACTGCTCTCCTCCGACGGCCTGGTGAGATCCGTCCACGGCCTGGAGGCCGACGCCGCCGACCACATGGCGGCACTGGCCTCCGGGCTGTACTCGCTCGGCCGCAGCGCCGGAGCGCGCTTCGGCGACGGCGGGGAGGTGCGCCAGGTCGTCGTCGAACTGGACACCACCCTGCTGTTCGTCTCCACCGCCGGCTCCGGCACCTGTCTCGCCGTGCTGGCCGGCCGGGAAGCGGACGCCTCCGTCCTGGGCTACGAGATGGCGATGCTGGTCAAGAGCGTACGGCCGTATCTGGCCACCCCGGCCAGGCTGGGAACCGGGGCGGCGGGCGTCATGGGGCAGTGACCGTGCCGGCCTCCCTCGACGGGCCGCTGCTCGACGACGCGGCGGGCCGCCTGGTCCGCCCCTACACGGTGAGCGGCGGCCGGACCCGCCCGACGGCCGAACTGGATCTGCTCACCCTGGTGATGGCCACCGGAAGCGCGCCCCGGACGCAGCTCGGACCCGAGCACGCACATGCGCTGACGCTCTGCGCGGGGCCGACCTCGGTCGCCGAGCTCTCGGCGCATCTGAGGCTCCCCGCCGTGGTCACCAAGGTGCTGCTCTCCGACCTCCTGGACTGCGGCGCGGTCACGGCACGCGCTCCCCGCCCCCCTGACACTCCGACCGATCGCTCCCTGCTGGAGGCAGTGCTCGATGGCCTACGACGACGGCTCTGAAGACGGCGCGGACGACGCCTTCCCCGTGAACGGCACACCGGCGAGTACCCCCGTGAACGGCCCGGCGGCGATCGGTCCGATGGGCGGCGGCCCGGACGTGAACACCTCCGTGACCGGCGCTCCCGTGGTGACGGGCTCCGTGGTGAACCGCTCCCCGGCGAGCGGCCCCGCGGCGAGCGGCCCCGCGTTACGCGCCGATCCCTTTCCCACCGCGCTGAAGATCCTGATCGCCGGCGGTTTCGGCGTGGGCAAGACCACCTTCGTGGGGGCCGTCAGCGAGATCGAGCCGCTGAGCACCGAGGAGCTGCTGACCCGGGCGAGCGTGGGAACGGACCGACTGGACGGCGTCGAGTACAAGACCACCACCACGGTCGCCATGGACTTCGGCCGGATCACCCTCGACGAGCATCACGTCCTCTATCTCTTCGGCACCCCCGGACAGGAACGCTTCTGGTTCCTGTGGGACGAACTGTGCGAAGGAGCTCTCGGCGCGATCGTCCTCGCCGACACCCGGCGCCTGGAGGACTCCTTCTCCGCCGTGGACTTCTTCGAGGGGCGGGGCATCGGATTCGCCGTCGCGGTCAACGAGTTCGACGGCGCCTACCACTACGAGCCGGAGGAGGTCCGGGCGGCCATAGACCTCCGGCCCGAGGTGCCGGTGGTGCTGTGCGACGCCCGGATCGCGAGTTCCGGCATCAGAACCCTGGTCACACTCGTCCAGCATCTGCTCACCACCGCCGTGGCCCCGGCTCCGGCGCCCAGTTGAGGAGCGTCGCATGAGATACGGCCCGGCCGGCAGACTGCTGCTGACCCCTGTCGACGGGGAGGCGCCGGAGCGGGTCAGACGGCTGCGGGAACTCGGCTTCGGGGACCGCCCGGACCCCGTCTTCGACGAGTTCGCGCACCGGGCCGCCCGGGCGACCCGGGCTCCGTACGGCATGGTCAACTTCATCGACGAGAACCGGCAGTTCTTCGCGGGGCTGCACACCCCGGCCGGAACGCACAGCGGCAGCGATCTGAGCACCTCCGCCGCCGCGGCGGCGGCCCGCGGCACGGGCCGGGTCCTGAGCCGTGACCGCGGCTTCTGCCCGCATGTGATCGTGCGGCGCAAGGCGCTGGTGCTGGAGGACGTCTGCGACTATCCGCGGTTCGCCGGGAACCCGGTCGTCGACGAGATCGGCGTCCGTTCCTACCTCGGGGCGCCGCTCATCGACCGTGCGGGCATCGCACTCGGCACCATCTGCGTCGTCGACACGGAACCCCGGCCGTGGGGCAGGGCGGGCCTGGAGACCATCAAGTCGCTCGCGGGGGAACTGGTCGAGCGGATCCACCGGCGGGAGGACGGCGCCATCTGAGCTCCTTCGCACACGGCCGTCCGCCCGCCGGGAGGCCCGGACCCGTGGGCCGTGCCCTCCGGTCCCGGGCGGGAGAAAGGGCACGGATCGCGGTCACCGGCTCATCCGGACGCGGCGGTACGGCACGGGCGAGGCACCCCGTGCCGGCGGATCGCGGGCGAGTGTCAGTGCCACGTCGTACCGTCGTCCCATGGCCACCGCCGACGATGTCCGCAGACTCGCGCTCTCACTGCCCGGCGCCCTGGAGAAGCTCTCCTGGGGCATGCCCACCTTCCGTGTGGACGGCGGGCGCATCTTCGCCTCCCTCGACGACGAGGACCGGGTCATGGGGGTGAAGTGCCCCAAGGAGGAGCGTGCCGAGCTGATCGCCGCCGAGCCGGAGAAGTTCTTCCTGCGCCCCGGCCACGACGACAACTACGCCTGGCTGAGAGTCCGGCTCTCCGCCGTGGACGACGACGAGGAACTCCTCGCGATCCTCCTCGACTCCTGGCGCCAGGCGGCCCCGCGCAGGCTGCTGACGGCGCATCCCGACCTCGCGACACCGCCCGGCTGAGGCCCCGCCGCCTCTCCCTCGGCCCGGGTGCCGTCCGCCCGGGCCGCCGGTGAGCCGCGCCCGGAAAGCGGTTCGTGACCATCGCTCCGAGTGCGGTATTGTTCTTATGCGCGTTCAGCCCGGGGAAACCCCAGGTCAGACGGGCACCGGGACGTGGCGCAGCTTGGTAGCGCACTTGACTGGGGGTCAAGGGGTCGCAGGTTCAAATCCTGTCGTCCCGACCAGCGTTTTCGCAGGTCGGAGGCGGTATCGGAACAATCCGGTACCGCCTTTCCGTCGTTCTTGGGGACCAGTTGGGGACCGCCCGGTCCAGCGGCGCCTTCCGGGGACGGTCTGGACGGCGAGACTGAGGGGCGCGCCGACGGGATCGAGGTGAGCGGTCCCGGCGTTGGTGATCTGGGACATGTCGGGGTGGAGGTGACGCTGGGCGGTGAGCAGTGAGCCGTGTCCGGCGATCTTGCGGAGGACATGAGCGGAGACTCCTGCGTCGGCGAACCAGGTGAGTCCGCCGCGCGCGGGGGTGGTCCGGCGGCGGACGGTCCAGATCCAGTTCTCGGTGTCGATGTCGGCGACGCGGACGCCGGAGACCTCGCCGATACGGTCGGCGGTCGCGGCGAAGACGACGACCTCACCCCATCCCCGGTAGTAGACAGACCCCGCCGACAGAGCCGGGTCAGCGCGGTGCCATACGGATGGCGCCGTCCAGTCTGATGGTCTCGCCGTTGAGCATGGGGTTTTCCACGATGTGTGCGGCCAGCGCGGCGTATTCGGCCGGATCGCCGAGTCGGGAGGGGTGCGGGACCTGCTGTCCGAGTGATGCTTGGGCCGCTTCCGGCAGACCGGCCAGCAGTGGTGTGCTGAACAGCCCCGGTGCGATGGTGACGACGCGGATCTTCAGTTGGGCCAGGTCCCGGGCCACCGGCAGTGTCATCCCCACGATGCCCCCCTTGGACGCGGCGTAGGCGGCCTGCCCGATCTGCCCGTCAAAGGCGGCCACGGATGCGGTGTTGATGATCACGCCTCGCTCCCCTGCGATCTCCTCCGTCCGTGCGATGCGCTCCGCAGCCAGTCTGATGACGTTGAAGGTGCCGACCAGATTGACGGTCACGACCCGGGTGAAGTCCGGGAGCGGGAAGGCACCGTGCTTGCCGAGTGTTTTGACCGCGCTACCGATCCCGGCGCAGTTGACCACGACCCGCAGGGGGGCCAGCTTTTCGGCGGTATCCAGCGCCGTCGCCACCTCCTGCTCGCTCGTGACGTCAGCGGGGGCGAACACCGCTCCCTCGCCCAGTTCAGCAGCGACGGTCTCGCCTGGCGAGGTCGGCAGGTCGGCGATGACGACATGGGCTCCCAAGGCGGTCAGTCGTCCGGCGGTGGCCAACCCCAGTCCCGAGGCGCCACCCGTGACGATTGCGGAGCTACCGGTGATGTCCATGTCCAAGTCCTTTACTGTGTGTTCCGCGGGCGGAGGGTGCTCCGAATGTGGGTCAGAGGCGTTCGATGATGGTGACGTCGGCCATCCCACCGCCCTCGCACAGGGTCTGCAGGCCATGGCGACCGTCGGTGGTCTCCACGTGGTTGGCCAGGGTTGAGGTCACCACTGCTCCCTTGTATTCCGTCGCGTCAGTCCTCGGCTGCGTAGGGCCGCGTAGCGCGGCCGATCGGCACATGCGAGGGAGAGCCCGTGGGTTCAGGGTCTCGGCAACCGCCAGATCGCTGACTCAGTGGGCGGTCAGAAGGTGACGACGACCTCGCCGCCGACACCACCCTCGTCGAGCAGCCGGTACGCCTTCTCCGCCGATGCGTAGGGCAGTAGACGCCCGCGTCGGAACGACGACGGGGGTCGGCGCTGCCGACCGGGCGAAGACCATCCGGCTGCCATCACATGGCCGGGGAGGACGAAGCCGTGCGGAGCTGCTCGTTCATCCGCGATCACGGTCCTCCGGTACCGGTGCGCGGAGTGCGCTCACGTGTGGCGCCAGGACACCACCACCGCCGCCGAGGCGCGGGCGAGGATCTCCCTCGGAGGCCTGGCCTGGGCCCTGGTCGGGATCGTCTGCCAGCACGTGTCCATGGCCCGCGTCGCCGAGGGCTTGGGGGTGTCCTGGCACACCGCCGACAACGCCGTGCCGGCGGAGGGCAGGCGGGTCCTGAACGAGGACCCGGCTCGCCTCGACGGGGTGGCCGTTCTCGGGGTCGACGAACACCGCCGGCGGCACACGCGCCACGGCGACAAGTACGTCACCGTCATCATCGACCTCACCCCGGTCCGCGACGGCACCGGTCCGGCGCGGCTGCTCGACATGGCCGAAGGACGGTCGAAGAAGGCGTTCAAGACCTGGCTGGACAAGCGGGACCAGGCCTGGCGCGACGGTGTCCAGGTCGTCGCCATGGACGGGTTCGCGGGGTTCGGGACCGCCACCACCGAGGGGCTGCCCGAGGCGGTCAGCGTCATGGATCCGTTCCACGTGGTGCAGCTGGCCGGGGAGACGATGGACGACTGCCGCCGCCGGATCCAGCAGGAGACCCTCGGACACCGGGGCCACAAGGGCGCCCCCTTGTACTCCGCCCGCCGCACCCTGCACACCGGCGCCGACCTGCTCACCGACAAACAGCAGGCGCGACTGAAGGAACTCTTCGCGGCCGAGGAGCACGTCGCGGTCGAGGCGACCTGGGGCATCTGCCAGCGGATGGTCGCCGCCTACCGCGAACCCGACCGCGCGGCCCGGTTTCTTCGCCGTCGACCGCCGGGAGTTCGGCGGCCCAGGGACACGGTGCGATATCCGGGCCCGGGCCGAGGCGAGGCAGCGGGCTGCGCCCGCGGTCACCGGGTGAAGGGGCGACCCGGCGGTGTGTCCCGGCCTCACCGGTAGTAGACGGCGGTCCGCTGCCCGTCGACCTCGTGGATCTGGACGGGAGTGTCGAACACCTCGCTGAGGACCTCGGCGCGCATCATCGCCTCCACGCTGTCGGAGGCCGTGATGCGCCCGTCGCGGAGGGCGATGATCCGGTCGGAGTAGGTGGCGGCGAAGTTGATGTCGTGCACGATCAGGACGACGGTCTTGCCGAGTTCGTCGGCGGCGCGGCGCAGTTGGCTCATCATCCGGACGGAGTGCTTCATGTCGAGGTTGTTGAGGGGCTCGTCGAGCAGGACGTACCGGGTGTCCTGCGCCAGCACCATCGCCACATAGGCGCGCTGCCGCTGGCCGCCGGAGAGCTGATCGAGGAAGCGGTGCTGGAGGTCGCCGAGGTGGAGGAAGTCGAGTGCGTCGTCGACGTGGGTGATGTCCTGCCGCGTCAGCCGCCCCCGGCTGTGCGGGAAACGCCCGAAGGAGACCAGCTCGCGCACCGTCACCCGGGCGGTGAAGTGGTTCTCCTGGCGGAGGATGGACAGCGTCCGCGCCACGTCCTGCGACTTTGCCCGGTGCACATCGAGGCCGTCGACGGTCACGGTGCCCGAGGTCGGCTCGGCGAGCCGGCCGATGATGGTCAGCAGGGTGGATTTCCCGGCGCCGTTGGGGCCGACGAGCGAGGTGACGCCGCCCGCCGGAATCCGCCCGGACACCGGGCCGAGCACGGTGTCGTCGCCGTAGGCCTTGCTGACGTCGGTGAACTCGATCACAGGGTGCCCTTCCGGAGGAGGTGGACGAGGAAGACCGCCCCGCCGAGGAACTCGATGACGACGGTGAGCATGCCGGAGGCGTAGAACACGTGCTCCATGATGAACTGCCCGCCCACCAGGGTGATCAGCCCGATGAGGAACGCCATCGGCAGGACGACGACGTGCCGGTGGGTGCCGGACATCTGGTAGGCGAGCATCGCGGTGACGAACCCGAAGAAGGTCATGGGGCCCGCGAGGGCGGTCGACATCGCGATCAGCAAGGAGATCAGCAGGAGCATCACCGTCAGCTCGCGCTTGTGGGCGATGCCCAGGTTCGTGGCGGTATCCCGGCCGAGGAGCAGGGTGTCGAGGCGGTAGCGGCGCTGCCAGACGACGACGCCGACGATCAGGCACACGATGCCCGCCAGGGGCAGGTACCCCGGCTCGGCGCTGCTGAGCCGCCCGAACAGCCGTGCCGACAGCACGTCGTACTCGGCGGGTGAGAGCAACCGCTGGAGGAAGTCCGACACGCTGCGGAAGGCCAGCCCCAGCACCACACCGACCAGCAGCAGTACATGGATGCTGCCCTTGCGGCCGTTGAACAGCCAGCCGAACAGCAGCATGGTGAAGCCGGCCATCAGCAGCGTCTGGACGACGAGTTTCGGCAGCCCGTCCGTCACGGCGAGCACGCTGCCGCCGAAGACGGACACCATGAGCGTCTGCATCAGGATGTAGACGGAGTCGAACCCCATGATCGACGGGGTGAGGATCCGGTTGTGGGTGATGGTCTGGAACACCACCGTTCCCACCGCCTGGGCGAAGGCGACCACCGTCATCGTCCCCAGGACGGTCAGGCGCCGCTCGACGGCGAACTCGAAGGATCCCTCGACGAACAGGAAGAGGAAGCAGACCACGGAGACGGCGGCGAGCGCGCCCGCCACGGCGATCCGGGCGGCTGCCGGAAGCCCCCGGCGGACGGGGGTTTCCCGCACCACCGGGCCCGCGCCGTCGCCCTTCGGTACGGCGCCGGACGGGGGCGCTGCCGGCAGCTGACTCTCAGACATGGGCCTTCCCTCGCTGACGCAGGATCATCGCGACGAACACGACCGCCCCGACGGCCCCGAGCACCACCGTCGCCGGAATCTCCAGCGGGAAGACGACGAGCCGCCCGACGAGATCGCAGGCGATCATCAGGGCGGCACTGGTGAGCACGACCCACGGCAGATTCCCGCGGACGTCGTCGCCGCGCGCCATCGAGACGAGGTTCGGCACGATCAGACCCAGAAAGGGGATGAATCCGACCACGACGGTGGTCACGCCCGTGGCCAGGGCGACCATGGTGAGTCCGATGAACAGGACGCGCCGGTAGGGCAGCCCCAGACTGGTGGCCGTGTCCCGCCCGAGCCCGGCGATGGTGAAGCGGTCGGCCGCCAGATACAGCCCGGCGACGATGGCGCCCACCACCCACAGCGGCTCGTAGGTGCCGCGCACCACCGAGCTGAATCCGCCCGAACGCCAGGTGGCGAGCATCTGCAGCAGATTCGTGGTCGAGGCGATGTACAGGGTCACCGCGCTCACCATGGCGCCCAGCATGATGCCCACGATCGGCACGATGACCTGCGACTTGAGCGCGATCCGCCCGAGGACGACCAGGAAGACGAGCGCGCCGGCGAACGCGAAGGCACTGGCGGCGCCCATCTTCACCAGCGGCGACGCCGCCGGTACGAGGAGCGTGAGCAGCAGCACGCCCAGCGACGCCCACTCGCTGGTGCCCGTGGTGGTCGGCTCGACGAATCGATTCTGCACAAGCATCTGCATGATCACGCCGGAGACGGCCATCGCGGCCGCGGCGAAGACCAGGGCGAGCGTGCGCGGCACCCGGGAGATGAGGAACATGCGCCGGGCTTCGGGATCCGTGAACAGGGTGTGCAGGTCGATGTCGTATCCGCCGATGAACAGCGAGGCGGTGATCAGGGCCAGCACACAGAGTGTGGCGAGCAGGAGAGGGAGTCGGCGCATCAGGCTTCCGGGGCGGAGGTGGGGTGAGCGGCCCACGGCGAGGCCGGGGCCGCACCGGCGTGGGGTGTCAGCCGGCCGCGTTGAACGCGGTCGCCACCTTGTCGAAGGCCTCCGTGTAGGCCTGGGCGCCCTCGGTCACATAGAAGTCGCTCTGCAGGTAGACGATCTGGTCCTTCGTGCGGAACGTCGTCCTGTCCCACGCCTCCATGCCGTCCACGAGCTTCTTCGCCGCGACGGACTCCGTGCCCTCGCCACCCACGGCCGCGTCCCGGTCCATCATGATCATCCAGTCGGGGTTGAGCTTGGCGACCGTCTCGGGGGCGAGCCCCGAGTTGTCGTGCACGGAGGTGCTGTCCTCCCCCTCGGCGCCGAGTACGTTCTTCAGCTTCAGCGGCTCGATGAGCCGCCCGATCCGGCTGGCCCCGTTGTCGATCTTTCCGGCGCTGGACACCGCGAGGAACACGCTCTCGCCCTTGGTGGCGTCGACGGCCGACTGCCGGGACTTCTCCAGGGCGGCGACGATCTCCTTGGCCTTGTCCTCCTCGCCGAAGATCTTCCCGAGGGCCTCGGTCTGCGCCGTCAGCGCATTGACGTATCCGCCCTTGGCCTCGTCGGACGGGGCGACGTCGACCGTCGTGGCGATCTTGGACAGCTTGTCGTGGTGATCGGTGAACCGGTAGCCGCCGATGATCAGGTCGGGCTCACTCGCGTTGAGCGCCTCGAACTTGGGCTCGCGATGGGTGCCCACGTCCTTGATGGACGCGTCGTTCTTCCAGTCCTCGAAGCCCTGCTGCGGCAGGAGGGCCTTGGGCACCGCGACGGGCTTGACGCCGAACGCCTTGAGCGTCGCGAACGACGTGTTGTCGAGCGCGGCGACCCGGGCGGGCTTTCGCGGAACTTCGAGATCACCCTTGGCGGTCGCGACGGTGACGTTGCCCTGGCTCTTGCCCGAAGCCGAAGCCTTGCCGGATTCCCCGCAGGCGCTCAGCGCCATACCCGCGCACAGAACCGTACTGGTCACAACGATGGACTTGCGGAAGCGAACGGAACGCACGGCGGATGACTCCTAGCACTGAACGGGCAGCCGGCATCGCCGGAGCGATGGGCCGCGAAGAACCTTCAACTTTGCTTAGCCTAACCTAACTTTTGACTCGCTCATGGCCCGGCCCCGGTCGGAGGCCCGCCGCGGCCTGCGATGACAGGCGGAAGTCCCCACCGCGGGCGGGGTGGAGGCCGGGCGGGGGCACGGCCCCGCCGGACCGGCGGTCGCCGTCAGGGGGAGTGCCCGCTCCCGCTGGGCGTGCCCGTTGTCGGAGGGGCGGGCCGGGCAGGCAGGTTGACCACATGGCCGGGTGTCACGATGCGCGTGATCGCCTGGCCGAAGAGGGTGCTGGGCTCCACGTTGTCGTGCAGGATGCCCGTGTCGAGGAGGACGGCCATCGTCGCCTGTGCCTCGGGGAGACAGACGGTCGGGGACTCGTAGCCGGGCAGGGAACCGTGGTGGCCGATCCAGCGCTGGACGTTGAAGACGCCCAGACCGTAGCCCGCGCCCGGAAGGGGCGTCGGTCCGGCCCGCACCCCTCGGGCGCCGTGGGCGGAAGCCGGGCCGGATCACCGAGCCGCCTTTCAGCGGCGGTTCCCGCGCAGAACAACACCGCGGGAACCGGGCGGCGGCCGGTGTGTCCGGGCTCGTGGGCCGGGCCCCCCGGTCAGGGAAGCCGGTTCGCCCGGGTGACCTTGTCGATGTGGTAGTAGTCGGCGACGCAGTCAGCCGGCCAGCTTCCGTGTTTGCCGAACGGTTCTCCCATGCGGCTCACCGACAGCGGTTTGTACGGAAGCACGCGGGCGCCGTGCGCCGCCTGGGCGCGGAGCCACCGGTCCTGGTGGTCCCAGGCGCGGGCCCGTGTGCTCATGTCCTGCGCCAGTCGGCCGAGGGAGACCGCGAAGGCGAGGCAGCAGACGGCACAGACGGCCGCGCCCGTCACCCTCGCGGCGCCGACGGGCCCGGCGCGCAGCCGCAGCGTACGGCCGAGGAGCGCGCCGGCGCCGACGAGCAGGACGGTGTACAGCAGGAGGTAGTCGTTCCACGCCCGGGAGACCGTCGCCACCCCGGTGCCGAACACGGGGTAGGCGACCACACAGCACAGAGTGCCGGACACGAGGAAGGAGACGACGCCCGCCCCGGCGAGGAGCCGCCGGTTGGCCAGGACGACCGGTGCGGGCCGTGTTCCGGTGTGCCGGCACAGCAGGCCCAGCAGCAGCCCGGCCGCCACCGCACCCGCGTACTGCCATGTGGTGAGGAGGGTGATCAGGATGTGCCGGAAGGAGCGCAGTGAGTCGACGAGTACGTCGGGGGAGAGCATGGAGGCGTTGGCCCCGTACCGCTCACGGCGGTTCTGTGAGCCGGGCGAGGTGAGCAGCACGAGTGTCCCCGTCACCACCCCCGCGACTCCGGTGAGGCACCACCGGCGCGCGTAGGGACGCACGCGGCCGGTGAAGATCCTGCCGCTGAGCACAAGGACGCACGACACGACGACCAGGGCGACGACCGACGCCTGTTCGGACAGGGTTCCCAGGAAGCAGCCCGCCCCGAAGACCGCGACCAGGGCCGCTCTCCGTCCTTGGTCCGTTCTGGCGAGGAGGAGGGGGATGGCGGCGGCGCAGGCGAGTACGGGGGCGAGGGTGTGGGAGACGGAGGAGGCGGGCCAGTAGAACGTCTTGTAGGTGTTGGGTGTGGCGAAGAGGAAGACGGCGGTGAGCATGGACGCCACCAGGAGGGGGATTCCGCGGGGGGCTGTCAGGGTGGCTCTGCGCAGTGCGAGGGCGGTGACCGTCCACAGGACGCCCAGCATGACGAGGGCGCTGACGAGGGCGAACCACTGGTGTCCCGCGACCCCGAACCTCGCGTACAGCCCCACCAGCAGAGCGTTGGCCACCCGCCCGTTGTCCTGGAGGTAGAACTTGGCGATCATCCCGCTCACACCGTCGTCCCGCGCGGCGGGCAGGAAGCACCAGTCGTCCGCACCGGGCCGCACGTGCCGCCCGAACCAGGCCGCCGCGGCGAGCAGGCCGAGGGGCGGCAGACAGAGCGTCACCGCCCAGAGCGCCGGACGTGCGGAGGGGGCGCCGTCCCGTACCGCCCGGGGGAGCGGCGCGGCCCTACCGGAGGTGATGGCCCATCGGGCGAGCAGGAACGACAGGGGAGTGACCAGGACTCCCGCGGCCAGGGCGGCGGTGTTCTTGTCCATCCCGAGGACGCCGACACCGAGGTGGAGGAGACCTCCGGCGGCCACCAGGCCGGCCACACTCGACAGGGGATACCGGGCGAAGGAACGCCACGTCGGCGCCGTCCGGCAGGTGACGTACGAGTTCAGCAGGAACGAGCCCACCACACTCACCGTGTATCCCACGGCATGGGCCACCAGATACGGAACGCGTGTGTTGAGCGAGGCGTAGACGGCCAGATAGACCGCCGTGTTGACCACACCGACCGCCGCGAAGACCAGGAACTGGCGAAGGGGCCGCGGGCGGGCCGGACCGGCCGCCGCCGCGGGGACCGCATCCGCGCCCGGCGCGTCCGAAGGTATCCCCTCCGCGACGCTTGCCGGTCGCACGGTCGGACCGGAATCGTCGGTCTCGCGGACCACGTAGTGGGGACGGCCCTTCGTCTCGTGATGGATGCGCCCCACGTATTCGCCGATGACGCCGAGGGTGGCCAGCTGTATTCCGCTGAGTGCCACGACGGTCATCAGGAGGGTGGCGTAGCCGGGTACGACGACTCCGTACAGTACGGCGTGCAGCACCACCCAGAGGGCGTATCCGAGGGCCCCCAGAAAGAGCAGCAGCCCGGCGTGGACAGCGAGGCGCAGGGGACGGCTGTTGAAGGAGATCACTCCGTCGAGTCCCCGGTCGAGCGCTCTCCGGAGGGTCCGCGGGCCCCGTGCGCCCCGCTTCGGCAGGGCTTCCCCGCGTCGGACGCCTTCGTACGCGAAGCTCGCGGTGTCGAATCCGACCCAGGAGAAGATGCCTCGGGAGAAACGATTCCTCTCGGGCAGGGACAGCACACTGTCCACCGCACGCCGTGACAGCAGCCGGACGCCGACCGGCCCCTCGGCGATGTCGACGTCCATGCAGTGCCCGAGGGCCCGGTGGGAGGCCGCGCCGAGGGCGGCACGCAGACGGCGTCCGCCGGTGTGGTCCGGCCGCGCCACCACCTGGTCGTACCCCCGCCGGCGCAGATCCAGCATCCGGGGCAGCACCGTGCCGGGCAGGCACCGTGGACCGGCCTCCAGGAGGAACACGGCATCGCCCCGCGCCATCCGCAGTCCGGCGAGTACGGCGGCCTCGCTGCCGAAGCGACGGCTGAACGAGGTGTAGCGGACCCGGCCGTCCGCTCCGGTCAGAGCGGCCAGCCGCTCCCTGGTCCGATCGCGGCTGCCGTCGTCGACGTAGCAGATCTCGAAGGAGTGACGAGTCGACACAAGGGATTGGAGAAGCGCCACATGGAAGGCGTCGAGTGCCTCGGAGTCGTCGCGGCACGGAACGACGACCGAGATCTGGCAGGCCGTCATCTCGGCCGGCCTGCCCGAGTCCCGGCGGTGGATTCCCCGAGGGCGAGGCCGTTCATGCGCATGCTCCTTTCCGGTCCGGCGGGAGCGGTCCGCGCGGGGTGCGGGGAGATCGCGCACCTCGTTCTTCCCGGAACGGGAACGGCATACGGGAACCGGTGCCGGTGAAACGGCGGGGGAGAGGCGGGAACGCCGGAGTTCTCCCGCGCCATTGTCCTTCCCGGTCGACGCGGTCGGCCAGGTGAAAGGCGACGCGGTGCGCCGTTGGGGTGGGGGCGCGTACGCGGCTCCGGCGGACGCGGCGGCGGAAGGCATCCCCTCCCGCCGGGACCCGGACGGCCGGGGCGAAGGGGCTCATGGCGGACCGGGCTCCCCGGCTCCACAGGCCGTACCGGGGATTCCGGTACGGCCCGGGGAGCCCTTCCCGAACACCCGGTCGGATAGCGTGGAAGGCCGGCCCCCGCATGAACGCCCGGGGTCGCCGCTGTACAGGGACCCGGAGGGGGAGATCGTGGAAGAACTGGGTGGGCTCGCGTGGCGGGTCCTGCGGGGGATCGGCAGCGGTATCGGCGTGCTCCTGGATCTCGCCGATCTCCGTGACGGAACCCGGAAGGCCCGGCGCGCCGCACGACGTCGGCAGCGAAGGGCCCGCTGACACCTCCGGCCGACGAGCACCCCGGGCCCGGGGGACGCACCGGGCCGGAGGGACGACCGGGAAGGCCGGCGGCTGAGCGCCGTGGCGGTCAGAGGCCGACGGCCGTGGCCGCGCCGTCACTGCGGGGGTCGGTCGCCGCGCTGAAACCCCCTTCCGGGGTACGGCGGACGAGCTGGCCGTGGCCCACCTGTTCGTCCAGGTCGGCGCAGACCCGGGTGCGATAGCCGCCGCCGCGCAGCGCGGCCACCGCGTCACCGGGGACACTGCCCTCCACGGACGCCACTCCCGCGGGCTCGTCGACACCGAGCCCGCCGATCACCCAGCGGGGACGGGCCAGCGCGGTGGCGGGGTCGTCGCCCGCGTGGAGGCGCAGGGCCAGATGGGTGTGGATCTGCGGCTGCGCCTTGCCCCCCATCGTGCCGTGGGCGCCGGTGACGAAGCCGTCCCGGCGGGTGAGGACCGGCATCAGGGTGTGGGCGGGGCGACGGCCGCCGGCGAGCCGGTTGGGGGATCCGGGCGCGAGATCGAAGAACGAGCCGCGGTTGTGCAGGACGATGCCGCTGCCCGGGTCCAGGATGCCGGAGCCGAAGCTGTGGAACAGGCTCTGGATGAGCGAGACCGCGCAGCCGTCGTCGTCCGCGGCGACCACGGCGACGGTGTCCCCGCTGGGCCGGGCCGCACCCGCCCGGGGCGCCGGGCCCGCCTGCGGCGCGGAGCCGCGGCCTTCGAGGACCGTGGCGGCGAGCGCGTCCAGGTGGGAGTCGCCGAGGAGTTCGCCGACCGGGACGGGGACATGGCGGGGGTCCGCGAGATACCGGTCGCGGTCATGGGTGATCGCGTCGAAGATCCGGGCCGTGAGATGCGCGTCGGCGCCGAGCAGATCGGCCTGCTCCGGCATGCGCTCGATCAGCCGGAGCGCCTGGAGCAGATGGATGCCCTGGGAGTTGGGCGGCGCGGTCAGATACTCCTCACCCCGGAAGGAGGCCGACAGCGGTTCCGCGGTCTCCGTGGCGTGGGCCGCGAGGTCGTCCGGGGAGAGCGGCGAGCCGAGTCCGCGCAGCCGCTCGACGAGACCCGCGCCGAGGGACCCCGCGTACAGCGCCTTCGGCCCCTCCTCGGCGATCAGCGCCAGGGAGTCCGCGAGCGCGGGCTGGCGCAGCGGAGCCCCGGCGTCGAGGGGACGTCCCCCGGGGTAGAAGACGGCACGCATCCCCTCGTCGGCCATCAGGGCGCCGGCCTCCTCCCGCAGCGCGGTGGCGACGCCTGGCGCGGTGGGCACCCCGTCCCGGGCGAAGGCGACGGCGTCGGCGAAGAGCCGCCGCCAGGGGAGGCGGCCCGCGAGTTCCGAGAGGGTGGCCCAGCCCGCGACCACACCGGGGACCGTGACCGTGAGCGGGCCCGTCACCGGCATACGGGTGCCGGACAGGGCGCCGGGGTCGGCGGCCCGCGCGGCGGCGCCGCTGCCGTTGACGGCGACGACCCGCCCGTCCGGCAGGGCGACCAGGGCGATGAGGTCGCCGCCGACGGCGCACTGATGCGGGTAGACGACCGTGAGGGCGACGGCCGCCGCCAGGGCCGCGTCGACGGCGTTGCCTCCTTCGCGCCGTACGGCGTCACCCGCGCCGGTGGCCAGGGCGTGCGGGGTGGCCAGGCCGTAGGGCCGGGTGGTGGCGGGCGGCGGGGGTGTTGCGGGCATGGTGATGGGCTTTCCTGGGTGCGGGTGCGGGTGCGGGTGCGGGTGCGGGTGTCGGTTCCGCCGTGGAGGCGGGATGCGGGTACGGGCCGGTCACGGGCCCGTGACCGGCAGGCGGTACGGCGCCGTGGGTACGGAGGTGCGGCGGGTGTCACCGTCCGGCCGGGTGCCGCGGGGGAGCCGCGGTGGTCCGCTGCGGCGGTGTGCGTCCCGGGTTCCGCACCGCCGTCCGGTCCGTACCGGATCCGTACGGAACCCGGGCCGCGCGGGCGCTCGGACCGGGACACCGCCGTGCCCGGATCAGGACGGCTCGGCGGGGTCGTGCACCCCGCGGCCGAGGGTGTCGATGATCATGCCCTGCACCTCGCTGAGGTGGTCGGCCATCGCCTCGGCCGCGGCGTCGCTGTCGTGGCCGATGAGGGCCGCGAGGATACGGCGGTGCCCGCGCAGTGAGGCGACCAGGCGTTCGGTGGTCTGGTACTGGGGGTCCCGTGAGGGGCCGACCCACTCGTTGGTGGCTTCGAGCAGACGGGTGAGCATCGGGTTGTGGGCCGCCCTGGCGACGGCGACGTGGAACGCGCCGTCCAGCTCGATCAGCGCGGCCAGATTCTCCCGGTCCCGCTCCAGTTCGGCCTGCGACAGCAGGTCGGCGAGATGCTGGAGGTCGCTCTCGGTGGCGCGTACGGCCGCGCGGGCGGCGACCGGGGGTTCCACGGCCGAGCGGAGGTCCATCACCTCGTGCACCAGGCGCGCGGCGTCGTTCATGTCGCCGAGCTGACGGGGGTGCAGGTCCGGGCGGGTGGTGCCGGTGACGATGGTGCCCCGGCCGGGCTTGCGGTTCACGAGCCCGCGCAGTTCCAGTTCCCGCAGTGCCTCGCGTACCGAGGCACGGGAGATCCGGAGCCGCTCGGCCAGTTCGCGTTCGGCCGGGATGCGTTCGCCGGGAGCCAGCCGCCCCTCCTCGATCAGCCCTTGGAGACGCCCGGCGAGCCGGTGCGGGCCGAGGGTGGCCTCGGGAGCGAGCAGGGTCCAGTCGACGGGCACCGGATGCCTTTCCTGTCGTTCGGTTGAGCGGTGGTACCGCACCGCACGGCCGCGCGCCCGCCGGTGCGGGACGCGGCGGCCGTGGCCGCGGAGGTGTCAGTCGTCGATCTCGACGGTGAGCCAGTTCTCGAAGCAGCTGCGCCGGGCGAGGCTCATCACGCCGATGGTGGCACGGCCGCCGAGCCCCGCCTCGGGACCGAACACATCCCGGAACAGGTCGGTGGCGCCCGACGACACCTTGTGGACGTCCTCGAACTCCGGGGTGCTGACGACGAAGCACAGTGAGCGTACAAGGGAGCGCACCCGGTTGAGCGAGCCGAGGGCGAGCCGGATGCCGCCGAGGCAGTTGAGGGCGGTCAGCCGCGCGGCCTCGTAGCCCTCCTCGATGGTGACATCCGCCCCCAGCCGGCCCGGGTTGCGGACGTTGCCGTCCGCGTCGTCCGCGGTGTGGCCGCCGAGGAACAGGAGGTTGCCGGTGATGTGGTGCGGCTTCATCGACCCGTACTCGGTGCCGTAGTACGGCCGGGCGGAGAAGTCGGGGATGACGAGGCCGAGTTCACGGACGCGGGTCTCGGGATCAGTGTGAGCCATTGTGCGGTGCCTTCGGTTGATCGCGTGGGCCCTGCCGGTGGGCCAAGATAGTCAGATGGTCCGACCAAGTGGGCTTATTGTTGGTTCGCGATTTCCCCCATGTCAACCCCCGCCCCCGCGGCACCGCCGCGTGTCGGGCCCCAACGCCAAGGATCAGCGCCGTGTCCCTTCAGCCAGGTCACACCCCCGCCGCCTCCGCCGCGCCCGGCGGTACCCGTGACGGCCACGCGGCCGCGTCCCCCGCCGGACCCCGGGCCGATCCGGGTGCCGGGCGCCGATCGGGCCCCGGCTCCGGGGACGGGCCGTGCCCGGACGCCACGGCCGCTCCCGCCCCCGGGCATGCGACGCGCTCCGGCGCCAGGGGTGAACCGCGCCCGGACACCGCGGCCGGCCCCGCCCTCGGTACGGCGGCCGGGCCGGACCCCGCCGCCCCGGCTCCCGTCACCGGTGGTGAGCCGCGGCCGGGCGCCCCGTGTGACGTTCCGCCGGCCGGGCGGGACGGGACGGCGGGGACCGCCCGGCGCCCGGCCGGTGCCTCCGAGCGGCGGCTCGCCGACCTCCTCCCGCTGCTGCTCACCGTGGCCGCGGGCGCCACCGACGCCGTGGCCTACCTCGGCCTCGGGGGCGTGTTCACCGCGAACATGACCGGCAATCTCGTGCTGCTCGGCATCGCCGGGGCGCAGGGCCTCGACCTGCACATAGCCCGTGCGGCGGCGGCGACGCTGGCCTTCACCGCCGGTCTGGTCCTCGCCTTCCGGTTCACCCGCACGCTCGACACGGGCGCGGTCTGGCCCCGCCGTATCACCGGGGTCCTCGCCGTCAGCCTGGGGTGTCAGTTGGTGTTCCTCGCGGGCTGGACCGCCGTCGGCGGGCGGCCGGGCGGGGTGGCGGACGTGGCGCTCGTGTCGGTCTCGGCGCTCGCGATGGGTGTGCAGACCGCCTGCGCGCGACGGGTCGCCCTCGCCGGCATCACCACGACGTTCGTCACCGGAACGCTGACCTCCATGGCGGAGTCGGCCGCCGCCGGGTCCGCCCGCCACCTCATGCGGCGGCTCGGCGTCCTGCTCGCCCTGGTGGCCGGAGCCCTGGGCGGCGCCCTCGCGCTGAGCCGGCACCCGGCCGCCGCGGCGGCCATCGCTCCCGCCCTGGTCGCGGTGACCTTGATGCTGGCGCCCCGCCTCCATGGCGTACAACGAAATTCGTAGCTAAGTGGCCATGTCAATGATGTTTTTCGTCGTTATCAGCCAGATTTTGTGTGAGGCCGTTGACAAGCGGAGCGGTGGCACTTCAACTTGGGCCGCACGAGGCCACCGTGCCGGAAAGCCTCGGGTCGGACCAAGCCGCCCCCGCGCCGCCCTCCGTGCGACGCTCCTTCTCCGCTGTCCCCAGGCGGCCTTCACCAAGGACTCCCCGTGACTTCACCACGCCCGGATGTCTCTGCCCGCGGCCAACTAGCACCTCTGGACGTCTCCTTCTCCGACGACCCGCGCGTCGTCAAGGAGGCCGCGAACGAGGACTACTCGACGCATATCGTCCCGCTGACCTGGCGCAGCGGCCGGCTCTCGCTGACCATGACCTGGTACGCGCTCGTCAGCGGCATGTTCTACCTGGTCACGGCCGCGACCCTGGCCGTGACGGTGGGCACCGTCAACACCCTGGTCGGCATCCTGCTCGCGGTCGTCTGCTTCGGCACGGTCAACTACTTCTTCTCCGCCTACGCGGCCCGCACCGGCCTCACCGTCGCCCTGATCTCCCAGCGGGTCTTCGGCTACGTCGGCTCCGTGCTCGCCCCCCTCGTCCTGGCGGCGACGGCCATCTACTACGCCGTCTTCGAGGGCTCCGTCATCGCGCACGCCCTGCACGCGTACACCGGGGCCCTGAACATCGAGATGTGGTACGCGATCTCGATCCTCAGCAACGTCCCGATGGCGATCGGCGGCGTACGGCGCTGGCTGGACAAGTTCAACGGCGCGCTGCTCCCGCTCTACTGGACCGGCCTGATGATCGTGATCATCCTGGCTGTGCGGGAGTACGAGCCCTCCGGCTGGCTCACCCACACCCCCGATGTCACCCCTGACCTCGGCGCGCCGGGATGGCTGTACGCGTTCTTCGTCTACATGGGTGTGTTCGTGTTCATGATGTACACGATCGACTTCGGGCGCTTCGGTGCCCCGAAGGACGCCCGCTACCACGGTGTCGTCACCTTCGGCCCGGTCTTCTATCTGTTCTGCTACTTCGTCAACGGGCTCATCGGCATCTTCCTGGTCCTGGTCGCCGACACCGTGGGCGCACCGACCGAGACGGCCATCGGTGACACCGTCGTGGCGCTGATGGGGGTCTGGGGACTGGGCGTGGTCTGGCTGACGCAGTCGCGTATCAACACCGCCAACTACTACGTCGCCTCCACCAATCTGGAGGCCACGGTCGCCCGGCTGTTCCACATCCGCGTACCGCGCGTGGCCGCACTCGCGCTGGCCAGCGTCGTCACGTACCTGATCATGCTCACGGACGTGCTGAGCTATGTGCTCACCGCACTGGCGTGGCAGGGCGCGTTCGTCGTCGGCTGGGTCGGCATCATGCTCACGCATCTGATCGTGCACCGGGGCGGCGACCGCGGCGGCCTGCCGGAGTTCAGGCCCGGACGCGTCGCCACGATCGCGCCGGGGGCGGTGGTGTGGCTGATCTCCTCACTCACCGGCATCATGCTCCTCGAATTCACCGGCACCTTCGGCACCACCTGGTCCTCGCCGGTGACCTTCGCCCTCAGCGTCGTGCTCTATCTGGTGGCCCTGCGCGTCGCCGGTTCCCCGCTGCTGCGCCGGGGACACGACCCGAGGGACGAGGTCGACGACATCTGGGAGGCCCGGGTGCGCTGCCACCGCTGCGACCACTCCTACATCGCCGCGGAGATGGACCGCGATCCCTCGGCCGAGGGCAGCCCGGCGATCTGCGCCGACTGCGCGGGCCGCAGCCGTGGCTTCCGCCGCGCGGTCCTCGCCCAGGCCAGGGAGGCCGGCGGTACGCGCCCGGCCGGCGGTCCCGGTGACCCGGGCGCGTCCGGCACCACGGAACCGGCAACCGTCGGGGCGCCGTAACCCCGCGCATCGGGGCGTGTGGCGCGGTGGGGTGTGCCTCCGCCGCGACCTCCCGTGCACGGCCCCGGACGCCCGGCCCGCCCGGGCCCGCCCCCGCCCGGCCGACCGTCGGCTCCGTCTCCCCGGCGCAACGGTCCGCTCCGCCCGGTAGGTGATCCCTCCCGCGGCCCGGCGCAGCTCCCTCAGCCCGTACGCGAATCGCGCGACGGGCCCGCTCTCCGGGTTCAGCGGCCGTTCTCGACGCCCCGTCACCGATCCCCGTCCGGTCCGTCCGCAGGGCGGCCACAACGTATGCCGCTCCGGGGCGCGTCGGCACAGGGTGGTCGCGGTGGGCGTGTCCCCCGTTATCCGGCGGATCGGTGGCGGGGGACGGCCCGGCCCACCACGGGAGTACGGCATTCCGGGCCCGGTGGGGAGCGCGCCGGCCGGGGAGGGGGCCGGGCCGCCTCAACGGGGGCAGGCCCGCCGCCCACCGGCCCGCCACCCACCGGCCCGGCGCCGGTCCCGCCCGGCTTCCCGGCCCGCACCGGCCGGACCCCGCTCACCCGGCGAGCGCGCGGGTCCCGCCCACCGTCCCCACGCCGTTCCACCCTCGGGCGGCCGGTGCCGCGAGCGCGCGGCACCGCTTCACGCGGGCGTCCCGGTCACCCTCCGCGCCCCGGGCCGCGCCGTACCTCCGGCCGCAGAGGAGCCCGGCGTCCGGGGGCGGGTGCCCGCTCCCGAGCCTCTCCGGCGTCCGGGGAGCGGCGCCCCGCGAGGGCCCGCCCGGCAGGCACGGTGAACGGTGGGACTCCTCGGCCGCGCCGCGCCTCTCCGGCCACCGCCCCCTCGAAATCGCCCGCCCCGACGGCCGGTATCCCCCTACCGGCACCCCCTCGCCCTGGTGAACCATGGCCGCACGAACGCCCGGCCGTACTCCGCCCGTACATCCGCCCGTCCACCGGCCCGGTCGCCCGTGGAGACCGTGTGACCCGACCCGACCCGACCCGACCCGACCCGACACCGCACCGCACGGCAGGGCCGACCGCACCCCCCGCACCCACCCGCACACGACCCGGACCCGCCCGGAGGCGCCGCGTGCCGAGCAGAGATCACGCCAGGCTCGACGAGCTGTACCGCGATCCGTATCCGCTCTACGCACGGGCACGCCGCACGAAGGGGCTCTTCGTCCCCGAGTTCGACGCCTGGCTCGTGGCCCGGGACGCCGACGTGCGCGAAGTCCTGTGCCGCTCCGACGACTTCTCTTCCCAACACGCGCTGCTCCCCGACGTCATCCCCTCACCCGAGGCGATGGCCGTGCTGGCGAAGGGCTTCGGCCGACGGCCCACGGTCGTGTCCACCGACGGCGCCGCCCACCGGCGCCACCGCGGACTGTCCGCCCCGCCCGGCCGCGACGAGCGCCCCGCGGCGCACGGTGTCCGCCCGACGTCCCCGAACCGTTCCGGGAGGGTTTCTGCTGTGACCGGTCTGCCTCCGTCACTGACGGCCATCGGCGGCCGTACGAACTTCCGCGAACGGGTCGCCGACGCACTGCGCGCGGCCCTGGTCTCCGGGCTGCTGCTGCCCGGCGAGGTCTACTCCGCCCCCGCGCTCGCCGCCCGCTTCGGCGTCTCCGCGACACCCGTGCGGGAGGCGATGCTGGACCTGGTCAAGGAGGGCCTGGTCGCGGCCGTGCCCAACAAGGGGTTCCGCGTCACCGAGGTCACCGAGCGGCAGCTCGACGAGTATCTGCACCTCCGCGCGCTGATCGAGATCCCCACGGTCACCGCGCTGGCCCGGACCGCGGACCCGGCGGCCGTGGAGGCCCTGCGCCCGGTGGCCGCCGAGACCGTCGCCACGGCGGCCACCGGCGACCTCGCCGCCTATGCGGCGGCCGACCGGCGCTTCCATCTGGACCTGCTCGCCCTCGCCGGAAACGCCCATCTGGTCGAGGTCGCCGGCGATCTCCGCACCCGGTCCCGGCTCCACGGCCTGGCCGCACTGGCCGAGCACGGCCTGCTGGAGGCGTCCGCCGGAGAACACCACGCACTCCTCGACGCCCTGCGCGCCGGGGACGAGAAGGCCGTGCGCAGGCTCATGACCGGGCACCTCGGCCACATGCGCCGCCGACGGGCGAAGTAGCCTCACCCCCATGCGCCCCGGTACGCACATCCTGATCCTCGGCGGCACCGCCGAGGCCAGGCGGCTGGCCACCGCACTGGCGGAGCGCCCCGGACTCAGGGTCACCACCTCCCTCGCCGGCCGGGTCACGAACCCCCGGCTGCCCCCGGGCGAACTGCGCACCGGGGGCTTCGGCGGCCCCGGCGGGCTCGCCGCCTGGCTGCGCGAGCACCGGGTGGCCGCCGTCGTCGACGCCACCCACCCCTTCGCCACCGCCATCAGCGCCAACGCCGCCGAGGCGGCCGGCGCCACGGGCACCCCCCTGTGCCTGCTGCGCCGCCCCGGCTGGACCGCCGGCCCCGGCGACCGCTGGCACGACGCACACTCCCTCGCCGACGCGGCCGGCCGACTGCCCGCACTGGGCCGGCGGGTCTTCCTCACCACCGGACGGCTCGGCCTCGCCGCCTTCGCTCACCTCGACGGGCTCACCTTCCTCATACGGTCCGTCGAGCCGCCGGAACCCCCGTTGCCGCGCCGCACCGTGACCGTCACAGCCCGGGGCCCCTTCACCGTCGAGGGCGAGCGCGAGCTGCTGCGTACGCACCGCGTCGACGTGCTCGTCACCAAGGACAGCGGGGGACCGGCCACCGCCGCGAAGCTCACCGCCGCACGGGAGGCGGGACTGCCCGTCGTGGTGGTCCGGCGGCCCCCCGCGCCCACGGGCGTGCCCACCGCCGGTGACGTCCCCGGGGTCCTCGCCCTGCTCAGCCGCGCCGCAGCAGATAGGTGTCCATGATCCAGCCCTTGCGGGCCCGTGCCTCGGCGCGCAGCTCCTCGATCCGGTCCGACACCTCCGCCAGCCGGCCCGACACCAGGATCTCGTCCTTCGTGCCGACGTAGGCGCCCCAGTAGATGAACAGCTCCCGGTCCAGATGGCGGGTGAACGCCTGGCGCGCGTCCAGCATCACCACCACGTCGTCCACCTCCCCCGGCCAGCCCTCCGCGAGCCGGCGCCCCGTGGTGATCTGCACCGGGCTCGCCACCCGGTTCAGGCCCGTACGGTGCCGGGCCAGCAGCGCCGAGACACTGCTGATCCCCGGGACCACCTCGTGGTCGAAGGCGACCGAACCCCGCTCCAGGACCTCCTCCAGGACGCCGAGCGTCGAGTCGTACAGCGACGGATCGCCCCAGACCAGAAACGCCCCGCACTCGTCCTCGCCCAGCTCCCGCGCGATGAACTCCTCGTACAGATCGGCGCGGCGGCGGCGCCAGTCGTCGACGGCGGGGGAGTACTCCGGTGCCCGGCGGTCCCGCTCGGGGTCGGCGGCCCGGACCAGACGGTAGGGACGGTCCGTCGCGTGCGCGTCGAGAATGTCCTGCCGCAGCCGGGTCAGATCCGCCTTCTCCTCCCCCTTGTCCAGGATGAAGAACGCGTCCGCCTTGTTCAGCGCCTTGACCGCCTGAAGCGTCAGATGGCCGGGGTCGCCCGCCCCGATGCCGATCACATAGATCTTCCTCACCCGGGGAGTCTCCCGCACCCGTGTCCTCGTGGCGGCTACCGGGGTCCCCGGTGGCCGCCTATCCTCCGGTCATGCGGGTCGCCCTCTTCCTCACCTGCGTCAACGACGCGCTGTTCCCGGCCACGGGCATCGCGACCGTACGGCTCCTGGAACGGCTCGGGGTCGAGGTCGACTTCCCCCCGGAGCAGACCTGCTGCGGACAGCCGCAGTTCACCACCGGTTACCGCCGGGAGGCCCGGCCCCTCGTGCGCCGTACGGCACGCGCCTTCGAGGGGTACGAGTACGTCGTCACCCCCTCCGGATCCTGCGCGGCGATGGTGCGCGGGCACTACCCGGGGTTCGGTGAGACATCGCTGCCGCCGAGGACGTACGAACTGACCGAGTTCCTCGTGGACGTCCTCGGCGTCACCGACGTCGGCGCGTACTTCCCGCACACGGTCACCTACCACCCCTCCTGCCACGGGCTGCGCTCGCTCCGCCTCGGCGACCGGCCCCGCAGACTCCTCGAAGCCGTCAGGGGCCTCGAACTGCGCACCCTCCCCGGAGCCGACGAGTGCTGCGGCTTCGGCGGCACCTTCGCCGTCAAGAACCCCGATGTCTCCGCCGCCATGGGCCGCGACAAGGTCCGCAACGCCGTCGCCACCCGGGCGACCGTGCTCTGCGGCGGTGACAACTCCTGTCTGATGCACCTCGGAGGCATCATCCGCCGCCACCACGAACCCCTGCGCCCGCTGCACATCGCGGAGATCCTGGGCTCCACCGGGGAACACCCCTACCGGGACACCGCCCGGGAGCCCCTCGCATGAGCGTCACCCACCTCGGCATGCCCTCCTTCCCCAGGGCCGCGAAAGACGCCGTCCGGGACACGACCCTGCGCGCCAATCTGCGCCACGCCACCCACACCATCCGCGACAAACGCGCCGGGGCGGTCCGGGAACTGGCGGACTGGGACGAGCTGCGCGAGGCCGGGAAACGCATCAAGGACCAGACCCTCCGCCATCTCGACCGCCACCTCGAACAGCTGGAGCGCTCCGTCACCGCCGCCGGGGGCACCGTGCACTGGGCTGCCGACGCCGACGAGGCCAACCGGATCGTCACCGGCCTGGTCCGGGCCACCGGCGAGCGGGAGGCCGTCAAGGTCAAGTCCATGGCCACCCAGGAGACCGGCCTCAACGAGGCACTGGAGGCCGAGGGGATCGCCGTGTACGAGACCGACCTCGCCGAACTCATCGTGCAGCTCGGCCACGACCGCCCCTCGCACATCCTGGTCCCCGCCATCCACCGCAACCGCGGCGAGATCCGTGACATCTTCGCCCGCGAGATGGGCCGCTGGGGACGCGCGGCCCCGGACGGACTCGGCGACAGCCCCGCCGAACTCGCCGAAGCGGCCCGCCTCCACCTCCGGGAGAAGTTCCTGCGCGCGACGGTCGGCATCTCGGGCGCCAACTTCATGGTCGCCGAGACCGGCACCCTCGTCGTCGTCGAGTCCGAGGGCAACGGCCGGATGTGCCTCACGCTCCCCGAGACCCTGATCTCCGTCGTCGGCATCGAGAAGGTGGTCCCGGCCTGGCGGGACCTGGAGGTCTTCCTCCAGACCCTGCCCCGCTCCTCGACCGCCGAGCGCATGAACCCCTACACCTCGATGTGGACCGGCACCACCGACGCCGACGGCCCCCGCGTCTTCCACCTCGTCCTGCTCGACAACGGCCGCACGGCCGCCCTCGCCGACGACACCGGCCGCCAGGCGCTGCGGTGCATCCGCTGCTCCGCGTGCCTCAACGTGTGCCCGGTGTACGAACGGGCCGGAGGCCATGCGTACGGCTCGGTCTACCCGGGTCCGATCGGCGCGATCCTCACCCCCCAACTGCGCGGCATCGCGAGCGGGATCGACGCGTCCCTGCCGTACGCCTCCACCCTCTGCGGCGCCTGCTACGAGGTGTGCCCGGTCGCCATCGACATCCCCGAGGTCCTCGTCCATCTGCGCGAGCGGGTGGCCGCGCGCGGCGGCCGGGGCCACCGCGCCGAGAAGGCGGCGATCAAGACGGCGGGCCGGCTCCTCCGCCATCCGGCGGTGCTGGCCGCCGGTGAGCGGCTCCTCTCGCGGACCCGCCGGTTCCATCCCGGCCGGCCGCCGGGGACGGGCGCCTGGACCGACAGCCGTGAGCTGCCCGAACCACCCGCCGGGCCCTTCCGCGACTGGTGGAAGAAGAACCGCCCGTGACCGGGCCGGGGGCGGGCACCTCCCGCGACCGCATCCTCGCCCGGATCAGGGCCGCCGTCGACGGCGCGCCCGAGCCGCCGCCCGTGGCACGCGACTACCTCACCGCGCACACACCCGCAGACGACCCCGCCGCCCTCACCGACCTGCTGGAGCACCACCTCACCGACTACCGGGCGAACGTCCACCGGACGACCCCCTCCCAGCTGCCCGCCCTCGTCCGTGACATCCTCGCCCGCCACCGGGCCCGGTCGGTGGCCGTCCCGGGCGGCCTGCCCGCCGCCTGGCTCGGAGCCACCGACGCCGGACAGCGCCGCGACGATCCGCCCCTGACCCCGTACGAACTGGACTCCACCGACGCCGTCGTCACCGGCTGCGCCCTCGCGATCGCCGAGACCGGCACGATCGTCCTGGACGCGGGACCCGGCCAGGGCCGCCGGGCGCTCACCCTCGTCCCCGATCTGCATCTGTGCGTGGTACGGGCACCCGGGCAGATCGTCGCCTCCGTCCCCCGGGCGCTGCCGCTGCTGGACCCCACCCGCCCGCTGACCTGGATCTCGGGCCCGTCGGCGACCAGCGACATCGAACTGAACCGCGTCGAGGGCGTCCACGGCCCGCGCACCCTGGAGGTCGTCCTACTTCAGGGTTAGCCGCGGCGCCTCGGCCCGGGCGTCCACCGCGGAGCCACTCCCGCCTTCGAGCCGCTCCGCGAGATCGCGCGCCCACGCGGTCAGGCCGGACACATCGACGTCGTACGGATCCCCGAACCCGGCTATCCGGTCCGCGCCCCGCACCAGCAGCCGCGCCCCGCCCGCCGCGTTGCCGCGCGCGGCATGGGTGAGACCCACGGCCAGCTGGGCGAGCCCCCGCCACAGATCCCGCTCCGGCTCCGGCCGTGACTTCCAGGCGTCCTCGAACACCTCGTGGGCGTGGAACGGCTTCCCCGTGTCCAGGAGCCGCTGGGCCTCCACCAGCGTCCGCCGCGGGGTCCGCACCACCCCCTCGGGCTGCCGCTCCACCCCCGCCACCCCGTACGGAAGCGGTCTGCCGAGTCCGTCCCGGGGCCGCGCGCTGCGGGCGCGTCCTTCGTCGTCCCGGTCTCTCGATAGCTGTCCCACGCTCCGATTCTCCCCGACGGCCCCCCGCCGCCGCAGCCGGGCTGACCGAGAAGGGCCCCGAGTGCGGTAATGTTTCCCCTGCGCGCCAGGCCCTCACCGGCACAGGCGCGCACCGGGACGTGGCGCAGCTTGGTAGCGCACTTGACTGGGGGTCAAGGGGTCGCAGGTTCAAATCCTGTCGTCCCGACCAGCGTTTTCGCAGGTCGGAGGCGGTATCGGAGAAATCCGGTACCGCCTTTCCGTCGTTCTTGGGGACCAGTTGGGGACCGCGCGGTCCAGCGGCGCCTTCCGGGGACAGTCTGGACGGCGAGGCCGAGGGGCGCGCGGGCGGGGGTGAGGTCGTGGCGGAGCCGAACACGCCAAGCGCTCAAGAAGCCTCTGTGGACGAGATGCGGGCTCGGGCCTGGTCGGCGGTGAGGGTGGTCTGGAGGTTGGATTCGTGGAGGTCGCCGAAGACCTCCCCCGGTCGTCGATGGCGATCGGGTCGGAAGGGTCGACGACGATCTTCCCTGCCAGGCGTTCGTCCCACTGGGCGAGCAACTGCGTGATGACGTCGAACCAAGCGTCGGTGCGTGCCGGCAGTGGTCGAACGTCCAGCCGTCGCGGTCCGACCGAGACGGAAGCACGGGGCACCTCGCGTCCCGGCCGGCGTTCAGGGGCGTTCGGCGGCGGGCCACGCCAGCATGGCGGACCTCGCCACCGCCTCCAGCGTCGCCCGGGAGGCTCCGTCACACGCCTGCTGGTTCATGCCCTGCACGACCGCCGCGTAGAAGGTCGCGAGGGCTTCTGGGTCCGTGTCGGGGGGCAGGCGCCCCCCGTCGACGTCTTCGCGGACGCGGGCCGCCAAGGACGCCTTCGTGGCCTCCCGCAGCTCGCGCAGCCGCGCCTTCACCTCTTGGGAACCGGGGCCGCAGTTGGTCGCCGCCGTGATGATCAGGCAGCCCGGCGGATGGCGCGGGTCCGTGTAGTCCGCCGCCAGATGCTCCAGCAGCGCCGCGATCGCGGTGCGGGCGTCCGGCCCTTCCAGGGGCGCCACGCGGGTGCTCCGATACAGCTCGACCGCCTCGTGGAACAGCCGCTGCTTGTCGCCGAAGGCCGCGTACAGACTGGGCGGGTTTATTCCCATGGCCTTGGTGAGCGAGGCGATGGACGTCGTCTCGTACCCGTACGTCCAGAACTCCTCCAGCGCGATGGCCAGGGCCTTGTCCCGGTCGAAGCCGCGGCGGGTCCGCGGCCCGGCGGCACGCTCGCCGCCCCGCCGGGCCGGGGCGGCGCCCTGTCCGGCGGCGGGGCTCGCATCGCTCCGGCCGCGGTTCCCGGGCCGCTTCTCACTGCTGCTCAGGGTCACCCCGGCAGTCTACTTCCTGCCATAGCGATCGCTACAGACGGTTGATAGGGTCGAGGGCAGATCAAGTTTAGCGATCGCTACAGAAGTGGGGTCGCCGGTCGCACCCGCGGCTCGCGTCAGTCACCGCGCGTCCGCGCCCGCGGGCGTATCGCCCCAGCGCAGAGATCATTGCCACACCCAGTTGAGGAGCCCTCGTCATGACAGATGCAGCGCCCATCACCTACGCCCGCACCGTCAAAGGTTCCGGGCCCGGCCTGGTCGTCGCCCATGGGGCCGGTGGCGGCGTCGAAGCCAACTACGGGCCGATCATGGAAGGACTCGCCGCCCGGCACACCGTCGTCGGCGTCGACTATCCGGGCTCCGGCGACACCCCGGCCGCCGGGACCCCGCTGGACCTCGACGAACTGGGGGATCAGCTCGTCGCGGCGGCGGACGCGGAAGGGCTCGACACATTCGCCCTCTCCGGATACTCCCTCGGCGGGCCGGTGGCGATCCGGCTGGCCGCCAGGCATCCCGAGCGGGTCACCTCCCTCATGCTGAGCGCCACCTTCGCGCACCTGGACACCCGCACCGACCTGGCCATCGCCCTGTGGCGGCGGCTCCTCCTGGCGGGAGATCCCACCCTGGCCGCCCAGTACACGACACTGATGGCCACCGGCGCCCCCGCGCTGAACTCCCTCACACCCGCCCAGGTCGATGCCGCGGTCGCGGAGACGGCGTCCACCATCACCCCCGCCGTCGCACCGCAGGTCGTCCTGGCCCGGAGCATCGACGTGCGCGAGGACCTCGCCGCCCTCACCCTTCCGACCCTCGTCGTCGTCACCACCGCCGATGCGATGGTCCCCCCTGCCCTCCAGCGGCAGCTGGCCGCCGCGATCCCCGGCGCGACGACCGCCGAAATCGCCACCGGCCACATGCCGTTCATGGAGCAGCCCGCGCAGTGGCTGGAGCTGATCACCGACTTCCTCGGGCGTCACTCACGCACCTGACAGCACTGTGTCGGGGGTCCCGGGACTCTCGTGACGCCGGGCATGATCGTGTGCCGAGGCGGGACGGAGGGGCGCGCAGTGAGCTGTGCTGCCTGCGTCGAACCCAGCGCGAGGCCGCTGCCGGCATCCTTCTGCGAGGTCCTTCAGACCTCGATGCGTTCATCGGTGCCGGGATCGGCCTCGATCGTCCAGGTGCCGCCGCTGCGGAAGGTGAGTGCGGTGGCGAAAGTGTCCTCCATGTACTGCATGTAGGTGATCCGGCCGTCGTGGACTCGGGAGACGACTGCGAAGGGGGAGGTGGCGGCCTTCCCCAGTCTCACCGATCGAAGGGTGAACGTGCCGAACACGGCTGCTCCCCTGTCGTCACCGAACTTATCGGTGTACTCGAAGTCCTCAAGGTTCCAGCGACTCATGACGTTGGTGAAGGTGTACACGAAGGCTTGCCGACCCTTGCTGGCGCCGGCCCAGGGCATGATGCGGCGGAGTGGAGGGTTGTCGGAGTTCAGCGATACGTACTCGGCGTCCTCCGCTACGAGCCGATCGGCCGCGTCCGCTACCAGGTCAGGATCGAAGGCCTTGCTCAGGAAGTCCTCTGTGATCTCCAGTGGGCTACGAGGCATCGCGCTGTACCCTTCCGTACGAGCTGCGGCGCATGGTCGTCCAAGCCGCTGTTTCCTCTGGCCAACAACTATTGCCCCGTTCTCAAATAGCGGCAATTCGGGTGGAATCATTGGGCTCGGGTCCGCCTTGGGTGGATTACCGTTCACACATTTCCGCCTCGCTCAGCGCCCTGCCGGGGCGGAGATCCGAGAGGGGCTGCCCCCGCGCCCCGGTGGTCCCGGAACGCGTCGAGCAGGGCCGCGGACTCTTCAGCTCTCGCGATCTGGGGCATGTGACCGGTGCGGGGGAACGGGTGCGGGTCCGGGAGAGGGCCTTGCCGCGTCGGCGAGACGGGCGGGGCGCCGCCCCCTCACATCAGTCGCCCAGGTCACGTGTGTCGCTCACGTCGTGTGATCGGGGGCTCGGCCGGGGGCGGGGGCCGGTCGGTCACAACAGGCCCCCGTGGGCGTGCGAGGCCGCCCAGATCGCGTCGCCCGCGAAGTCCACGTCGTAGCCCAGCAGACCGGTCAGGAGCCGGTCGCAGGTCGCGCGGCCCGCGGTGTCCGTGACCAGGGTGCACCTGACGCGTCCGCCCGCGCTGAAGACGAGCGTGCGCCCCGGGACCGGACGGCCGCTGCCGGTGTCGGTCAAGGTGGCGGTCGCCGAGCCGAGGGAGAGCGGGCCGGCCTTCAGCGTGGTCGGATGCGGGCTCGCCGGGCTCATCCGTACGCTGGCGGCGACCGTGGCGTCGTCCTGCGCGGCGTCCCTGGACCACAGCAGCAGCAGACCGGAGTCGGTCCGGCCCGCCGTATTGCGGCAGTCCGACGCGGGACCGCTGATGTCGCGCGCCGGGTCGGTGACGTACTGGCCCAGCGGAGCGAAGACCGCGTCGGACAGACAGACGTACTGCACGCTGTCGGGGACGGCCCGCGGATCGCCGGCCGCCGCGACCGCGACCGCGAAGGTGGGAGCGCCGGGGTTCGCGTACCTGTCGGCGACGGCCAGGTCGCCCGTACTCCGGAGGAAGGTCTGCTCCGTCGGGCTGACGGGATCGAAGGGGCGGAAAGAGGCCCCCGCGGCGCCGAGTTGGACCACGGGGCCGTCGTCGCCCGCGACGGAGGTGTCCCAGACGTACTCGATCCGGAAGCGCTGTCGCTCCGTGCGGACGTCCGTGACCTTCGTGGTGACGGCGACCCGGGAGTCCGCCGCGGTCGTGCCGCTGATCGCGACCCGCTGCTCCAGGTCGAACGCGCCCGGCACCGACCACCGCGTGACGGACTCTGTGCCGGTCACCCGCACCGAACGCACCAACGGGTCGAGCGACACCTCCTCGGCGTGGGTGATCAGCTGGCCCTGGACGTAGACGGTCCCGGTGCCCACGTCCAGGACCCGCAGATAGCTGGTGCCCGGTGTGCCCTGGCCGTAGAGGACGTCCCGGCCCGCGCCCGCCGGGTTCAGTTCACCGGTCAGCACGGTGAACTCACCGGCGCCCGGGCGCTCCTCTCCGTTGACGTACGCCTGGAAGATGCCGTTGCCGAAGCCGCCGGGCGGCAGTGCGGCGGCGGATGTCCCGCTGATGGTGGTCATGTCTGTCCCTCGGATGGTACGGCGGTGGGGTTTCGGAACTCGGGTCGGTCGCGGTCCGCGCCCGGTCCCGGTGCGGTCGCGGATCTCAGACTTCGACGGCGTCGGCGTACACCAGGCGCGTCCCGGCGGTCGTCAGGACCTCCCGCTCCTCGACCACCAGCCGCATCGGCCGGCTGCCGGGCGCTGCGGGCAGGGTCACGGCCGCACTCCACTGCCCGCCCCCGCCCGGCACCGGTGGCAGCGACGCCCCGGACACGGTCTGCCAGTCCAGCGGGCCCGCCGGCCGCGCCCCGGCGGTCTGCACCAGAACGGTCAGTCTGGCGCCGCGCTCCGGGTCGCCGGAGTACGTCGGGCCGGACACGGTCACCGTCGCCCGCGTCCGCTCCTGTCCACCCAGCACCACCGACAGCGTGCGGTCCGGGTTCAGCTGGGCGAACTGGGCGAGCACGACCGGGGAGATCTCCAGCCCGGACAGCGAGTGCCGCTGGTAGCGGGCGAGGGCGAACCGCAGGAAGGGGCGGTAGGCGCGCTCCGGCGGCATGGTGAGGTCGCAGAACCACAGCCGCCGGTGCTCGTCGTACCCGACCCGGTGCGCCGCCACGGCGACTCTTGGCAGCTCCGGCGCCGCCTCGGACTCGGCGAGCACCAGGCCGCTCGCGGTGCGTACGGCGAGCGGGAACTCGGCGGTGCCGGGCGCAGCCGTGGTCGGCGCGGAGGCGAAGACGGGGTCCTGGCCGCGGAGCGTGACCAAGGGGCGCAGGGCGGGCGGCGGCACCCCGTCCTGCGCGAGGACGACACCGAGGAGTTCGTCCTCGCCGGAGGAGTACCAGGGGCGCCGCAGATAGACCCTGATGCCGTTGCCGTGCCGGGTGCTGGTGAGCTCGGTTCCGGAGCGGGCCCGCTCCCAGCCGAAGGTGGGGACGAGGTACGCCACGTCGGGCGCGGCCGGGCGGGCGGAGGAGCGTACGTTCACCACGATCGGCTGCTGTGCCTCGGAGTTCACCCGGGTCACCGGCCCGTCGACGAAGCCGGCCTCGACGGTGGCGCCGTCGGGGATCGCCGAGCCGGGGCCGGAGCGGCGGACCGTACCGGCGGCGAGGTCCGCGACGTAGTCCGCCTCGCCGAAGACCCGTCCGTCGGCGGGGTCGACCACGGTCAGCGTGCCGGACGCGATGCCGCGGGGCGCGACCGGCACGGGCTCGGTCCCGGTCAGGACGATCCGCTCGGTACGGGTGAAGAACTCGCTGAAGCGGGTGGACGCCACCGCCGTGTAGGTGACCGTGCGGTGCCGGGTGTCGTGGAACTCCTGCCGGGCGTCGAGGCGCAGCCGGTCGCCGTCGGTGTCGTCCGGCGCGGTGGCCAGGGTCGTGACGTGGGCCTGGCCCGCACGCTCGACGGGTGCGGGATCGGCGGGCGCGTCGACCGGCTCCGTCCACGCGGCCCGCAGGTCGACCTTGGCCGTGCTCGCCCGGTCGAGCGAGAGGACGTCCACGATCCGGGCGGAGGTCTCGCCCGGAGTCCGTACGGCGACCGGCTTGCGGAACACCGCCGGGGCCAGAGGCTGTTGAACGGCGTGGGTGAGCCGCAGCGGGCGGGTGGGCGTGAGCTGCCACAGCCGCCCCTGCGCGGCGAGCCGGCGCAGGTCCTCCACCGTGGTGCCCGGCGGCGGTGTCAGCCCGCTGTCGAGGAACCACTGCCAGATGCCCAGCACGTCCAGGTCGTCCTCGTCGATCCGTGACGAACACGCCACGTCGGCGCTGCGGCCGGGCGGCAGCCGCACCGTGAGCACCCGCAGCACCTCGTCGTACTCCGGAGCCCCCGTTCCGTTCTCCAGGCGCAGCCGGAACGGGGAGCGCCGGGGCCAGGAGAGCCGGTCGTCGAAGGCGACCGTGAAGACCTCGCCCGGCGGCAGTCCGGGCAGGCCCTGGAAAGCGGCGCCCCGGGCGAGTACGTCCGGCAGGTAGGGCACCTCCAGCAGATGTCGTTCGAAGTACGGCGTCTCCTCCCAGCCCCCGGGGTCCTCGGTGCCACCGGTGAAGTCGGCCTGCTCGCGCCGGACGATCCCGGAGTACGCGAACCGGTCCATGCCCCCTGGGTTCACCGGGCTGGGCGGCACGTCGTACAGGCCGTGCCGCTCCGCGGTGTGCGGACTGGTCCGCCGCGGCACCACATGGCGTTCGCACGTCCCGGTGGCGGGCGCGTCGCCATGGCCCCGGATCACCAGCAGCGCGATGGACTCGGCCTGGGTACGGGGCGCCGTGGGCAGCAGGACGGGTGATCCGACCGGCTCGAAGCGCAGATGGCGGACGAGGGCGGTGGCGGCGCTGAAGTCGTCCGGGGCGGGGTCGTCCGGGCCCAGGCTGTTGCCCGCGATGTCGACGACGCGGGCGCGGAAGCGGTAGCCGCGCCCGTAGCGCAGCTTGGGCAGGTCCCGGGCGTGGAAGGAGGTGCGCAACCGCACCGGCCCCGTGGGGTCGCTGTCCGGCCCGGTGGTCACCTGTTGCCCGTTCACGGTGCGGGTGATCGTGCCGGGGCGGCTCGCGGTGAGGCTGTAGCCGTCCCAGGCGAAGACCGACTCGTGGAGGTAGACCGTCGGGTCCCCCTCCGCGGCGCTGCTGTGGGCGAGGTGCACGGTCCCCTCGTCCCGGGCGTCGAACCGCAGTTCGCCGCAGTCGTACCTGCCGGAGCGGCTGCACACCGAGTGCCACCGCCGGGACACGTCGTCCCAGACGTCGACGCGGACGCCGTACTCCAACTCCTCGGCGCTGAGAGGCTCCTCGGCGAGCAGGGCCGCCGGCGCCGCGGTCCGTGCGGTCGCCCGGGTCAGCTTGGCGTGCAGGTCTTTGGCGCGTCCGTGGTGGACCACGCCGAGGCTGTCGCCGCGGTGACTGGGCAGCGGGGCCGGTTCCGCTCCGGGCTCGACGGCGATCGGGAGGGCGGCGTCGGACGGTACCGCGGGGGCGCCGGAGAATCCGTCGCTGCGGTCGAGCAGCTTCTGTCCGAAGCCGGAGAGGGCGTCCGCCGTCGCGTCCGCGTCGACCTCCAGGACCTCGTACCGGTCGGAGTCGAGCCGCAGCAGCCCGTCCCGGACCAGGGGCCCGGCGGGCCTGGCCGCGAAGGCGGTCGCGGTCAGGGTGGCGCTGACGGTCGGCAGTACGGCCTCGTACGGCCCCGTGGGGGCGAGCGGCCCCCACTCGACCAGCAGCGAGACGCCCACCGGGTCACCCGCGGTGGGCACCCCGGGGGCGTCGGCGTCCACCGTGAGGTCCACGACCAGTCCGAGCGCCCGCTGCAACGCCGGGTACTGGGCGAGGGCACCGAGCGCGGCGTGGAAGTCGACGCTGTCGGCGTCGGTGAGGGTGGTGACGTGCGCGGCCAGGGAGGCGCCGCCCGGGGCGGGGTTGTCCCCGGGCTTGCGGTCGTGGAACTGCTGGGAGAGAAGGAAGTCCACCTGGGTGGCGCTGAACGGTTCGAACGGGGACTCGGGGTCCTCCAGGAAGCCGCCCAGGAAGTAACCGTCCCTGGCCAGAGCGTCGGCGATCAGGGTGCGCGCCCGGGCCAGGCGCCGGGGCGGGATGGGGATGTCCGTGACGAGGTCCTGCTCCGGCTGCCGTGCCCTCGGTGCCAGGCCCGGCCCCCGGGATGTCATCGCGTTGACGCTCAGGGGGGCGGTGGCGTGGAACGCGGTGGCTGCGGCGTGCTCGGTACGCGCCAGGTTCCGGGCGGTGGTCGGCGGCCAGGAGCGGATGGGCGGCACCGTGGCCGCCGTCAGGGCGGCCGGTTTGGGGACGACGGGAGTGGTGCCGGGAAAGAGCTGCTGCCACAGGTCGAGCCGAGGGGCGGGGCCGAAGGGCTCGGCCGCCACGGCAGGCCCGGACCCGAAGACCAGTCGGTACCGCGGCTGTTGGGAGGGCCACGCGAGCCACTCGGGGTAGCCGGCGAGCGTCGGCGAGGTCCCCGCGAGCCGCGGCGAGACGAGGACGGACAGCTTGAGCCGGCCGTCGTCGCGCCCGGCCGGGACCGGGGTCCAGACGATACGTGAGGCTGCCATGGGGGTCGTCTCCTCGGGCGGAAGGGGCGGGACGCGGAGAGGGGAGCCGGGGCGCCGCCGGGCGCGCCCGACGGCTTCAGCGACAGGAACGGAGCGGGGCGGTCCCTGGGCGGCGCGGGTGACGTCGCGCGGGCGGGCGCGCCGCGTCAGGGCGCGAACGAGGCGCAGTACTGCTCCCAGTCCGTACGGGACATCAGGTCGGCGAACGCCGTGGGCTGCTCGTCGGCGGCGGCGAGGGCCCGTCCGGGGCCCGCGCCACTCAGCCCGCGCACCGACTCGTCGGAGATGCTGCCGTCGAGGTTGTAGAAGAACTCCAGGGCGACGGACTCGTGGAAGAAGAGGATGTCGATGGAGACGGTGAGCCGGGCGTGCGCGGTCACCGCCGACTGGTCGCCCAGCTGCCGGTACTGGAGGTCCGCGTAGAACTCGGCCGTGACGCTGATCAGCCCGAGCACGCTCACCCGCCCGGTCGCCCTGACGTAGCCCCGCAGCACGACCTCGTCCTTGGCGTCCTCGTCGTCCTGATCGGCCCGCTCCAGCTTGAAGTAGATCCCGATCGCGATCCTCGCCAGGCCCGAGGCGATCTCCGCGAAGTCGAAGGCCAGGGTGTACGTGGCCTCGATCGCGCCCTCGATCTTCTCGACGCGGCGCTCGCTCACCTCGACGGTGAGGAAGCCGCCGCCGCCGAAGCCGTAGACCGTGACGTTGAACTTCTCGTCCTCCCGCGCGAACCCGAAGGCGGCACGCACCGGCTTGCGCTGGAAGGGAACGATGACCCCGGCGGTCAGGAAGCAGTTCGTGACCCGGAGCACGGGCCCCATCTTGATGTCGGGCAGCCCGAAGGTGACGCCGACGCGGACCTCCTGGTAGGTGATCTCCTGGTACGTCTTCAGCTTGAGGCCGAGGATGCTGACGCCGTTGAAGGCGTTGGAGATGTACCCCTCCAGGACGCCGACGAAGGAGAGCGGGCCGTAGAACCTGACCGCGCTGACACCCGGTTTGAAGGAGGGGCCGCCGTCGTGGTCGAAGCTGAACTCGAAGTCCTTGAAGACCACGCCGACGAACGGGAACGCGGGGTCCACCAGCTTGAGCTCGAAGAGCGAGATCTTGCCGGTGACCTTGTTGGTGTTGGTGCCCTCGACGTAGCTGACCTCGTTGAGGACTTTCAGGGTCAGCCGGGCCCGGTTGTTGCCGACCACCGCGCGGAACGGCCCGAAGTCGACCAGCGGCGTCGTGAAGTCGATCGTCATCCTGTGGCCGTTCGGCGGCCTGCGCGTGTCCGGGATCCCCGTCTCGGGGTTCTCCGGATAGGTGGTCTCCTTCTTGATCCTCAGCGACTCCTCGGAACCCGCTTCGTTGTCCGGCAGAACGTCGGCCAGGAACGTGGCGCCGAACAACACCGCCCGGTTCAGCTGGTTCTTGAGGTCGAAGTACTCCTTGGGGACGATCTTCCCCTCGTCCTGCAGCCTGTCGACCGACTGCTTGTTGCCGCCCGCGGCGCCGAGGACGCGGGACAGGCCGCCGACCTCGATGTTGGGCATCGCGATGCCGCCGACCGTGGTGCTGTTCAGGACGACCCGTTCCACCGGCTTGTCCTCGCCCGAGGCCAGCGCCTCCAGTGAGTCGCGGACCCGTACGTAGACCTCGCCGGGGTTGCCGGTGAACTCGCTCCGGAGGTACCGCTCGTCATAGCCGAGGAGGACCGGACCGCCGGGCCCGTAGAAGGTGTCCATGGCGGCCAGCCGCGCCTCGGCGGCCAGCATCCGGGGGAAGAACAGCGGACTTCGGGTGTTCGGATCGAGCGGCTCCAGCGGCCCCTGGAGCCCCCAGAACAGCCGCTGGGTGGGGTGGGAAGCGGTGCCCGGCACGGCCTCGGCGCTGTAGGGGAGCTCCTGACCGCCCAGGTCCAGCGCCCGCCTGGGGTCCGGCGCGATGCCGGCGAGCCGGTCGAACCCGCCGTACGCGTCGATCAGCTCGCGCAGCACGGTCCCCGGCTCGGGCGACTGGATCGCCACGTCGAGCGGGACGAAGCCGAGGGAGGCCCTGAAACAGACCTCGCGGCCCGTCGCGGCGGTGGCCCGCATCGCGAACACCACGTCGGTGCCGGTCGCGATGGACTGGATCCAGATGCCCGTGTCCGGCCGGCCGGGGAGCAGCGGCTCCGGGTGCTGCGGCAGGTCGGGCGGGACGGGGTTCTCGACGGCGATCCGGGAGAAGGGGAACGAACGCCCCCCGTACGGCAGCCCGTACGCCCCGGAGTACTCCTTGACCGGTTCGGTGATCCTGACGAACCGCCGCTGTTCGAGGTGGGCGACCCCGGTCGTCTCGTCGAACGTCCGCCTGGTCTCGGTGAACAGCAGCGCCCGGTGACCGTAGGGCACGAGGAATCCGTACTGTTCCAGCACGACCTTGTTGTCCCGGCCCAGCCAGGCGTGGTGCTCCCAGTGCTTGAGGTTGAGCCCGGACGTCTCGCTCGGCTCCCAGCGCCCGTCCAGGTCGAGGGTGGCCCCCGCGGCGCTCAGCGCGAGCAGACCGACGTCCACCGGCGCCGCCTCCTGCTCCGGCGGATTGGTGAGGGTGATCAACTGGCGGTGGTCGAAGCCCTCCGGGTTCAGCGCACCGAAGAGTCTCGCCTCCTGCTCGTCGGCGGGCGCGTCGGAGGCGACCACGCGGACCGTGGGCCGCGACTGCGGGACCGGGCGGCCCGTGGGGCCGCGCAGGGCGAGACGGGTGTGCCACAGCTCGGTACGGCCGTCGTGTTCGACCGGCGTCTCGGCGTGGTCCCACGTCGCGAACCGCTCCGGCGTCAGATGCAGCCAGTCCACCACCAGCAGGTCCGTCTCCAGACCGCCCGGCCGTCCGGCCGCCGGGACTACCCGCATCACCCACTGCCACCACCTCAGCAGCCCGGCCTCGCTGTACGGGATGGTCTTCACCGTCTCCGGCACGACGAAGGCGATCCGGCTCGGCCCCACCGCCCGGGCCGCCGCGGCTCCCGGAACGGGCCTGTTCGGCTCGCCCTCGTAGACCGTCTGCTCGGTCACGTGCTGCGACTCGAAACGGGCTACCACGAAGCACCGCTGCGCGGGGTCGACGCGATGTAACCGCGGGGGGTCCGCAGCGGGATCGGGCCGCAGGTTGTAGAAGTCGAAGTCGATGACCAACATGTCCTGGGGCCGTACGAGCCGTACGCTCGCCGCCGGAGCCGGAGTACTCATGCCGGGACCCTCCGAACTGTCGAGAGGGTCTACATATAGTGGGGCGGGAGCTGCCCGGAGAATCCCCCGAACGGGTTACCGCGGATCGTGTCACCCGGCCGGGACGCACCAGGACTCGACTCCACGCCCCTGCGAGTACAGCCGCGCCGTGATCAACGGCTCAGCGTCATCCGCTGTACCGAACTCGTCACACAGTCCTATCGTTGGCTGATGCGCGCACACCGTATCGACCGCCCGGCCGATCTCGACGTGGTACGCGAGTCCTACGACCGGGTGGCCGACAACTACGCCCACATGGTGGTGACGACGGGAATCGGCGACATCCGCACCCATCCATGGCACAAGGCGTCAATCGACGCCTTCGCCGACACCGTGAGCGGGCTCGGGCCTGTCCTCGACGTCGGCTGCGGACCCGGAACGGTGACCGCCTACCTTGCCGAACGCGGACTCGACGTGTCCGGGGTCGATCTCTCTCCTCGCATGATCGAGAACGCGCGCCGCCTTCATCCGCAATGCCGCTTCAGCGTCGCCTCCGCCACCGACCTCAACCTCGGTGAAGCGTCCCTCGGCGGCGTGCTCGGGTGGTGGTCACTGTTCAACCTCCCCCGTGACGTCCTTCCTCAGGTTCTCGCCCTGTTCGCGCGCGCCCTGAAGCCAGGCGGACACCTCATCACCGCGACACACGTCGGCGACGAGGACGCGGTGCGCACCGAGGCCTACGGAGGTGTACCCGTTCGTTGGACGACACACAAATGGCGGCCGGAACAACTCGTGGACCTGATCGAGCAGGCTGGACTGCGCCCGGTCGCCGAACTCCGGCTCCCCGCGGAGGAGTACAGCGGGCCGGGTCTGGTCGTGATGGCCGAGCAACCCGGCTGAGGATCAGGCGTCCCTGTCCTGTTGATCGGGATGGGCGAGCCATGCGCAGGGGTGGCTCACCCAGGGGCGCCGGGTGTGGCTTTCAGGCGTCTGCCACGGTTGCGGCTTCCTCCGATCAGCACGCCCCCGTGCGACTCGGCGCTGCCCGACAGCGTCGGGTGAGCTCCTCGGGATCGGAGGCGAGGACCATGGCACGGGTTTCGTCCGGCTGGCTCTGGGCACTTGGAGCGGGCCGAGGCCGCGTGCCGTGCAAAGACCCGGGACTCAGCGGAGTCCGCGTGTGGGCCCCCGGGGGCGCCGGCGGGGCCGGTCACATGGTCTCCATCTTGTAGTAGCGCCACGCCCCGGGGAGTTCCTTGACGATCACGGCCGCCATGGCGGCCGTGACGATCCCGGCGGCGATCCGTACCACCCTGGCGGGAATGAAGATGCCGTGTCTCATAACGTCAGCCTTCCTCGATCGAATCTTCACGGTCGTTGAGCAGGTCATCGACGAGGGACGTCAGCAGCGGGACCGCGCGGACGACCGCCTCCCGTACCGGCTCGCTCAGTCCCACCACCACATCCGTCTCGTCCCCGCGCATGCGTACCAGCGGCTCGCACCCCAGCAGCAGGATCCGGGGAAGCGGTCCCTCGGCGAGACCGCGCGCCAGGGCGAGGACCTTCACCGGGTCCATCCCGTGGCCCGCGGGCGCCGTGTCCTCGGCCGGGATGTCGGGTTCCAGGACCGTGAGGGTGCCGGGTGCCTCACCGCGCGGCATCGCGTCCACCAGCACACACGCCGTGTAGCCGTCCAGGAGCCGGTAGGCGAGGTCCATGCCCCGGATGCCGAAGTCCACCACGTCGACCCCGGCGGGCAGCCGCCGGCCGCGCAGTGCCGTGATCAGCTCCGGTCCGAATCCGTCGTCGGCCATGAACATGTTGCCGATGCCCGCGACCAGGACACGGGCGCGCCGGCCGTCGGTGAGCCCCTCCAGGGGCTCCACCTCGTCCGGCGCGAAGAAGAAGCGGTGACCGATCTTCCCGCTGGCGCCCAGGTCGCGCCCCGGGTCGTCGCTGACCAGGACCGCCACATGGATCTGTCCCTCGAAGTCCTCCTCGACGGAGTCGATCTGCGCCTCCCGGCCGGTGAGCGCGAGATCGAGGATGTCGGCCGAGCGGGACGGTTTCAGGCGCACCCGGCTGCCCCGGCGCAGCGGCACACCGTCCACCACGACGACGGACGGGCGCGTCCCGCCGTCCGCGTCCGCGAAGTCCGGGTGCCTCACCGGTCCTCCCCTGTCCGCCGGGCCCCGGCCGCGTCCACCGGGCGGAACTCCCTGATGCCACCGTGGAGGGCGCTCAGGGCGCCCTGGTCCAGCCCGGCGCAGCGGTCCAGGGTCTCGCGCACCAGCGGATCGCAGGCCCGGGCCTCGGCGAGTTCCTCCTCGGGCATGCTCAACACGCCGAGGACGAGGAGCTGGTCGATCTCGGTGCCGTCGAACAGGTCGCCGGGGCTCTCCGGTGCCACGGCGGGGAAGTCGTAGAGGGTGATGGGAGAGGCCAGCACGGTGGAGGACGTACGGCCCTGGCCCTCGGCGCCCGCGAGCACGGGCCACACACCACCGTGGGCGCACGCGCCGGATGCTTCACTGAGGTGGTCCGGCGGGTCGACGGGCGAGACGAAGCGGCCGTCGTCGCCGTGCAGGATCAGATGGGCCGAGGCGAAGGCGTACGAGGACGCACGCTCCCGGGAGTTGCGGTCCTCCCGGTCGGGGACCGGGCAGGGGGTGGTGTTGCGGGCGGTGACCGTCAGCCGGTGTGCGCCGGGGCCGACGGGAGTGCAGGTGACACCGAGGACACCCGTCAGCCCGTACCAGCTGCGCACGACACGGCCGGCCCGGCGGCCGGAGGCGTCCAGGACGTCCTCGCGGACGCTTCCGGCCGGGACGCGCACCGGTACCGAGCCGCCGTCGCCCGGGACGGTCACCCGCAGCAGCACCTCCCGCTCGGCCGCCTCCTGCCAGGCCGTGTACCGCTCGCCGTCCACGACGAGGCCGTCGACGGCCTCCGGGCCCCGGGGGCCCTCGCGCTCGACGGTCCGGTCGACGACATGAAGGAACCGGAGCCGTACGGTGACGGTTCCCGGGGGGCCGGTGTGCTCGTACAGGACCTGTGTGGAGGTCTCGCAGCGCTCGCCCAGCTCCTGCGCGCAGGGGCCTTCCGGGAAGACACCGCCGAAGGTCCACCGTTTGGTGTTCTTGACGGCCGAGGGCCGGTAGGGCCACAGCACATAGCCCTCGTACAGGCAGGTGCGGGCGATGGTGTCCACAGAGGCCGGAATGTTCGTCATGGTGCTCCGGATCGGTCGATCAGATCGGTGACCGCTGCCTCGGGGCCCGGCAGCACGTGCCGGACGCGGTGGGCGTCGAGCCGGTCGTAGGTCTCCCGTGTCAGCCGCAGCCACGGGGCGTCGCCGTAGTAGCGCTCGACGAGGTCCTGCCAGAGGCCGGCGGGCAGGGTGCCGTCGCACTCCGCCGACCAGGGGACACGTGCCGTGAGCAGGGGGCCCGCGGCGCGTCCCGGGCGGTAGAACAGGGTGCCGGTGAAGAGGAAGGCGAGAGGTACCGGCTCGTCCCCCACGGCCCGCAGATACCGGGTGACGGCGAGTTCGGTGTCGATTCCGCAGCCCACGGTCAGCGGAAGGCGCGCGGTGGCCTCGACCCGCGGGACCTGAACCGTGATCTGCGTCCAGGCCAGCGGGCGCATGGACCGCGCCCACTCCCCGGGGACCCCGAAGATCTCGGCCAGGGCGCGATGGGCACGGGGCGGATACGCGCGCCGCGTCACATCGATGCGGATGTCCACGGTGAGTGAGGCCGCGGACACGGCCGGGCCGCCGAGCCGCTCGACGTCGAGGTCGAAGCGGAGGGTGGGGACGGCGGCGAACTGCTCCGGGCGGGGACCGCTGACGGCGAAGCCCAGTTCGGGTACGTCCGTGTGCGCGGTCCCCGCGACGGGGGCGGTCATGCGGGGGAGAGGTTGGGCATGTCGCGCATGACCGGGTCGCGGTGGCGGGGGTTGATCCCCGTCGACCGGCGGGCGGTGGAGGTGTCGTCGCCCCGATGGCCCCGCTGCCGACTGCCGTGCCCCCGGTCGTTGCCCCGGTGGACTCCCTTGACGTGTGCGGGCTTGTCGGGGGTCACATCCGGCTTGCCTACGGTGATACCCATGACGCCTCCTTGGGCTCGGGTGCGGGTGCGGGTGCGGAGTCGGTGGCGAGCGCGCCGAAGAACCCGTCGACCCGCCGCCATACCTCGGGGCCGCCGTTCAGACCCTTCCAGTGTGCGCGCACCAGGGCCGCGAGGCGGTAGCAGTCGTCGACCGGGACCAGCCAGTAGCGGTGCGGGGTGTGCACCCGGTCGACCAGCAGCGCCGACACGTCGGGGCGCAGGGTCCGCAGCGCCGGCAGGCACTCGGTGACCCTGGCCCAGCTGTCGGGGGTGACACCCGAGCGCATGAGTCCGAGCGGGCTCGGGTAGGCGGCGGTCACCCCGCCGGACGTGCCGCTCGTGGTGAAGAAGGCGAGATCGACCGGCACCGCGAGGCCGGCCCACACGGGTTCGGGGAGGCCCGGGCCGGTCAGGGGGGTGCGGTCCGCGGGGACGAGACGGAAGCGGTGGCCCGTGTCGTCGTCCGTCTGCTCGAACAGCAGGGAACACGCCCGGCACGCACACATGACCGCGGCCGTGTCGGCCGTCAGCAGATGCCGGTGACCGGCCTCCACCGGCGCCGAGCACAGATCGCAGCGCTCGCGGCCGTCGCCTTCGCCGCCCCGCGGGACGTGCCCCTGAGCCGTGGCCATCGGGGCGTTCCGCAGCCGGCCGGCGGCGAGGGCGCGCAGTCGGCCGGCGGCGAAGGGAGCGCCGTTCACGATCCCTTCCCGGGTGCCCGTCGCGCGCCCGCGGGGTGTGCCGGTCATCCGCTTCTCCCACAGGAGGGGGAGACCGCCCGGAAGAGCGAGTCCACCGGGATGACCGTCTGGGGCGCCGCGGCGGGGGCGGTCTCCACGTCGACGCGTTCGATCTCCGGCGCCCGGCCGGTGAGGGCGTCGTGCACGAGCGTCTCCGGCGACTCGGACGAGGAGCAGCCGCATCCCGCCTTCGCGGTGAGCCGTACGAGCGCCACGGTTCCCTCGACGGCCAGGAGTTCCGCGCCGGAGATTCCGGCGCGCTCCAGTCCGGGGCGTGCCGCGTCCAGCGCCGCCGCCGCGCGTTCCGTGACCGGGTCGGGGTGCAGGTCGTGCACCAGGAGCAGATGGCCGACCAGATCGTCGTCGGCCAGCCGGCGCAGCATGCCCGTGTCGTCCGCGGCATGGCCCACCACCCGGGCCAGGCACTGCCCGTACAGCTCCACCACGGCGCCCACGGCGCCTTCGGCCAGTGCCGCCGCCGTACTGTCGGGGAGGTTCTCCAGGCCCGCCAGCATCTCCTCGGACCTCAGCACGGCCCGCCGGGCCTCCTCGTCGTCCCAGGGCATCGCCGCCTCCTCAGGCCAGGGAGCCGAAGGTCGGCGAGTGGGACCGGTTGAGGGTGCGGCCCTCGCCGAGGTACATGTGGACACCGCAGGGCAGGCACGGGTCGAAGCTGCGTACCGTGCGCATGATGTCGATGCCCTTGAAGTCGTCCGGCCCGTTCTCCTCGAAGATCGGGCAGCCCTGTACGGCGTCCTCGTACGGTCCCGGCGTCCCGTACATGTCGCGGGGGCTGGCGTTCCAGGGCGTCGGCGGGTACGGGTGGTAGTTGGCGATCTTCTTGTCGCGGATGACGAGATGGTGGGACAGGACCCCGCGTACGGCCTCGTGGAACCCGGCGCCGATGGCCTCGTCGGGAACGGTGAAGTCCTGGAACACCTTGGTGCGTCCCGCGCGGACCTCGGCGAGGGCCTTGTCGACGAAGTGCAGGGCCATGCCCGCCGCGTAGGCGACGAAGTACATGCGGGCGCGGTTGCGTTCGATGGTGTTGGGGAAGGGGGGCGGCTTCCACTCCAGCCGGACCTCGGGGCTGGAGGGGGTCTTCGGCAGGTCGATCTCGACGCTGTGGCCGGTGGAACGGACGTACGGGGTGTGGACCTTGCCCGCCAGCGCGGTGGCCCACAGCCGGGCGATGGGGCCGCCGCCGGTGTCGAGCGCCAGATGGTCGCCGGTGCGCTTGTCGACCCAGCGCGGGCTCATGACCCAGCTGTAGTTGCCGCCGTCGAGGTCCCGCTTCTGCGGTGCGGGCAGGGTGGTCTGGTTCCAGGGGTGGCGCTTGTCGACGGGGTTGCCCAGGGGGTCCTTGTCGACGAAGGTCTCCTCGTTCGTCCAGTCCTCGTAGTACGAGCTGCCGAGCAGGATGCGCATACCGAGGTTGATGTCGACGAGATCGGTGGTGATCAGTTCGTTGTCCACGACGATGCCGGGGGTGACGAACATGGCGTTGCCCCAGGTGTTCATCGTCCGGTAGTCGTAGTCGACCACCTCGGGGTCCTGGAACGAACCCCAGCAGCCCAGCAGGGTGCGGCGCCGGCCGACCTCCTCGTAACCGGGCAGGGCCTCGTAGAAGAAGTCGAAGACGTCGTCGTTCATGGCGACGGCCCGCTTCACGAAGTCCAGACAGCGGGTGAGACGCACCAGATAGTCGGTGAAGACCTGCGGGGTGGCGACGGTGCCGACACCGCCCGGGTAGAGCGTGGAGGGGTGGACGTGCCTGCCCTCCATCAGACAGATCATCTCCCGGGTGAGCCGGCTCATCACCAGCGCTTCCTTGTACGTGGCTCCCTCGAAGGGGTTGTACGAGCGCATGATGTCGCCGATGGTCCGCAGGCCGTGCCGGTCCCCGCGCGGGGCGGGAGTGCGCTCGGCGCGTTCCCACACACCGGGGTTGGTCTCCTTGACCATGCGTTCGCAGTAGTCGACGAAGACCATGTTGTCCTGGAAGATGGTGTGATCGAACATGTACTCGGCGGCCTCGCCGAGGTTGATGATCCAGTCGGCGAGCGGCGGGGGCTTCACCCCGTAGGCCATGTTCTGGGCGTAGACCGAGCAGGTGGCGTGGTTGTCCCCGCAGATCCCGCAGATGCGGCTGGTGATGAAGTGGGCGTCCCGGGGGTCCTTGCCCTTCATGAACACGCTGTAGCCGCGGAAGATGGACGAGGTGCTGCGGCACTCCACGACCTCTCGGCGCTGGAAGTCGATCTTCGTGTAGATGCCGAGGTTGCCGACGATACGGGTGATGGGGTCGAACGCGACCTCGGTCAGGTCGCGCTGCTCGGGTGGGACGGTCTCGCTCGACAAGGGAGGATTCCTTTCGCCGGATCGGCGCCGGGGGGTTCAGGTGCGGGGCCAGCGCGGGGCGTAGCCCGAGGTCAGCTCCGGCCGCCGGTGGCGCCACTTGGGTTCGCGGTTCGCCGCGCGGTTGGTGATCGACCGGAGGGACCTGATGAGTGGTCCGTACGTGGAGCCGAGGACGGCCGAAGAGATGCTGCCGCCCGGCGGCTCGTCCATGAAGGGCATGAACTTGTCCGGAAAGCCGGGCATCGTGCAGCCGATGCAGATGCCGCCGACGTTGGGGCAGCCGCCCACTCCGTCCATCCAGCCGCGTTTGGTGACATTGCAGTTGACCACGGGCCCCCAGCAGCCGATCTTCACCTGGCACTTGGGGGAGTTGTAGTCCTTGGCGAAATCGCCCTGCTCGTAGTACGCGGCGCGGTCGCACCCCTCGTGGACGGTCTTGCCGAACAGCCAGGTCGGGCGCAGCTGCTCGTCGAGCGGCAGCGGCGGCGCCATCCCGGCTGCCTGGTACAGCAGCCAGGTGACCGTCTCCATGAAGTTGTCCGGCTGGACCGGGCAGCCCGGCACATTGATGATCGGCATCCCCCCGGCGGACCGGAAGTCCCAGCCGAGATAGTCCGCGAGGCCCATGGAGCCGGTGGGGTTGCCCGCCATGGCGTGGATGCCGCCGAACGTGGCACAGGTGCCGACGGCGATAACCGCGAACGCCTTGGGCGCCAGCCGGTCGATCCACTCGTTGAAGGTGATCGGTTCGCCGGTGTTCGGGTCGTTGCCCATCGCGGCCCAGTAGCCGTCGCCGTTGATGCGCTCGTTGGGGATCGAGCCCTCGACGACGAGGACGTAGGTGCCGAGTTCGTCACGGGCCGCCTGGTGGAAGGCGCGCATGAAGTCGTCGCCCGTCTCGTAGGCGAGGACCTTGTTGTGCAGGACGACCCTGGGCAGCCCCGGGATGGCTCCCAGGACGACGTCCTCGATGCTCGGCAGGGAGGCGGCCGTGACCGAGACCGTGTCTCCGTCACAGCTCATGCCCTCGGAGGTCCACAGGATGTGCACCTCTTCGACGGCGCCGGGTGCCTCGGCTTCGGTGCTCATGGCGCGTTCCTTCCTGGCGGAGGCGGTGTCAGAAGATTTGCACGTGGAAACGATCCACGCCATTCGGACACGGCCGGGGGGCCTCAGACGGCGGGCCGGGGCAGCTTGCGCACGAACGCCGACCTCAGGGCGTGGTACGAGGCCCCGGGGTCGAAGAACGTCCGCCGCATCCGCTCCAGTTCCGCCTCCCGGTACGCGGACAGCGGCCGTGTCTGCTCATCGCTCTCCCGCCGGGCCTTCTTGCGGCCCAGCGCCGTTCGCAGCCGGGCCGAGGAGGCCAGCGCCTGCGCCGATCGAGTGGTTTCGGCTGCGAAGTCACCCGTCTCGCACTCCAGCACCCGGTCCACCAGGCCCAGCCGCAGCGCCGCCGCCGCCCCCACCGGCTGGGCGTCGTCCATCAGGTGCCGCGCGGTCGCCTCTCCCACCCGCCGCGGCAGGGTGTACGTCCAGTACTCGGAGCCGTACAGGCCCATCAGCCGGTAGTGCGGATTGAGCACCGTGCCCGAGCGGCACCACACCTCGTCCGCGGCCAGCGCGAGCATCGCGCCTCCGGCCGCTGCGTTGCCCGCGAGCGCCGCCACGACCAGCCGGTCGGTCGTCGTGAGGACGGCTTCGACCAGGTCGTCGATGGCGTTGATGCACTCCCAGGACTCGACGGCGGGACTCCCGGCGGCCTCGATCGCCCCGAGGTGGATCCCGTTCGAGAAGAAGTCCCTGGCCCCGCCGAGCACCAGCACCTGGGTCGGCCGGGTCAGCGCGAACCGGTAGGCCGACAGCAGCCGCCGGCACTGCGCGGTGGTCATGGCACCACCGGGGAAGGAGAACCGCAGGAAACCCGCGGCGCCGCCCTCCGTGTAGCGGATGTCGGTCCAGGTACGCGGCCCGGCCCCCGCCATGAGGGGTTCCGGCACCTCGGGCACATGCGCCGGCAGCCGCCCGCCCAGGGCCTGGACGGCCGGCAGCTTGAAGGTGGGCGGGCCGCCCGCCGCCCGGCGCGGTCGCAGCTCCGGAATCCACACCGCTCCGTCCGTCGTCGCCCGGCAGATCGCGCCCTGCCGGGTGGCGAGCACCTCCCCGGGGCGGCCCGTCAGCCCGTCCTCGGGATGCCCCCCGCACAGGAACATCTCCGTGCCCAGAAGCGTGTCGAGCACGCCCGGCTGGGAGTCGGCCGCCCGCAGCCTGCGTACCACCCGGGCCGTCGAGTCGGCCGTCCAGTCGATACGCCGTTCCTCCTGGCCGAGACGCGGACGCATCGCGGCCAGGTGCCGGGGAGGGTGCGGGACGAAGCCGCCGGAGCCGAAGCGGTCGACGGCCGACAGCACCGCGCGCACGGCGGCGTCGGAGATCTCGCCCCGGTAGACGTCGCTCTTTCCCGTGCCCGGCAGGACACAGGAGGACGACGCCCACACCGGCCCCGCGTCCAGTTCCTCGACCGCCTGGAGGACCGTCACACCCCACCGGGTCCGGCCCTCCTGGATCGCCCGGTCGAGGGAGGCGGGACCCCGGTCGCCGGGTGGCCCGGGATGCACGATCAGACATGTGTGGCGGGACCACACGGAGTGCGGAATGGCGCTGGTGAGCATGGGGGCGACGACAAGATCGGGGGTGTGCCGGTCCACCGCCTCGGCCGTCACTCCACCGCCCCGCGCGGGGACCACCTCCACGGCGACCGCGTGCCCGCGCTCCCGCAGCTCGCACTGGATCCGCTGGGTGAGGCTGTTGAAGGCGCTGGAGACCAGCAGCACACGCATGATGACTCCCTTGGGTCCCGGGTTAAACGGGCGCGGGGGCGTCCGGACGGACCGAGACTGGCGGTCCGGCGGGCCCGGAACCTGCTGGACGCGCCGGTGTTGGGCCGATGGATGGAAATGCGGGGCGGGCCGGTCCGCCGTCGCCGCCGTCGCGCCCCGGGCTGTCACTCTGGGGCCCGTGCACGAACTGTCGATCGCGTCCGCGGCCGTGGAGAAGGCGGAGCGGACGGCCCGGGACCACGGTGCCACGGCCGTCGAGGCCGTGGTCCTGCGAATCGGGGAACTCGCCGGGGTCGTCCCGGACGCGCTGAGGTTCTCGTTCGGACTCGTCACCGAGGGCACCCTGCTCGACGGCGCCGAGCTGATCGTCGAGGAAGTCCGCGCGCGTGCCTGGTGCGAGAGCTGCGAGGACGCCTTCGGTGTCGGTTCGCCGCCCGCTCTGCTGTGCCCGCGATGCGGGCGCGCGGCCGAGCGGGTCCTCAGCGGCCGGGAGCTGGAGCTCGTCGCCGTAAGCCTTCCGGACAGCCCGGTATGTCCGGCCGAGCCCGGGGAGCCGGGCACCGAGAGGACGACCGATGTGCCGCAGTGTTGATGTACGCCAGGCGGTCCTGGCCAAGAACGACTCCCTCGCCTCGGACCTGAGGGCCGATCTGTCGCGGCGGGGAACCGTGGCCGTCAATCTGATGTCGAGCCCGGGCAGCGGAAAGACGGCACTGCTGGAGGCCGTCCTGCGCACGGCCGTCGGCCGTGGCATCCCGGTGGCCGCGCTCACGGCCGACCTCGCCACCGAGAACGACGCCCGCAGGCTCGCCCGTTCGGGTGCCCCGGCCAGACAGGTGCTCACCGGAGGTCTGTGCCATCTCGAAGCGGCCCAGGTACGCGCGCATGTCGACGACTGGCTGCCGGACGGTGTGCGCCTGCTCTGCATCGAGAACGTGGGCAACCTCGTCTGCCCGGCCTCCTACGATCTCGGGGAGACGCTCAGGATCGCCCTGATGTCGGTGACCGAGGGCGAGGACAAGCCGGTCAAGTACCCCACCGCGTTCGGGCAGGCCCATCTCGTCGTGCTGACCAAGACGGATCTGACCGGGGCGGCGGGGTTCGACGAGGACACGTTCCGCCGTCATGTCGCCGAGGTCAACCCGGGGGTGGAGGTGCTCCCCACCAGCGCCCGTACCGGCCTGGGGGTCGACGCCCTCGTCGACCGGATGCAGGCCGCGCTCGACGGTGCCGTACCGCACCGGCCGCTGCTGGCCGACGGGCATCTGAGCGTGCACGCTCACTCCCACTCCTTGGAACACCCCCATCAGGACCGCCCCCACGAGGCTCCCGCCTCCCGCATGGCATGACGCCGGACACCGGCCCGCGCGGCCCGGCCCCGGGAGCGGTGCGCCGCCGTATCACCGTCCAGGGCACCGTCCAGGGCGTGGGGTTTCGGCCCTTCGTCCACCGGGCCGCCGAGGAGCTCGGACTGACCGGCTTCGTCCGCAACGGCCCGGGCGGGGTGGTCGTCGAGGCGGAAGGCCCCCCGGCGGGCATCGACGCCTTCTGCTTCCGTCTGGCACACCATCCGCCTCCGCTCGCCCGCATCGGTGAACTCACCTGGGAGCCCGTGGCCGCGAGGGGCGGCGCCGGATTCCTCATCGTGGCGTCCCAGGCCACCGGTCAGGGGCCGGAGCGTACCGCCCTGCCGCCGGACACGGCCACCTGCGCGGAGTGCCTGGCCGAACTGACGGCACCTCAGGACCGGCGCCACCGCCACCCGTTCATCACCTGCACCCACTGCGGCCCGAGATTCACGATCGCGACCGGGCTGCCCTACGACCGCGACACCACCACCATGGGCGTGTTCCCCATGTGCCCCGCCTGCCGCACGGAGTACGAGGATCCCCGGGACCGGCGCTTCCACGCCCAGCCGGTCGCCTGCCGGGACTGCGGCCCCCGGCTCCGGCTGAACCACCCCGTGGGGCGCGGGCACTCCACGGCACACGGCGACGACGCCGTGACCCGGGCCCGCGCGCTGCTGGCCGGCGGAGCGATCCTGGCGGTCAAGGGCCTGGGCGGGTACCACCTGGTGTGTGCCGCCGAGGACGACGCCGCCGTACGCACCCTGCGCTCACGCAAGGAGCGCGGAGGCAAACCCTTCGCCGTCATGTGCCGCGACCTCGCGACCGCCGAGGGCATCGCGCGGCTCGGGGAACCGGAACGCGCCGTGCTCGCCGGCCCCCGGCGCCCCGTCGTCCTGCTGCCCCCGAAACCCGGCGGCCCGCTCGCCGCCGGTGTCTGCCCCGGGAGTCCGCACGTCGGGCTGATGCTGCCGTACACACCCCTGCACCATCTCCTCCTCGGCCTCGACCAGGACCCCGCCGGTCCCCGGATCCTCGTCATGACCAGCGGCAACCGCTCCGGTGAGCCGATCGTGACCGACGACGCCCGGGCGCGCGGGACCCTGGCCGGCATTGCGGACGCCTGGCTCTGGTACGACCGGGAGATCGCCGTCGGCTGCGACGACTCGGTCGTCCGCGTCCGCCGGGACGGGACCACCATGGTGCTGCGCAGATCGCGCGGCTACACGCCCGACCCCCTGCCGCTTCCCGTCCCGGTGCCGCGCGTGCTCTCCTTCGGCGGGGATCTGAAGAACACCCGGTGCGCGGCCGCCGGGCGCGAGGCGTGGTTCACCCCCCACATCGGGGACCTGGCCGATCTCGCCACCGAACGCGCCGCCGACCGTGCCGAGACGCGGATGGCACGCCTGACCGGGGTGACCCCGGAGATCCTCGCGGCCGATCTGCACCCCGGCTACCGCTCCACGAGACACGCCGCCCGCCGCGCCTCGGACGACGGCCTGCCCGTGCACCTCGTCCAGCACCACCACGCACACGTCGCCTCCCTGATGGCTCAGCACGGCCTGGACGGCACCCGGCCCGTCATCGGCGTCGCGTTCGACGGCACCGGCTACGGCACGGACGGGGCGATCTGGGGCGGGGAGGTGCTTCTCGCGGACTACCACCGCTTCGAACGAGCCGCCCACCTCGCCTACGTCCCCCTTCCCGGCGGCGACGCCGGGGTGGCGAACCCCTGCCGGATGGCCCTCGCGCATCTGCGCCACGCCGGCCTGCCCTGGAGCGCCGGCCTGCCCTGCACCGCGGCGTGCTCACCCGGGGAACTGCGCAACCTGGGCCGCCAGTTGGAGCGGGGGCTGGCCTGCGTCCCCACGTCCAGCATGGGACGCCTCTTCGACGCCGTCTCCTCGCTTGCCGGTATCCGCCACCGCGCCGGATACGAGGCCCAGGCAGCGCTGGAGCTGGAGGCGGCGGCCGGGCCCGCCCGCGAGGCCGGCCGGGAGGAACCGTACTCCTTCCGGCTGCCGGCCCCCGGCGGCCGGGCCGTGCCGACCATGGATCCGGCACCGGTCCTGGCCGCGATCGTCCGAGATCTGGGCCGGGGCGTCCCGGTTCCGCTGATCGCCGCACGGTTCCACGCCGGGGTCGCGCTCGCCGTGGCGGAGGTCTGCCGCCGCGTCCGGCTGCGGACCGGTACCCACACCGTCGGCCTGACCGGCGGGGTGTTCGCCAACGACCTGCTGGAGTCCCACTGCACGGAACTGCTGGAGGCCGACGGCTTCACCGTGCTGCGCCACCACGAGGTACCGCCCGGCGACGGGGGACTCGCCCTGGGCCAGCTGGCCGTCGCGGCGATGCGGCACCTCGCCGGCGAAGAGCCCGCACCATCCGCGGAAGAACGGAGAACACCGTGTGCCTCGCAGTGCCCGGAAAAATCGTAGGGGTCCAGGAGTACGAGGGCAGACGCATGGGGGACGTCGACTTCGGCGGCGTCGTGAAGCAGGTCTGCCTCTCGTACGTACCGGAGGCGGGGACCGGCGACTATGTGATCGTCCACGTGGGCTTCGCCCTGCGCCGGCTCGACGAGGAGTCCGCCCTGGCGTCCCTGCGGCTCTTCGAAGAACTCGGCCTGCTGGAGGAGGAGTTCGGCGACCCGTGGAGCAGAGCGGCCGACGAGGCCGGTGCCACCCAGGAGAAGCGGACATGAAGTACATCGACGAGTTCAACGACCCCGCCCTCGCGCGCAGACTCCTCGACGAGATCCACGCTGTGGCGGTCACCGGCCCCTGGGCCCTGATGGAGGTGTGCGGGGGCCAGACCCACTCCATCATCCGCCACGGCATCGACCAGCTCCTGCCGGACACCGTCGAACTCATCCACGGCCCGGGCTGCCCCGTCTGCGTCACACCGCTGGAGATGATCGACAGGGCCCTGGAGATCGCCTCCCGCCCCGGGGTGATCTTCTGCTCCTTCGGCGACATGCTCCGGGTACCCGGCACCGGCCGGGACCTCTTCCAGGTCCGCGGCTCCGGCGGTGACGTCCGGGTGGTGTACTCCCCGATGGACGCCCTCGAACTCGCCAGGCGCCATCCGGACCGTCAGGTCGTCTTCTTCGGCATCGGATTCGAGACCACCGCCCCCGCCAACGCGATGACCGTCCACGAGGCCCGCCGCCTGGGCGTCGGCAACTTCAGCCTTCTGGTCTCGCACGTCCGCGTCCCCCCGGCCGTGGAGGCGGTCATGGAGTCGCCCGACTGCCGGGTGCAGGGCTTCCTCGCGGCCGGGCACGTGTGCAGCGTGATGGGCACGGCGGAGTACCCCCGCCTCGCCGAGCGCTACCGCGTCCCCATCGTCGTCACCGGATTCGAGCCGCTGGACATCCTCGAAGGCATCCGCCGCACGGTGCTCCAGCTCGAACGCGGCGAACACCGCGTGGAGAACGCCTACGAGCGCGCCGTCCACGCCGACGGCAACCCCGCCGCACTCCGCATGATCGACGAGGTCTTCGAGGTCACGGACCGGGCCTGGCGGGGGATCGGCGTGATCCCGGACAGCGGCTGGCGGCTGTCACCCGCGTACCGCGCCTTCGACGCGGAGCTCCGCTTCGACGTGACCGGTGTACGCACCGCCGAACCGGCGGCCTGCCGCAGCGGCGAGGTGCTCCAGGGGCTGATCAAGCCCCGCGAGTGCGAGGTGTTCGGCACCGAATGCACCCCCCGTACCCCGCTGGGGGCCACGATGGTCTCCAGCGAGGGTGCCTGCGCCGCCTACTACCTCTACCGCCGCCTGGAGGCTGGCGACAGCGGGCGGCCCGCGACCTCAGGAGAGGCGATCACCGTTGTCTGACACCGGCACCACCACCCGTACGGCCCCCGCCGCCGACCCCGCGGCCTGGTCGTGTCCCGCGCCCCTGCGGGACCACCCCAGGATCGTCATGGGGCACGGCGGCGGCGGGGCGCTCTCCGCCGAACTGATCCGCCACCTCTTCGTCCCCGCCTATGGGAACGACACCCTGGAGGCGTACGGCGACAGCGCCGTCCTGCCGCTCGCCGGAGCGCGCGTCGCCTTCTCCACCGACTCCTACGTGGTGCGGCCGCTGTTCTTCCCCGGCGGCAGCATCGGCGACCTGGCCGTCAACGGCACGGTCAACGACCTCGCCATGAGCGGTGCCCGGCCGGCCCATCTCTCCTGCGCGTTCATCCTCGAAGAGGGGGTGGAACTGGAGGTCGTGGCCGAGGTGGCCCGGGCGGTGGGAGCCGCGGCGGCCGCCGCCGGCGTACAGATCGTGACGGGCGACACCAAGGTGGTGGAGGCGGGCCACGGCGACGGGGTCTACGTCACCACCTCGGGGCTCGGTCTCGTCCCGGCCGGCGTGGACATCGGGCCGCAGCGGGCCCGCCCTGGCGATGTGGTCATCGTCAGCGGGCCCATCGGCATGCACGGGATCGCGATCATGAGTGTGCGGGAGGGCCTGGAGTTCGGGGTCGACGTCGTCAGCGACACCGCGCCGCTCCACGGTCTCGTGGCGGCCATGCTGGCCGTCACCGAGGACGTGCACGTCCTGCGTGATCCCACCCGGGGCGGCCTCGGGACCGCGCTCCACGAAATCGCCTCGGCGTCCGGGACCGGCATCGTGATCCGCGAACGGGCGCTCCCGGTTCCCGAACCCGTCGCCAACGCCTGTGGATTCCTCGGCCTGGACCCGCTGTATGTGGCCAACGAGGGCCGCCTGGTGGCTCTTGTCGCGCGGGAGGACGCGGATGCCGTCCTCGCGGCGATGCGAGAGCACCCGCGGGGCGTCGGCTCCGTGGTGATCGGGGAGTGCGTGGCCGAGCACCCGGGCATGGTCGTCGCGCGGACCGGCCTCGGCGGCACCCGGATCGTCGACCTTCCCCTCGGGGAGCAACTGCCCCGTATCTGCTGAGAGGCGGGCGGGGACCGGGACAGGGTTCCCGGCGACGGGAGGTCCCGGTGTCCCTCGCGGGCGACACCGGGCCCGGTGCGGCCTGCTGCCGGGAGGCGCAGAGCACCCGCCCCCGCTCGGGCTTCCCCGCTCGGGTATCCCGGCTGCCGTCCCCTCGGCTCGCGCCGCACGCTCACGTCCCCCGGTGCTCCTCGCTCACCACCGGTTGCAGCCTGGCCACCAGCCGGAAGAACCCGGCCTCGTTGCCCGCCATGCCCAGCGCGTCCAGGGCCCGGTCCGCCTCCGCGATCGGCGCGGTCAGCAGCGGCGGTGTCAGCAGGGGGCGGCGGTCGTCGTCCAGGACGGCCCGGGTGGCGCTGAGCAGCCGGACGTACGCCTGCGCCGCCGCGAGTTCGAGATCGGTCATATCGGCTTCCCCCTCGGTGAGGTGTCGGACCGTCAAGCATCTCGCGCACCACTGACAATCCACCGGAAACGGCCCCGCGGACGCGTTCCCGCGACCGGGGACGGGCACCCGTCAGACGATCTGGTCGGTGAGTTCCGCCTGCTCACGAGCGGAGCCGTACGCCTGGGGCGTGCCGTACGAACGGCGCGCCGCGAACCACCAGACGGTCGCCGCCGTCAGCACCGCGACCAGCGCGACGGAGGCGTAGTTCATGGTGTCCACGGTCACCGGGCTGGACTGCGGCAGCAGAAACAGGACCGTCACGACGGCCACCCAGATCACCGCGATCCAGCCGATCGGCCTGCTCCAGCGGCCCAGATTCCACGGTCCCGGCCGGAAGCGGTCCCCGGCGCGCAGCTTCAGATAGACGGGGATCGCGTACGCGGGGGTGATCCCGATGACGTTGATCGCGGTCACCGCGCCGTACGCGGTCGTGGAGTACAGCGACGGTACGGCGAGCAGTCCGGCGCAGCCGACCGACAGCCACACGGCGGGCACCGGGGTCTGCGTCCTGCGGCTGACCCTGCGCCACAGGGGGGAGCCCGGCAGCGCGTTGTCGCGGCTGAACGCGAAGACCATCCGGCTGGCCGCCGCGACCTCCGCGTTGCCGCAGAACAGCTGCGCCACGATGACCACCAGCAGCAGGGCCGTCGCCCCGCCCGTGCCGAGCGCGTCGAGGAGGATCTGCGCGGGCGGCACCCCCGTGGGGGTCGCCTCGGTGCCGGCGTAGTCCTGGATGGCGAAGGTCAGCCCCGCGAGCAGGGCGAATCCGGCGATCCAGGAGACCCAGATGGCGCGGACGATGCCACGGGCGGCGGAGACGGACGCGTTGGACGTCTCCTCCGACAGATGCGCGGAGGCGTCGTAGCCGCAGAACGTGTACTGGGCGAGCAGCAGACCGATCGCGGCGACATACAGGGGGTTCTCCCAGCCGGTGCCGTTCACGAACTCGGTGAAGACGAACTCGGGGGACTGGTGGCTGTCCGGGACGACGGCGAGCGTGCCGACGATCAGCGCCACACCGCCGAGGTGCCACCACACACTGATCGAGTTCAGCACACCGACCAGCTTCACTCCGAAGAGGTTCAGGGCCGCGTGCAGCAGCAGAATGCCGGCGAAGATGAGCATCGTATGGCCGGGCGTGGGCTCGAAGCCCCACCGGAGGTGGAGGAACGCGCCGGTGAACAGGGCCGCTCCGTAGTCGATCCCGGCGATCGCCCCCAGCAGGCCCAGCAGATTGAGCCAGCCCGTGTACCAGCCCCACCGGCGCCCGCCGAGCCGGTCCGCCATGTAGTACAGCGCGCCCGAGGTCGGATACGCGCTGGTCACCTCGGCCAGCGCCATCCCGACGCACATGACGAACAGCCCGACCCCCAGCCAGCCCCACAGCATCACCACCGGGCCGCCGGTGACCATGCCGAAGCCGTACAGCGTCATGCACCCGGACAGGACGGAGATGACGGAGAAGCTGATGGCGAAGTTGCCGAAGCCTCCCATCCGGCGGGCCAGCACGGGTTGATAGCCGAGTTCGCGCAGTCTCTCCTCCTCGTCGAGGACCGGCTCCGGCCCGGGCTCCGGGTCCGGCCGGCTGCGTGGGGACAGGGACATGAGGACGCCTCCCGGGAACGGTGGACGGGTGAAGGGCGGGTGCTGCGGGTCGCGGTGGTGGTGGGGGGTGGGGGCTCGGGCGGGGTGACGGCGGCCGGGACCGGGGTTCGGGCGGGGGCGGCGGCAGCCGTGCGGGGGCGGTCAGTAACCGGCGTCCCGCGCGGCGGTGTAGCACCGGCCCCGGGCACGGAGGAAGACCTCCTCCGCCGTCCCAGGATCGCCGGGACTCCGGGAGCGGTACTGCCACGGCGGAGGGGTGTAGTACGGCCCCAGCACGGCGAACACCCGGGTCGCCTCGATGAACCGGCCCGCCCCCCACAGAGCGTGGGCCAGATGGTTGAGGTCCAGCAGCGAGGCCTCGTCCCCGGTCAGGTGGTCGAACCAGCCCTCCAGCGCGAGCTGTGCCTCCCGGCCGGCCTCCCCGGTCACCCAGTGCAGGTCGAGTGCCCGCTCATGGCCCTTGTCGCGGCGGTAGCGCTCCACCCGGACGTACAGCGGCAGCGCCAGCAGCGCCGATCCCGCGGGCGCGGCGGACGCGGCCCACTGGGCGAAGTTGACCGCCTCCGACAGATGACCGCCGGACTTGCGCCCGTACACGAACTGGAGCATCCGGTGGTACGCCTCACGGTTGTACGGGTCGCGCTTGTGGGCCTCCGCCAGCAGACCCCACGGCCCCGGGAACAGCATCGGGCCGGGCGGAACCTGCCGGTGCTCCTCCAGCCGCTGCTTCACATCGAGCTGCGCCAGGGCCAGCAGGCATATCCAGGGCACCGGGTCGTCGGGTCCGTGCCCGGCCGCGACCCGGCACGCCTCCCACGCCTCGTGCCACAGCTCCTGCGTACGCCGGTGGTCGTCGCGGTGCGCCCGCAGCGCGCGCTCGACCGCGACCCGGCACTGCATGACGATCGCGGAGAGCGAGTCCGGCTCCTCGGCACGCCAGGCCTTCACCGTGTCCGAGCCCGCGGCGACGGCTCCGAGTACCTGGGTCCGCCGGGTCCACCCGTCCCAGCCGTCGGTGGAGTCCAGCAGATTCCGCATCGACAGCCAGCGGCCCGCACGTAAATCCTGCATGGCGGTGCGCAGTTCACCGTCGTGGCCCGCGGGGTGGTAGACCGGGCGGAACTGATCCTGGGCCATCAGCCGGCCGCCGCCCCCGGGGGCCCGGGCCGGCGCGCGTGTCTGAAAGTGGTCGTCATGGGGCCTCTTGGGATGGAGGGGCTGATGGTGCGGATGGTGCAGGTGGAAGCCCTGTTCCACTCATGGTCGCGCGCCGATCCTACTCAACCGGACCCTTGCGAAAAGAAGTTGACATGACGTGAACAGACTCCGTCACCGACCGCCGCGGGGCCCGCCCGGGGCGCTGTGCCACCGACGGCCGCGCCGGTCGTCGGTGCCGGTCGGCCGGTCGCCGGGCCGACCGGTGCGTTCGCCGTGGTCCGCGGCTGTGGAGCCACGGGTGTCCCGCCCGGCTTCCCCGGTGCCGTCCGTCTCCAGGGCCGTCCGCGCCCGGTGCCGTCCCTCTCCCGGGACCGGAGGGTGACCGGCCGGTCGGACGAGCCCGTCCCGGCGCCTCACACGGCACGACCGGTCCGCGCTCCGCCCGCCGCCCGCTCTCCCGTGCCCGCGGGCGCGTCTCCCGGCAGCCCTCCGGCAGCCCTCCTCTCCCGCCCAACGCCCTGTCCGATTTCCGCCAGCACCGCCCGCCCGAGCGTGTCCATACTGGCCGCATGACGATCCAGGACAGCAGATACGAGGCGGTGACCAGCCGAGACGCCCGATTCGACGGTGTCTTCTTCTTCGCCGTGGCGACGACCGGTATCTACTGCCGGCCCAGCTGCCCCGCGATCACGCCCAAGCGCGAGAACGTCCGGTTCTACCGGACCGCTGCCGCCGCCCAGGGGGCCGGGTTCCGCGCCTGCCGCCGCTGCCGGCCCGACGCCGTGCCCGGCTCGGCCGAGTGGAACGCCCGCGCCGATGTCGTGGGCCGGGCCATGCGGCTGATCGGCGACGGGATCGTGGACCGGGAGGGCGTCGCGGGACTCGCCGCCCGGCTCGGCTACAGCGCACGCCAGGTACAGCGCCAGCTCAACGCGGAGCTCGGCGCGGGCCCCATCGCCCTCGCCCGCGCCCAGCGCGGCCACACCGCGCGCGTACTGCTCCAGACGACGACCCTCCAGGCCGCGGAGATCGCCTTCGCCGCGGGGTTCGCCAGCGTGCGGCAGTTCAACGACACCATGCGTGCCATCTACGCGGCCACCCCCAGCGAGCTGCGCGCCTCCCGCCCCGGCCGCGCCTCCCGCCCGGTCCGCGTCGCGCCGGAGAGGGGTCGCGCGGGAGTACCCTTGCGGCTCGCGCACCGCGGCCCCTACGCCACGGCGGAGATCTTCGACCACCTCGTCGAGCGCGCCCTCACCGGCGTCGAGGAGATCACCGGCGAGCCCGGCTCCCGGATCTACCGCCGCACCCTGCGGCTGCCCGGCGGACCCGCGGTGGCCGAGGCCGTCGAACGGCGGGGAGCGGCGGACGGCTGGCTGGAGTGCCGGCTCCACCTGACGGACCTGCGGGATCTGACCACGGCCACCCAGCGGATGCGCCGGCTGTTCGACCTGGACGCCGACCCCCGCGCCGTGGCCGAACGCCTCGGCGCCGACCCGGCGCTCGCCCCGCTCGTCGCCGCCCGCCCGGGGCTGCGCGCGCCGGGCGCCGCCGACCCGCAGGAACTGGCCGTACGCGCCGTGCTCGGCGGCCGGGAGTCCCTGGCGCGGGGACGTGCGCTCGGCGCCGCGCTGATCGCCGCCCACGGTGAACCCCTGAGCGAGCCCAGCGGCGGCCTCACCCATCTCTTCCCCGGTGCGGACGCCCTCGCCGACGCCCCCCTGACCGGGTTGGGGCTGCCGCGTGACCGCCGGGACACCCTGCGCACTCTTGCCACCGCCCTCGCCGACGGCACCCTTCACCTCGACCCCGGAGCCGACCGCGAAGAGGCCGAACGCGGACTGCTCGCGCTCCGCGGCATCGGCCCCCTGACCGCCGGTTACATCCGTATGCGGGCCCTCGGTGACCCCGATGTCCGGCTCACCGGGGACCCCGCCGTCCAGGACGGCATGCGCCGGGCGGGCGCGACCGGGGCCGGCGCCGAGAACTGGCGGCCCTGGAGTTCGTACGCCATGCACCACTTCCGGGCCGTCAGCCAGCGCCCGTGACCCACCGGGCAGGGCCGCCGCCCGCCCGCCGACTCGGCCGTGAACGACCGGCCCCGGCCGTCCACGACCCTCGCGGCCGTGAACCTCCCCGGCCGTGAACGACGTCGTCTGCCGTGAACCACCATCTCCCGGGAACACATCATGACTCTGAAGACCGGACCCCTGCCCGACATCGACTGGACGGCCCTCGCCGAGGAGATCGACGCGCACGGCTGCGCCCCTACACCGCGGATCCTCAGCCCCGCCGAGTGCCGCTCGATCGCCGCGCTGTACGACGAGACCGAACGCTTCCGGTCCACCGTCGACATGGCCCGCCACCGTTTCGGCTCCGGCGAGTACCGCTACTTCGCGGAGCCCCTGCCGGACGTCGTACGCCGACTGCGGGCCGCCTTCTACCCCCGGCTGCTCCCGATCGCCCGTGTCTGGGCCGAGCGTCTGGGCCGGCCGGCGCCCTGGCCCGACGATCTCGACGAATGGCTGGAGATCTGCCACCGGGCGGGCCAGACCAGGTCCGCGCAGATTCTGCTGCGCTACGGTCCGGGGGACTGGAACGCCCTGCACCGGGACCTCTTCGGCGACGCGGTCTTCCCGCTCCAGGTCGTCATCGGTCTGGAGCGGCCCGGAAGCGACTACACGGGCGGGGAGTTCCTGCTGGTCGAGCAGCGTCCTCGGGCCCAGTCGCGCGGCACCGCGACCGCCCTCCGGCAGGGACACGGCCTCGTCTTCACCACCCGGGACCGCCCGGTCCGCTCCGCGCGAGGCTGGTCGGCCTCTCCCGTACGCCACGGGGTGAGCACCGTGCGGTCGGGGCGGCGGCACACCCTCGGCCTGGTCTTCCACGACGCCTCCTGACCCCGGACCTGACCCCGCACCTGCCCCTGGGTTCCGGCCCGTCCCTGTCCCCGACTGGAGGGACATGTAAAGAATCTTTGACGTGATGTCTGCTCTGCTTTACATTCGGAGTATGGCATCCGAAGAGAAGAGCGCATGGATCACGGGAGTGCTCGCGCTGGTGACCTACGCGGGCTACCTCGTCGCCGTGCTCGGGCGGGCGGGCGACACCCCGCTCGCGGAAGTGCCCTATGTGGCGGCGCTGTTGTGGGCCGTGGGCATCTCGATCGCCGCGTCGGTCGTCCTGCACGTGCTCGCCGCCGCGCTCCGGCCGCGGGAGGCGCACGGCAAGGACCAGCGCGATCGGGAGATCAACCGGTACGGCGAGTACATCGGCCAGTCGTTCGTCGTCATCGGGGGAGTGGCGGCGCTCGGCCTGGCGATGGCCGAACGTGACCACTTCTGGATCGCCAACGCGGTCTACCTGGCGTTCGTGCTGTCGGCGACGGTCGGCTCGGTCGCCAAGATCGTCGCGTACCGATGGGGCTTCCAGGCGTGGTGAGATCCAGGTCCACCAAGGTCACGAACGCCATCCGGGCCCTCCGGTTCACCCATGGGGAGATGACCCAGGCGGAACTGGCGGAGCGCATCGGCGTGTCGCGCCAGACCGTCATCGCCATCGAACAGGGGCGCTACTCGCCCTCGCTGGAGATGGCCTTCCAGATCGCCCGGGTGTTCGAGGTCCCGCTCGACACCGTTTTCCAGTACCCGGACAGTGAGGGAGCGCCATCATGAGGGCAGTGGTGAGCGAGACGTACCGATCCCCGGACGATCTGGAGCTGAAGGAGATCGACAGGCCTGCCGCCGGTGCGGACGACGTACTCGTACGTGTACGGGCCGCCGGACTCGACCAAGGCGTCTGGCACCTCGTCACGGGCCTGCCCTACCTCGTGCGTGTCGTGGGGTTCGGGCTGCGCAGGCCCCGGGTCCGGGTGCCGGGAGCGGACGTGGCCGGGACGGTGGAGGCGGTCGGGGACCGGGTGACGCGGTTCCGGCCCGGTGACGAGGTGTTCGGTACCTGCGAGGGCTCCTACGCCGAGTACGCCCGCGCGCACCAGGACCGCCTCGCGCCCAAGCCGGCGAACCTCACCTTCGAGGAGGCCGCCGCCGTCCCCACCTCCGCGTTCGCCGCGCTCCAGGGGCTGCGCGCGGGCGGCCCCCCGCGGCCCGGCCGGAAGGTGCTGGTCATCGGCGCGGGCGGCGGCGTGGGGACCTTCGCGGTCCAGTTGGCCAAGGAGTCCGGGGCGCGGGTCACCGGTGTGTGCAGCACCGGAAAGGCGGACCTGGTGCGTGCGGTCGGCGCCGACGAGGTCATCGACCACACCCGCGAGGACTGCACGGCCGGTCCGGTCCGCTACGACCTGATCCTCGACATCGCGGGCGGCCGTCCCCTGGGGCGCCTGCGGAAGGTGCTCACACCCCGGGGGAGCCTGGTCGTCATCGGCTCCGAGGAGGGCGGACGGTGGTTCGGGGGCGTGGACCGCACGCTCCGGGCGGTGTTGCTGTCGCCGTTCGTCGGCCAGCGGCTGAGGATGCTGGTCTCCACGCCCGACCAGGGGGATCTGCGGATCCTGGGGCGGCTGATCGAGGCCGGAAAGCTCACCCCGGCCGTCGACCGTACCTATCCGCTGGCAGAGGTCTCCGAGGCCATCCGGTATCTGTCCGCGGGCAGTGCCCGGGGCAAGGTCGTCATCACGGTCTGAGGCGCGAGGGGATCGCCGCGTCGGCCGAACGGCCGAACGGCGGCTATAGGCATAAGATCCGGCCATGGCTGAAATTGAACTCACCGATGAGCTGGTGGCGCTTGAACGCGCGGCGCTGAAGGCGCGCGAGGAGGCCATGGCCGGGACGTACTCGACCGAGACCTGGAGGCCCTGGCTGGCGGCCTCCATCGCCGCCCAGGCGGCGATCACCGAACACGCCCGGCAGACCGGCCAGAACCGCGTCGAGGTGGAGATGGCGGTGAAGCAGGCGGCCCGCGCGACCTGAGCGAGGCGGGCCGCGGCACCGGCCGCGCCGGTCCGCCGAGCGGCGTGCAGCCCGCCCGCGCCGGTTCACGGCACCGCGAGCGCCGAGCGGCCGGGAACCGCCGAACCGCCCGCCCAAGCCGGTAGCCGCCGCACCGGTGAACCGGCGAGCGCGGGCGGCTCGGACGCAGGTATCGGCCTCCTGCGCCAGCGCGGTCGGCCGGGTCGCGTCCACCCGCACCGTGCACCTGTAACAGCGCAGCGCCTCGGCGCCGAACAGTCCCCCCGCCTGCGTGCCGGTCACGGTCCGGTACGGAAACTCCTGGCTTTCGCACCGATACGAGCCACACGCTCATACACCATCCGCCCCGCGAGAGTCCTTACGTCACATCCGTCACGTGGGAAGGCCGACATCATCACCGGCTCGCGTTGCCGGGCCCGGGTTCGGCGGCGCGTATGGTCAACGGGTTGAAGCTCCTGTGTACCTGGCTGTTCCGCAGCGCCGCGGAGTCCGAGGGCGGCGAGACCGTCGATGTCCTGTTCGAGTCCGTGGCGGCCATGCGCGTGCTGTGGCCGACGCCGTAGCGCCAGAGCCTGAAGTGCCGCGCGCTGGTGAAGCGGGCCGACCCGCGCTCCTCGACGTCGTCACTCATCCGTACAGGGTTTCACCCCCCATCGGCAGCCCGAGACGATCAGGTCGAGTTCCCGCCGCAGAGTGGCGTCGATACCGCCCCTGCTCCAGTACCAGCCGCACAGCCGGGGAACCTCCGGGCCACCGGCGTCGTACCAGGTGAACGACGCGTGGTGGGCCGTATGGGCATGGGCGCCCAGGACATTGAACTCGGAGAAGCCGCGGGGCGGACACCGGGTCACATACCGGTCGAGTGACGTCCCGTGGAGCTCCCGGGACAGCGCCCGGACCTCCGGATACAGCCGGCGGGGAAAGGTGAAGGGCGGCTGCTGCATAAAGTCGAACGCGACCGGCCGCCGGAGGAAGCGCTCGGTCGGAGCGAGCCACGGCCGGTGCCTCCCGAGGCCGGCGACCGGTCGCCGGACCACCCAGGGGCGGCCGTCGGCGAGGAGATCGGCGGGGGAGACGGGACGGGTGAAGACGACGTCCGAGTCCACATGGCAGATCAGCTCGGCGCCGGTGAACTCGTCCGCGTACAGCTTGGTCACCTGCTGCCCCAGATAGTCGTCACGATAGTCGGGGCAGACCTCCAGGCGCACGTCGTCGCCGACTGCCCGGCGTACCACGGCCGATCCGGTACGCGGAGTGACGACGACCACCTCGGAGAAGCCCCGGCACCACGTCCGGATGGCGGCCAGCGCATAGCGCAACCAGGCGACATCGCCGTGGAAGGTACGGATGAGGATGGCCGTACGGTCGCTACAGTGGGTGACATGGTCGAGGCTGTGCCCGCCTTCTGGTGCCGGGCCCCCAGTCAGGGAAACGTCGGAGACAGACTCACTCCGTGGCTGATCCGGCGGATCCGCGGCGCCCCGGCCCGCTGGACGGCACCGCACGCGCCCGGCCTCAAACACTTCGTCACCGGCAGTGTCGTCTCCCTGGCCGGGCAGGGCGCCGTCGTGTGGGGTTCCGGTGTGATGAACGCCGGTGAGGGCGTCGACCCCCGGGCCGAACTGGCTGCCGTCCGCGGCCCCCTCACCAGGGAGGCGGCGCTGCGCTCGGGAGCGGCCTGCCCCCCGGTCTACGGCGACCCGGCGCTGCTGGTGCCGAGGTTCCTTCCGCGCGCCGGCCGCCGCAGGGGCAGGATCCCGGCGGTCGTACCGCACTTCGCCGACAAGGCCCGCGCCACACTGGGTACTCCGGACGGCTGGCAGCTCGTCGATGTGCAGCAGCCCGTGGAGGACGTCGTCGACGGGCTCGTCCGCGCGCCCCTCGTCGCCTCGTCGAGCCTGCACGGCATCATCCTCAGCCATGCCTACGGGACGCCCGCGGTGTGGATCAGCTACCGGGATCTGCCCAGCGGTGACGGGACCAAGTTCCACGACTACTTCCTCTCGGTGGGGGTGCCGGTTCCGCCGCCCATCGCCGTCGGCCCGACCGGCGCCGGGCTGGACGCGACGGCACTCCGGGACTTCGCGACCCTCCCGGGACGGCTTCCCGATCTCGATCTGCTCCTGGACAGGTGCCCGTTCCGGTGACCGCCCGGGAGCGGGAGCTGCTGCGGGTGCTCCACGGGATCCGGGACGCGAACTACCACCGCCCGGGCATCCGCTGTCTGCGGCTGTTCTCCGCCGACCCCCCGACGCTCGACGCCCTGCTGACCGAGGTCACCCGGCTGCGGGCCCGGCAGCGTCCGTCGCTCCCCGGCGCCCCGGGCCATGTGACGGCATGGGCCGGGCCCCGCGGCCGGGTCGAGCAGTTCAGCCTCCTCAACGCCTCCGGACGCACCGACGACTTCTCCCGCGACCACGACCTGTCCTGCGCGGGCAAACGCTTCCACCACGGCGTACGCCACCCCGCGCTGGCCGCGCTCGCCGGATCCCTGCCGCATCTGGTCAACTTCCGCGTCAATGTGCTCGGTCCGGGCGCCACGCTCGCGCCGCACGAGGAGCACAGCGTCGTACGCTCGCGCACCGGCACCGTGGGGATCCGGGCCCGCTTCCATCTGCCGCTGGTCACCCGGCCGGGGGCGACGCTGCTCCTCGACGGGGATGTCCACCATCTGCGGGCCGGCACGGTGTACCTCGTCAACCACGGCTGTGTGCACGCGGCCGAGAACGGCGGCACGGCCGAACGGATCCACCTCGTGTGGGACATGCTGCTGACGGCCGAGGCGGCCGAGGCGATGTTCGGGCGGGGACCCGCGCCGGCGGGCTTCACCCGCATCCGGGAGCGGGCCGTTCCGCCCGAGGCCACGCGCCCGGTGACCCGCTGGGAGCGCATCGCCCCGCACGTCCACGAGGCCGGCGCCCGGGACATCGGCTTTCTGACGGCTCAGTAGCCGGCTCAGTACAGCGTCCTCGGGAACTCCGCCGGGACGTAGTGGAACAGCAGGGAGGTGTGGGTGCTTCCGCCGGGGAGCGGCGGGCGCCCGTGCGGTACGGCGGTGCCGCGGAAGAACACGGCCTCACCGGGCCGCTGGACGACCGGGACGGTCCCGCGGGCGGTGTCGAGACTCAGCGGCCAGCCGCCCTCGATCCCGGGACCCGACTCCCCGAGCAGCAGCGAGACCGTGAACTCGCACTGCTCACGGTCGACATGGCGGTCGAGGACGGCTCCGCCGCGGTAGGCGGAGACATAGGAGTACGAGGGGCGCACCGGCCGTCCGGTGATGCGGCTCACCAGAGCGCGGAACTGATGGTGGAAGAAGCGTGACAGGGACTCGTTGTGCCAGCCGTAACGGCCCGTCACCTGGGAGTCCCCGAGCGGCCAGGAACCGGTCTCGATGAGCTGCTCGTAGTAGTCGAGCAGCGCTTTGCGGTGAAGGGGGGACACCATGCGGGCGATCCGGCACACCTCCGTGCACGCGAAGTCCTCGGCGGCCTTGGCCAGCGCCGCCTCGGCCCGGGCCGCCCGCCGGGCGCGCTCACCGGCCGTGCTCAGGGCACCCGCCCCGGCGAGCGCCGCCCGCAGCCGGGCGGGGAACTCCGGAGGAAGGGGGCGCCCGGGGGTGAGCGAACGCAGGGGCCGGTAGTCCTCGGGGCGGACCCAGTACGGCGCGAGCGCGCCGGTGCCGGGGTCCTCGGTCCACAGGATCGGGCGGTCGGGCAGGAACCGGTCCCGGAACCGGGCGCGCCGCACCAGCGGGAGGGGGATGGTGATCCCGGTCTGGAGCACCACGGCCGGATCGAGGGTGACGTCCCCGGTGCCGGTGCCGGTGCCGGTGTCTGTGTCTGTGTCTGTGTCTGTGTCTGTGTCTGTGTCTGTGTCTGTGTCTGTGGCCGTGCCGGTTTTGGCATCGCTTTTGGTTCCGGTTCCGGAAGTGTCATCTTCAGGGCTGCCGGTACCGAGAGTGCCGGTCACGGCGGTTCCGCCTCCGGGCTCCGCATCGGCGGCCGCCTCGTCGAGCCAGCAGGCGAAGGCGGGGGCCCGGCGGGAGTCCTGTGCGGTGCGGGCGTGTGTGGGGGGCATCGCGGTGCGTCCGTTCCTGAGGCGCTGCTGGGTCTGGGTCACGGCGTCGAGCGCCGACGGGTCGAAGCCGGTTGTACGCCGCCACTTGCCGGGCCGCGGCGGGCTGATCGTGGTCGCCGACAGCGGCAGCTCCCTGGCGTGCGCGGCGGCGGGCAGTCCGAGCGCCGCCTCCAGCCGCAGCAGAGTCCTCCCCGGCGCACCGCGCAGTTCGGCGTGGTCGACATCCACCCAGACCACCTCCGGCCGTTCGGACCGGGCGTCCAGGGCCGCCTCCACGGCCGCGGCCCACTGACGGGCCGCGATGCTCGACAGGTCTCCGCCGGCCCAGCGCCGCCATCCCGGGGGCAGCAGCAGATGCCAGGCCCGCCGGGGCCAGCCGGGCAGATCCGGAATGTTGACGAACCCCGGGCGTGCCCATGCGGCCACCATGCTCGCGACCGTGTCGCGGGCGTCCCGGTGGAGGTGGACCACGGTGGCGTCCGGGAACAGCCGCAGCAGAAAGGGAAGCCGAAGGGAGTTCTCCGGGGTCTTCTCCAGCAGCCTCGGCGGCGGTGCCCCGGGGCCGCCGTGTTCCGTCCACGCCCGGCCTCGCGCATCGCGCAGCCCGGCGAGGAAGCCGGCGTACACCGCCCCGCCGTGCCGCTCGGCGTGCTCCGCGCCCAGCGCGTGCGAGGCGTACCCGCATGCCGCCGGATGCAGCCCGGGCACCCCTTCGATCACTCCCTCGCTCTCCCCGCCGACCGTCCACAGCGCGGGATGCCGGGCCAGGGCGTCGAACAGCGCGGTACCGCCCGAGCGCGGCGGCCCGACGATGATCACCGGCGCCGCCGGCACGGCCGCCGGAACGGCGCGTACCGGTCCCGTCGTCACCGCACCCAGCCGGCTCAGCGCGGTGTCCTCGCAGGCGGGGAAGGCCCTCGCCGCCTGCTCCGAGGCGAAGAGATACCGGGCCCGTACGCCATGGGCGTCCGCCGTCACCGCGCGGGCGAGCAGCTCATCGGCCATGGGGAAGGGCGCGTGATGCGTGGCACGCACCGCCTGCCTCACGAGGCCCGCGGGGAGCGCCACACGCCCGACGACGGCCCAGGCCGCGGTCTGCCGCCCGTCCCGCCCGCCGTTCACTGCCGGTGGATCCAGCCGGTGACGCTGAAGCGGCTGTCGCCGAACGCCTTGCTCGGCACCCGGATCGGCAGCACCTCGTGGTCGTGGCGGCTGGGGAAGAACACCGCCAGGTTCGCGCGCGGCACGATGGTCTGGCTGCGGTCCGTGGGGACGATCCGCCCGTCCTCCACGACGGTCTCGAAGACCCGCAGTTCACCGCCGGAGAAGCGGCGCGGTTCGGCGGAGAAGAAGTAGACGAACGACAGCTCACGGGTGTCGCCGCCGTCCGTGTCCCGGTGCATGCCGAAGTAGTCGCGGTCACCGTTCGCGGTCACCTGCAGTTCGATACGGCCCAGGGGGAACACCGGATGGTTCAGACGGGCCCGCACCTCCTGGAGCTGCTCCCGGATACGGTCCGCGAAGAGTGACTCGAAGCGGCCGAGCCCGTCGAGGACGAGACTGCTGCGGACCCGCTCGTCCACCACCGGGGTGTCCGTGCCACGCCGCTGCACCGAGGCCGCCGCGAACTCCGGCTCCCGGCCGCGGACGTACTCCAGCAGCTCGTCCCGCTCCGCCTCGGTGAGGAACTCCCGTACCCCCTGGGCGACTTCCGCGAGTACGTCCCGCTCGAACCGCCCGGTGCCCGTCGGCACACTGGCCGGTTTGTTGTAGTGGCCGCCGCGCACCATCCGGGCGATCTCGGAGGGCACGGAGACCCGGTCCACCGCCCACTCCGCGCGGGAGCCGAGGTAGATCGCGCTGTGAAAGGCGGCGTTGAGCTCGAAGACGCCGTCGTCGATGTTGCCCGCGAGGACATCGATCGTGTCGGTCTCCGCCAGCCCGAGGCTCGCCAGCAGCTCGCCCGCCGGCGCCCGGTAGGTGAGATAGCGCGCCGCCTCGGTGAGGAAGACGTCCTCCGTACGCTCGAATCCGACGCGGCGCAGCACCAGGTCCGCCAGCCGTGAGCCCTCGGCGAGGAGATAGTGCACCTCCGCGTTGGGGTCGACGGCCAGGGTCTCCAGCGCCTCCTTGTACAGCGCCGAACACAGCCCCACATTGGTGAGGTCCTCGTCCGCGACATGCACGGGACTCAGCCCCCAGCAGCCGTCGGAGACCAGATGGGTCTGGAGCACACCGATGATGTTCCGCGCGCCCAGCCCCCACGGCGGCCACGGCCTGTCCCGCACCGCAGCGAAGATCTGCGAGTCGCCGTCGGAGAACTGCGGCAGCACGACCTCCTCCATCAGATGGGCCGCGTGCGCCCGCCGGAAGAAGCTGTGCAGGGCCGCCTTCGCGGTGTCGCTCAGCTCGTCGAAGATCTCGATCCGCGTGCCGCCGTTGCCTTCCGTGAAGAAGTCACGTCTGATGGGCTGGGTCATGGGCTCTCCTGTGATGTCACTGTGCCGGGCCTCGGGCGCCGTGGCGGTCTTCGGGTGAAGGGCGATGGGTGTGGACCTCGCCGCGGGCGCGCCCTTTCTGCGGGTGACCGGGCCGGGCGGCGGCGTCCTGCCGTGGGTACTCGTACGGGCACCGGTCGTCACCCACTCCCAGCACACCCGTCTGTCCGAACTGGCCGGTGAGGGCTGCCGGTTCGCCGGTGCGACCAGTCACCAGGGCTTCCCCGGGGCGGGGTACCGCGACGAACGCGACTACGGGCTGCTGTGCGAGGCGTGGCTGCACTGCTTCCGCCGTCCGGACCGGTTTCTGCCGACCGCCGGCCCCCGCGCCCTGGTGAGCGAGTCCGACTTCACCGATCCCCTGCGGGTGAACCCCGCCCTGGCGGCCGTACCCCCACCGGAACTCGTCGCCGACGTCGTGCACGTCTCCGGCCGCGAGCCCTGGCGGCAGCGGGCGAAGAACTGGCCGCTCGCGGCCCGCTGTCTGAGCCGGCTGGCCCGCGAGACGGGACTGAGGATCCTGGTCGTCGACGCACCGCCCGGCGCCGCGGAGATCCCCGGTGTACGGGTCACCGGCCCGCTGCCGTGGCGGCTGCTGCTCGACGTGGTCGCCGGTGCGCGCGCCCTGTTCGTCCCCGCCGTCGAGGACGCGTCGCCGAGAGTGCTCGCCGAGGCGCTCTGCCTCGATGTGCCGGTCGTCGTCAACCGGGCCATCCTCGGCGGCTGGCACTACGTCAATTCCTTCACCGGCGTCTTCTTCGACGGGGAGGAGGACGCCGTGGCGGCCGTGGAACGGGTACTGGCCTCCGGCCGGCGGCCGAGGGCCTGGTTCACGGCGCACCACGGGCCCGTGCGGGCGGGTGCCCGGGTGCTGGGGCTGCTGCGCACCCTGGACGCCGCCCTGCCCGATCTCACCCATGTGCTGCTCACCGCCGACCGGGGTTCGCCGAGACGGTCCGTGTCGGCGACACATTGAGGACCAGCCGCGGCCCGCCCCGCATGGGCGAGCGGTGGATCCAGGTGTCGCTCACGGGGTGCGGCGACCAGTGGCGCGTCACGTCGATGTGCCGGAAGTAGACGGTCGCGTCGTCCGGTACGCGGTGGATCGGGGCACCCGGCCGCAGGAACGAGGGGTTCTCGTCCATGGCGAGCAGCTCGCCGAGCGCCGCCGCCGTGGCGGGGTCCGTGCCCGTGTCCGCCGGATCCACGGTGTCCGCCGCGTTTGCGGGGTACGCCGAGGTGTCCGATGTGTCTGTTTCTGTGGCCGCGTCGGCGTCCGGGCGGCACAGGTCGGCCGCCTGCCGCGACAGCCGCTCACGCCGGCTCAGATAGGCGTAGAAGTCGGCCATCCCCAGCACATCGCCCGACGCCACGTACTCGGTCGTCGGACCGTTGTAGACCCGTACGGCCCCGACCGTGGGGGAGTCCGGCGGCACCGTGTCCACATGGAAGCCGCACCGGCGGGTGGGAGCCTCCGTGAACACACGTACCAGCACGGGTCCGTTGCCCGCACCCACCCGGACCCGGCCGACGATCCCCGCCATGTCCTCCAGGAGCGGGCGGGCCACCGCCGGGGGCGCCCCGGCCAGCGCCGACCGGGCCCACGCGGTGAAGTCGCCGAGGGCGGCAGCCGTCAGAGTCGTACGGGGAACGACCAGCCGGCCCGTGACCACCAGGCGGGCCAGCTCGTCGAGCCACGGCGGCCGTTCGCCGGGCCCATCGACGAGCGCGCTCACCGAGGGGTCGGCGAACGGTGTCAGGTCGCCCGCCGCCGCGCGCAGCACACCGGAGGCCGACGGCGCGCTCATGTCGCCGTCCCCCGCGGCACACGGCCTGCGGGGAGCGGGGCTTGGTCCGGGGGGATGGGGGTCACGGACCGCAACGTAGCCAGCCGGAGTGCGGGTTCCCGCCCGACAGGCGCCGGGCCGCCCCGCGAGAACCCGTTCAGCTCAGGTTGCCGCACCCGTGCGGAGTCCTGGTGGCCCATCCACCGGCCCGGCCGCTCGGAGCCGGTGCCTCGGGCGCGCACCCGCGCCCCCGGACGGCGGCCACGGGCCGTGCGTCAGGGTCCTTTCCGGCACGAGTGGGCGGCCGCGTGGGGGCGTCGTATTCTGGTGTCAGGTGAGAGCCATGTCGCGAACAGTTCCTCTGAACGCCCGGGAAAGGCGCGCTCTGGACGGCATCGAGGCCGGACTGAGCCGGGACGCGTCGCTGCGCCGCAGGCTGCGCCTGATCGGCCTCCGCGCCCGGGCCCAGCGGCTCGGCCGGGCCCCGGCGCTCCGCCCCGGCCCGCATCTGCTCGTACTCCTTCCGGTCAGCCTGTTTCTCCTGGTGGCCGGGATCACCACCTCCGCCGCCGGTTTCATCTGGGCGTTCGCCGGGTGCTGGCTCCTGACCGGCATCACGCTGCTCCGCCTGCTGAGCCGGACCCTGCGCGGGCCGGACCGGCGGTTCCCGCCGCGACCCTTCGTCTGACGACCTCACGGCCGGTGCCCGTCCGGTGCTCTCCGGCGGGTGAGAAGACGGTCCGGCCCGGGGGCACTTCATCCCGTGCCGACCGTGCGGGCCGTCCCGCCCGGTGGACCTTTCCGACCGTGTCGACGGGCACGACCGGCGGACGCGGTGGACCGTGCCGCAGGACAACGGATAGGCAACGGCACGCGTGATGCGCGGCAGCGCGGGCAGACGGAGAGGCGAGGCCCACTCGGGCCGGGCGTGCCCGCTCCCGGCCTTCCTCCCGTCGTTGCATGATCGGAGATTCCCTGGTGAACACCCATCCGGCGGTCTTACGGAATCAGCTCACCACCTATGAGTCCCTGCGGGGCGAGGCCACCGGGGACGTCGTGCCTCTCCATGTCCGGCGGCAGCTGCAGGACATCGCGTACGCCCTGTGCGTGTCCACCGGTGCCCGCGACATCGAGGCCGCGCTCGCCGTGGCCCGGCGCGAGCTGGACGACGACCGCGATCCGCTCACGATGGCCTGAGCGACGGCGCGTACCTCCGCCGAGCCGGACGGACGGTCGCGGGCGCGCTTCGACCGTGGCCCCCACGGGGATCGGGGGAGCACGCCCGGCCCCGGTGACCGGCACCGGGCCGTGGAGTCGACCGTACGGTGCGGAGCTGTGGAGCCCCCGTCCCCGTACCGGCCCCCCAGCGGTCCCGGCCGCGACCGATGCGTACCGAGGCATCTCGACGGCTCTCCGGTACCCAGGGACGGGGCCCGCGGTGCTGCCCGTGGGAGGCGGAGGCCGCCGCGGGAGACGTGCACGACGCGCCGGCGGCATCGGGCGGCCGGCGGCCTGGGGCCGACGTCCGTACCACCGGTTCGCGGTCGCCCGGACGACGCAGACCCGGGCGGCCGGGAGGGGACCCGGGAGCGCTGACTCGTGGTCGCGCCGGTGTGTTCAGTCGTCCTGGGCGGTCAGCCAGGCCCGGATGCCGTTCAGCACCTGTGGCCCCGGGCCGGCGTCGATGTCACGGGTCAGATCGGCGATCGTGACCGCCGCGAGGACCTCGCGCCAGGCGGTTTCGGCCGCGGCCATGGCGCGGGCGATCGTGCAGGGCAGGGTGCAGGCGGAGGCGGGGGCCGCGACCGGGCCGCGTTGGCGCACCTCCGTGCACACGAACGCCGGTCCCGTGCCGGCGACCGCCTCGACGACGTCGAGCACGGTGATGGTCCCGGGGTCCCGTGTGAGGGCGTAGCCGCCGGACTTCCCCTGGGTGGAGCGGACGAGGCCGGCGCGGGAGAGCGCCTGGAGCTGCTTGGCGAGATAGCTGCCGGAGACGTCGTGCAACTCGGCCAGCCGCGCCGCGGGAACAGGTTGACTGCTGGTGGTGAGTACGACGCAACAGTGCAGCGCCCACTCGACGCCCCCGGGGATCCTCATTTTGTCACCTTATCCGGACCGGTTTCATCCGTACCCTTTCCCGGATAAAGATTATCCGAGTAAGATCCCGGACAGTAAAGGTCCGAGTTCAAGGGGCGCTTGTGTGCCGGGGCGACCCGGTGGTGCGGCGCGCAGACGAGAGGTGGGACATGAAGGTCGCTGTGATGGGCGGAACCGGGCGGGTCGGCTCACAGGTCGTGGAGATCCTGAAGGCCGCAGGGCACGAAGCGGTGCCGCACGCGAGGTCCACGGGCGTCGATCTCTTCACCGGCGAAGGGCTGCCCCGGGCGGTGGCGGGCGCCGAGGCCGTCGTCGACGTGACCTCGTCGCCCACCATCGACGACGCGTCGGTGGACTACTTCGGGACGACCATGGGGAACCTCGTCGCGGCCGCGAGCGAGGCCGGCGTCCGGCACGCCGTCGTCCTGTCCATCGTCGGCGTGGACCTGGTGCCCGGCTTCGCCTTCTACCGGGCCAGGGTCCACCAGGAGAACACCCTCAAGTCCGGCCCGGTCCCCTACTCCATCGTCCGCGCCACCCAGTTCTTCGAGTTCGTCGACGACATCATGTCCTGGACCACCGACGGCGACACCGTGCGGCTGCCCGCCACCCGGATCCAGCCCATCGCCGTCGCCGATGTCGCCCGGGCCGTCGCCGACGTCGCCGTCGGCGCCCCCCTGAACGGCATCCGCGACATCGCGGGCCCCGACGTCTTCCGTCTGGACGAGCTGGGCAGGATCACCCTCGCCGCCCGTGGCGACAGCCGGACCGTCACCACCTCCACCGCGGGCCTGTTCGCCACCATGCCGGACGGGGCCATCATCGCCAAGGAGGGTGCGCAGATCGCCCCCACGCACTACCGCGACTGGCTCACCGCCTGACGGCCGGATCCCCCGGACCGGCGTCGCGTCACCGCCCCGGGCTCACCGGACAGTGACCGCCTACCGGTGTGTACGGGGTCCGGGGGCGCCCTCGGCCAGATGCCCGATCTCGCCCACGACGAACTCCGCGTGGCGGCCCGCATCCGCCAGCAGACCGTCCCAGCTCTCCTCGTCCTCGCCGAGGTAGACGGCTCGCGCGTGGGCGAGTACGGGACGGTGCGCGGCGGGAAGCCGTTCCAGCGCCCAGTCGGCGGCCGCGTCCTTGGACACCAGTGCCCCGGTGGCGAGGGTCGTCCAGATCCGGGCGAGCGTCAGCAGGACATTGCGCGTATCGGTCTCCAGCTCCGCGAGCAGCTCCGGAACACCGGCGACGATCGCGCGCAGGAGGTCCTCGTGGGGGACGGGCGCCAGGATCTCTCCCGGCGGAGGCCCGGTCAGCGGTGCGTCGGCGCTCAGCACCATGGTGATCAGAGGGGCGAGATCGGGGCTCGGCGCAGGTGACGGTGTCCCACCGCTCTCGTACGCGTCACGCAGCCACTCCCCGTACTGGAACTCGCAGTTCGGCGGATACCTCCACGGGCTGACCTCGGACTGCACGACGATCGTCAGCTCGACGGGACGGGCGGGCCCGCGCCGGGCCCTCTCGCCGGAGAACTCCATCAGCTCCTCGACCAGCGCCCGCCGCTCCCGTACCGTCGTACGCCGCCGCACGACGGCGAACACATCGATATCGCTGTGCGGTCTCAGCCCGCCGGACACGGCGGACCCGTGCAGATACATTCCGACGACGTCCGTGCCGAGCACCTCGCGAACCACGTGAACAACGTCTTCGGTCTGCGTCACTGCGGGTGTCCCTTCCCCTGGGGATACGGCTGTGGTGCGAGGGCGGACGAGCCCTCCGGCGGGGATCGTAGGCAGCGGCGGGGTCCGGACCCCACACCTTTTGCGGCGCCGGGCTGCCGGGCGGCGCGAACCCCGGGGCTCCGACGGCTCCCGCACGCCGGGAACGGGCACGGGCGCCCACCCGGCTGACGGTTGAGGGCAGGCGCCCCGGCGCAGGGTGCCCGGAGCCTCAGTTCGCCCGTCGGCGGAGAGCGGGTGTCCGTCGCGCGGCGACTTCGCGGACGATCCGGCCGAAGGCGTGGATCCGCGGATGGTCGCGGGCGGTGGGCCACAGGATCCCGTAGTCGACGGTCGGGGCGTCGCGGAAGGGCACGTAGACGATGCCGGGGTGCTGGTAGTGGTGGGCGGCGCGGGCGCAGGTGGGCGAGACCCCCCGGCCCGCGGCGACCTGAGGCAGCACCTCCTGCCAGTACGTGAGCGTGAGCCCCTTCGGGATGGGCCTGCCGGAGGGGGTGAGACGCGGGTAGTGGTGATCGAGCCAGTAGTCGGGGATCGTTCCGCCGATGGTGATGACGGTGGTGTCCGCGAGGTCCTCGACGCCGACCGAGTCCTGACGGGCCAGCGGATGCCCGGCGGGGACGAGCAGGGCCCGGGGCTCGTAGTAGATGACGGGTCCCCGAGTGATGTCGGGCTCGTCGATGGGCAGTTCGGTGATCTGCAGGTCGACCTCCCCGCCGCGCATGGGCCCCAGGGGGTCGGACAGCTGTATCTCCCGGATGTGGACGGTCGCGTCGGGGTGGCGTACGCGGAACAGGTCGGCGGCCTTGACCAGGAGGTCGCCGCACCACGGCGCCGAGTAGCCCACCCGCACGGCACCGCTGATGCTTCTGCCGGTCGCGACGGCCCGTTCGATACCGGCCTTGATCTGGTCGTAGGCGGGTCTCAGATCGTCGTGGAACTGCCGTCCCAGAGGGGTGAGCCGGACCGGACGGCTGGTCCGTTCGAACAGCGGCGCCCCGATGCGGCGCTCCAGCTGCTTGATCGTCTGGCTGATCCTGCCGGTGGTCACATGAAGCCGCTCCGCCGTACGGCCGAAGTGGAGTTCCTGGGCCAGGGTCATGAACGCCTCGAACTCGTGCCGGTCGAGCAACAGGGTCTCCCAGAGTTGAGTGGGGCTAAACGGATCTTGCGTGATCGCGGCTTGTACGGCGGCATTCCGCCTTGCAGGCTGGTTCTACGCGCCACGGGCCGACGACACCCGGAGGCCGGCACCGCGTATCGAAGGAGGAAGCCGATGAGCAAAGTGGTCGCACTGGTCCACACCTCGATGGACGGGGTCATGGCGCGGCCTGCGTGGACCACTCCCATCCGCAACGACGAACACGCCAAGTACCGGCACGGGCAGCTCCTCTCCAGCCGGGCACTGTTGCTGGGCCGGCACACCTATGACGGACTGTCGAAGGCGTGGCCCACGATGGAGGACGGGGAGATCATGAACAGCATCCCCAAGTACGTCGCCTCCACGACCCTCCGGCATGCCGAGTGGAACGCCTCCGTGATCAAGGGGGATGTCGCCGAAGAGGTGGCCAAACTGAAGGGCGAGCCCGGCCAGGACCTCCTCGTCTACGGCAGCGGCACCCTCGTCACCTATCTGATCAGGCACGACCTCGTCGACGAACTCAAGCTCTTCGTCCAGCCCGTTGTCGTGGGCAGCGGAAAGCGTCTGTTCCCCGACGGCGTCGACACCACGACATGGACGCTCGCCGGCATCGCCGCGTTCAGTACCGGGACCGTCGTCCTCGACTACCGGCCGGCCGGTACGGCCGCCTGACCACACACCACACACGGCACTCGGCGGGGATCCGTGACCGCGGCGTGCCCGTCGCGGGCGATCGGTCCGACGGCGGCATCGCGGGTGGCCCGCGGGAGTGCTCGTCACGCCGTTCCGGGGTGGGTGCGGATGGCATGGAATCAGGCTACCCGCCCACGGAACGAACCGTCCTATGCCGGTATTTCCCCACTGCGGGCCGTACCGGCGACACATCGATACGAGACGTCTCGTTCGATTCCACCGAGAGGTACGGAGAATCATGGAAATCAGCGTCAACACCTTCATCAGCCTCGACGGCGTCATGCAGGGCCCGGGCGGGGTCGAGGAGGACCGGAGCAATGGGTTCGAGCGCGGGGGCTGGCTCGTTCCCCACAGCGGTGACGGCCAGCTCGACCCGGTCGGCGGCTGGTTCCGCAAGGCCGACGCGTTCCTGCTGGGGCGAACCACCTTCGAGATGATGCGCATGTACTGGTCCCAGGTGACCGAGCCCGACAACATCGTGGCCACGGCCCTCAACACCTGGCAGAAGTACGTCGTCAGCGACACCCTCTCCGACACCGACGCGGCCTGGGGCAAGACCACGGTGCTGCGCGGCGACGTCATCGAGCAGGTGCGCCGGCTCAAGGACCAGCCGGGCGGTGAGCTGCAGGTGCACGGCAGCTGGCGGCTGGCGCGCACACTGCACGATGCCGGGCTCGTCGACACCTACCGGCTGCTCCAGGTGCCCGTCGTCGTCGGTGACGGCAAGCGCCTGTTCGCGGACGGGGCCGTACCGGCGACGTACCGGATCACCGAGTCGGAGGTGCTGGACGGGGGCGCGGGCGTGGTCTCGCTCACCCTGCGCCAGGCCGGGTTCGGCACCACCGGCACCGGTGAGTTCACGGTGGAGGACGGCAACGAGGCCGTCGTGTAGGCACGCCCGGGACGACGTCGGCACGCCCGCCGGCTTGCCCCGGCGGGCACGATCGAGGTACTCACCCGGCTCATCCGGCCGCGTCGACGCCCGTGGCGCGCGCGGGCGGTGGCCGATGAGGTGAGGCGCTGCCGACCCCGGTGGTGGACGCCGTGCACGTCCGGGCCGCAGGTGTTCCCTGCGGCCCGGACGTGCACG
>NZ_JBIALS010000020.1:0-50487 GCF_042873655.1 Streptomyces sp. NPDC004609 | reverse complement strand
CCGCAGGGGCATCCGCACCAAGCCCCCGCCGGGGCCACCGGGGCCCCCCCCCCCCCCCCCCCCCCCCCCCCCGGGGGGAACCACCCCCCGGGGGCCCCCCCCCCCCCCCCCCCCCCCCCCCCCCCCCCCCCCCGCCCCCGGAGCACCGGGCGGCCCGGTCGCCGCCCGGGTACGGCAGCACGCCTCAGCGCCCGGTCGCGTGCGCCGACACCGCGGCTGCGGGCCGGGATCTGCTCTCGGCGAATCGCCCTTGGTGCTCGTCTCCGGCGGTGCTTGAGTGGCCGGATGGAGATACTCGTTCTGGGTGGCACGGCATGGGTGGGCCGGGAGCTGTCGCGGCAGGCGGTCGGGCGCGGCCACCGCGTGACGTGCCTCGCCCGCGGCGAGAGCGGTCACGTGGCCGACGGAGCGGTGCTGGTGGCCGCCGACCGGCGCGATCCCTCGGCGTACGCACCGCTGCTCGACCGTGCGTGGGACGCGGTCGTCGAGGTGTCCTGGCAGCCCGGCCTCGTCCGCGGGGCCCTCGAAGCGCTGGGTGACAACGCGCGGCACTGGACCTACGTCTCCTCGGTCAGTGCCTATGCCTCCCATGCCGTGCCGGACGCGGACGAGTCCGCGGCACTCCTGGCTCCGACCGATCGGAGCGAGGTCGACCGCGCGCTGTACGGCGAGGCGAAGGCCGCCTGCGAGCGGGCGTCGACGGCCGCGGTGGGCGACCGGCTCGTCATCGCACGCGCCGGCCTCATCGGCGGACCCGGCGACCACACCGGCCGCTCCGGCTACTGGGTGGCCCGGGCCGCTCGGGATCCCCGGGGGCGGATGCTCGTACCGAAGTCGCCGCTCCTGCCGACCCAGGCGATCGACGTGCGGGATCTCGGCGCGTGGCTGCTCGACAACGCGGAGGCGGGGACCACCGGCACGTACAACACGGTCGGCCCGGCCGTTCCCTTCGGGGACTGGATCGAGCTGTCCCGCGCCGTCGGCGGGCACACGGGGCCGGTGACCGAGGCCGACCCGGACTGGCTGCTGTCGAACGGTGTGGCCGAGTACATGGGGGCCGAGTCGCTGCCGATGTGGCTGGTCGCACCGGGCTGGGAGGGCTGGTCGGCCCGGAGCGGCTCCGCGGCCGCCGCCGCGGGCCTGCGGCAGCGTCCCCGCGCCGAACTGCTGGCCGACACACTGCTCTGGGAGCGTCGGCAGGGCCTGGACCGGCCGCGGCCCGCGGGCCTCAGCGCACGCCGTGAGCGCGAACTGCTCGACGCTCTCGGCTGACGCGGCCGGCCGCCGTCCCGCGGCACGGACACCGTCCCCGTCGAGCCCCGGCCCCCGACGGCGAACGCCCCCGGACAGGGGTGGGGCCGCCCGGAGGCCCCGGTCGGCAACACCGCCCGGGGAGTGGGTGTTGCGGGAGCCCGCTCAGCCCTCCGCGACCCGGATCACGGGTGCGTGGGTGATGGGGAAGTTCACCGAGCGGGCGATGAAACACACCGCGTGCACCTCTCCGTGCAGCGCGCGTGCCTTCTCCGCCATCGACGCGTCGGCGACGGTCACCTCGGGGCGCAGGAGGACCCCGGTGATCTGGCCACCTCCGCCGCTCGCGTCCATGGTCATGGTGCCGTGGGCATGGTCCTCGTAGTCGACGACCGCGACTCCGCCGACGGCGCAGAGGTGGAGGTACCAGAGCATGTGGCACTGGGCGACGGAGGCGACGAGCAACTCCTCCGGGTTCCAGCGCGCGGGGTCGCCGCGGAACGCGGGGTCGGACGAGGCGGCGATCCCGGGCTTGCCGTCCGCCAGTACCTCGTGGTCCCGGCTGAAGGACCGGTAACCGTCCGTGCCCGATCCGAGGTTGCCCGTCCATTCGACGGTCACGTCATAGGTGTGTGCTGCTGCCATGGGCGTGAGTCTAGACAGGGCCCGGGGCGGTCCCCGGGCCCTGTTCGACGACACCGGTGCCGCGACGGCGGACGCGCGGTGGTGGACGCGCGACGGTGGATGCGCGACGGTGGATGCGCGGCACCGCGCCGGCGGCGGCAGGGGAGTCACGGGGTGCGGGCCGCGTCCGTTACCGCGGAGCGGCGGCCTGCCGGCACTCAGGGGTGGCCGCGGTCCTCAGCACCCAGGTGGCACGGCGCCCGGCCCGTCGTCTCCCGTCCGCTGCCGGCCGCCGGGCGCGGCTTCCCCGTGCATCCGGATCACCACGTACGCCTCGCCCTCCCTCGGCGGCCGCGTCCAGGAGCGGGTGGCGAACGTATGCAGCCGCCCGTTCACGATGGCATGACGCGGCAGACAGGCACCGAACTCCCCGGTCACCGCCTCCAGCAGCAGACGTTCCGCCTCGGCGCCGTCCTCCGGGCCACCGAAGAACCGGCCCGGGTCCAGCGCCCGTGGTATCTCTCCGCTTGACCCGGCCTTTCCGTCCGCGTATGTGAACGCGTACTGCTCGGCACCGTCCCGCGCCACCGAAAGGTGGAGGAACGGTTGCCCCGTCCTCAGGCCGCACCACACCACCACCGCGCGGGTGCCCGCGCCGGCGGCCGCGGCCGGGGAGACGAACCGCTGCGGGTCGAACAGGGCGGGATCGCCGTCGAAGGCGAAGCTCCAACCGGCGCCGGCCCGGCCGACCGCCATGAGAGCCCTGTCGTCGTAGGACGAGAACTCGATTTGCCCGTGCAGCGACTCGTGGCGTGCCTCCCAGAAGGTCATGGGTGCGTTCAGCACGGTACCGTCCCCGTCCGCGAGACGTCCGGGCAACTCCGCCGGCTCCACACCCTCCACCAGGACGAACCGGTAGGACGTGCGATGGTTGCCCGGGTCCGGCTCCGCGAGCCACGCCAGGTTGCCCGGGTCGAGCCCGGCCGTCGGCCTCGGTGCCTCACCCGCCTGCCCGCCCCTGGGAGTGGACAGCAGTTCGCGGCCCCGCTCCGGGGTCAGCAGCGGCCCGAGCACGGGGTCGGCCACCCACCCCAGCGGCGCCAGGTGGTCCGGTCCCAGCGGTTCCCACAGCGGCAGAGCGTTCATCAGCGTCCGCCATGCCCCGTCGGTGTCTCCCCACCGCGCCAGCTCCCGCGCCCGCTCGACCGCCTCCCCGAACGGTCCGGCCGCCGTGTACCGGTACGTGCCCTTCCGCACCTGGTCCAGCGTCGCGTGGGCCAGTGACCCCGGGTCGTCGCCGGCGCCCTGTGACGGGAACGTCATCGTGGCGTCGTCCCGGTACGCGTGCGCCGCGTGCTCGGCGACCAGCGGCGGCAGCACCTCGGACGTGTACTGCGGGTCCGTCACCATGTGTTCGAAGGACACCATGGAGGTCTGTCCGAGCAGGCGGCGAATCTGGTCGCCCAGCCCGGCGGCCCTCGGCCTGCCGTACTTCCTGGCCTCGTCCAGCGCCTTCCCGGCCCGTTCCCAGTCGCCGCGCAGCGCCTCCAGCCGGGCCTTCTCCACCAGGGCGTCCAGCTCTCGCGTCGTGTCGTTGGCGAACTCCGGCTCCTCGTCGCTCCGCCGCGCCCGCAGGCTGTGGAGCTCCCGGTGCATGTCCCGCATGAACTCCAGAAAGTTCGCGTGGCGCTCGGGTGGCGCGGCCCGCCAGCTCGCCCACGTGTACACGGCCCACTCGCCGTCCTCATCCACGTCCTCGGGATCCATGAGGACGTAGGTGATGTCGGACTCGACGTCGAGCTGCAGCCCGCGCCGCCAGATGTCCACCTCCCGCCGCTCCTCGGGCCCGGCGTCCTCGTCCAGGTACTCCTCGAACATGCCCGCGAGTCCCGAGTCGTCGTCGTGCCAGCGCGCGTCCGTGGTTCCCGCCAGCAGCCACACGAAACCGCCCGCGTGCCGCCACCCGTCGCTGACCTTGAGGAACTCCCGGTACGACGGGGGCATCCGCCGGCCGAGGCGCTCCTCCATGGCCGCGATCCGCTCCTCGGACGCGGGGGGTAACCCCAGCCACCGCGCCCGCCGCGCGGCCTCGTCGTCCTCGCCCCGCGTCTCACCGTCCGGCAGGGAATCCGCCCACTCCCCGCTCCACCGGAGCAGGAAGGACCGCCAGTCGAATGCCGTGTTGTCTGTCATACGCCCGATGCTGCCACCCGCCACTGACAGTGCCCCGCCGCCCGCCGCGGCCAACGGGACCCGCCGCGCACCCGGTCCGCCGACCCGCTTCGGCATGACGGGTGCCGCGTCCCACCCCGGTACGTCCCGACGGATGCGCGCGCGGAACCCAACTGGCACGCCGTCAGGCACGTCTGCCAGGGGCCGGCTCCCGTACCACGACAGTAGTGCCCGCTGTCCGCACGGCACGCCGCTGTACAGTGAGAAACGCCCTTGACCTGCAGCAAGCAGGCAGGGAGCCGACCTTGAGGAGCACTCGATGCTGCGGACCGTGTTCAAGTCGAAGATTCACCGCGCCACCGTCACTCAGGCCGATCTCCACTACGTCGGGTCCGTGACCATCGACGCCGGGCTCATGGAGGCGGCGGATCTGCTGCCGGGTGAGCTCGTCCACATCGTCGACATCACGAACGGCGCGCGCCTGGAGACGTACGTCATCGAGGGTGAGCGCGGCTCCGGGGTCATCGGGATCAACGGTGCCGCCGCGCATCTGGTGCACCCCGGTGATCTGGTGATTCTGATCAGCTACGCGCAGGTCGACGACGCCGAGGCGCGCTCGCTGGTGCCCAGGGTGGTACACGTGGACACGGAGAACCGGATCGTCGGGGTGGGCGCCGACGCGGCGGCGCCGGTGCCCGGGAGCCGTACCGAGCGCAGCCCGCACACGGCGGTCTGATCCGTCCGGCCGGGGCACTCCACGGAGTGCCGCCGGTCCGGCGGGTCCCGCAGCAGTCACGGTCCGCGGTCAGCGGTCCGTCCGTCCTACCGAGGGAGCAGGCCGCATGTCCGACAGACCGGAGTACGACATCCGGGACCACCGGGAGAAGGGCCTTCTGGAGGCGTACGAGAACGGCGAGGTCACCGGCCGTATCACCTACTTCGTGCTCGACGGCGATCCCGCCGCGCTGGTCCCCGTGCACACGGTGGTGGAGCGGGAGCACGAGGGCAAGGGCATCGCGGGCGCGCTGGTGCGGACGCTCTACGCGATGGCCGGGCGCGAGGGCGTCCCGGTCGTTCCGCTGTGCCCGTACGCCGCGACCTGGGCCGAGCGCCACCCGGACGAGGCCCCGGCCGCACCCCCGGAGCTGGTCGCGGCGGCGCAGGCGCAGCTGACCGCGGAATCGCGCCTCTGGTGACACCGGGCGGGTGCGGGACCGCCGCCCGGTCCCGCACCCGCCCGGCCCGCGCCGTCTCCCCGCCGCCGGTCACCCCGCCCCCGGCTACCCTGCGGATCATGCTCGCGCTGCTGCACACCTCCCCGGTCCATGTACCCGTCTTCGACGCCCTGCGTGATCAGGACCATCCCGGGGCGCGGCTGAGCCACCTCGTGCACGAGGATCTGCTGGCCCGTGCCGTAGCCGAGGGGCCCGAGGCCGTCGCGCCGGCCGTGGCCGGGATCCTGGCCACGGCGGCCGCCGGGGGCGCGAATGCCGTGCTGTGCACCTGCTCCACGATCGGGGCGGTCGCCGAGGCGGGCGCGGCCGGTGCGGGGATACCGGTGCTCCGCCTGGACCGGCCGATGGCCGCGGAGGCCGCGCGGGCCCGGCGGATCGTGGTGGTCGCGGCGCTGGGCAGCACCCTCGGGCCGACGGAGGCCCTGATCCGGGAGGAGGCCGCCGACCGGGCCGTCGAGGTACGGACCCTGCTGGTGGAGGGCGCCTGGGAACGCTTCCAGGACGGTGACGGCGACGGATACCTCGCCGCCGTGGCCGCCGCCGCCGACACCGTGCGCGACGCCGATGTGATCGTCCTGGCCCAGGCGTCGATGGCCGGTGCCGCAGGGCGTACGACCACCGCCGTACCCGTCCTGTCCAGCCCCCGCCCCGGTCTGCGGGCGGCCGTCCGGGCGAGCGCGCACGGGCGCTGAGCAGGCAGCCGGCCGCCGCCGGGGCATGCGCGGCGATCCGTTCCGGGATCTGAGGCGTGTGGACAGCGCGCGCGGGGGAACGCGGACGGGGAGACAGTGGGAACGCATGAACTCCGAACCCTGGAGGACCGGCATGACCCAGCCCCCCGTACCGCCCTCGCCCGTACCGACTCCGGGACCGCCGGGTCCCACACCGGGGCCGGTGCCCGGGCCGGGGCCCGTACCGTCGCCCCCTCCCGCGCCGGACCCGATTCCGCAGCCGCCGACGCCCGGACCCGAGCCCACACCGGAGCCCGAGCCCGCGCCCGGTCCGGCCTGAGACGGATCTCCGCGCCCGGCCCGGGACGGAAAGCCCACGGCGGGGCCCGGCATCGGTGTCCGGACCCGCGCCGCGCCCGCTCCCGGCGGGAACGGGCCCGGCGGAATCGGGCCCGCCACCGGGCCATGAGAACAGCCCGCCGAGGGCGTCCCGCCACCGTGCGGGCCCGACACCGCTGCGGCCCGGCACCCCGCGGCCCGGCACCTGGTCACGCGGTCGGCCGACGGGCCCGCCGCGGCCTGCCGTCAGTCCGTGGCCACCTCCGAGCGGTCACCGCCCCAGAGGGTGTGGAACGAGCCCTCCCGGTCGGTCCGGCGGTAGGTGTGCGCGCCGAAGAAGTCGCGCTGGCCCTGGGTGAGGGCCGCGGGCAGCCGCTCGGACCGCAGCGCGTCGTAGTACGCGAGCGCCGCCGAGAAGCCCGGCGTCGGAACACCCTGCCGGGCGGCCGTCGCGACGACCTCGCGCCAGTCGTCCTGAGCCGCGCCGGTCTCCTCGGCGAACTGCTTGTCCGACAGCAGGCTCGGCAGCTCGGGCCGGCTGTCGTACGCCTGAAGGATCCGGTCCAGGAACGCCGCCCGGATGATGCAGCCCTCGCGCCAGATCGAGGCGACCGCACCGAGGTCGATGTTCCAGCCGTACGCCTCGCTGCCCGCCCGGATCTGGTGGAAGCCCTGGGTGTACGACACGACCTTGGAGGCGTACAGCGCCTGCTCGACCCGCTCGGCGAACCGGTCCGCCTCCTCCTCGCCCAGCACCCGCGGTGAGGGGCCCGGCAGCCCGCGCGAGGCGTCGCGCAGCTCCGCGTGCCCCGACAGCGAGCGCGCGAAGACCGCCTCCGCGATCCCGGAGACCGGTACCCCGAGGTCGAGCGCGACCTGGACGGTCCAGCGGCCCGTGCCCTTCTGCTCCGCCCGGTCGGCGACGATGTCGACGAAGGGCTTTCCGGTCGCCGCGTCGGTGTGCGCCAGCACCTCCGCCGTGATCTCGATGAGATACGACTCCAGCCGGCCCGTGTTCCAGGTGCGGAAGGTCTCCGCGATCCGGGCGGGGGAGTACCCGGCGACCGAGCGCAGCAGATGGTAGGCCTCGGCGATCAGCTGCATATCGGCGTACTCGATGCCGTTGTGGACCATCTTCACGAAGTGGCCGGCGCCGTCGGGGCCGATGTGCGCCACCGTCGGGGTGCCGTCGTGGGCCTTCGCCGCGATCTTCTCCAGCAGCGGTCCGAGCGAGGCGTACGACTCGGCCGAACCGCCCGGCATGATGCTCGGGCCGTGCAGCGCGCCCTCCTCACCGCCGGAGATGCCCACGCCCACGAAGTGGATACCGCGCCCGCGCAGTTCCTTCTCGCGCCGGCGGGTGTCGGCGAAGTGGGCGTTGCCGCCGTCGATGATGACGTCGCCCTCCTCCAGCAGCGGCGCGAACTCCTCGATCACCGCGTCCGTCGGCTCACCCGCCTTGACCATGATGACCAGACGCCGCGGCCGCTCCAGCGCCGCGACGAACTCCTCGGCCGACTCGGCCGCGACGAAACCGCCCTCGTCACCGAACTCCTCGATCAGCGCCCGCGTCCTGGCCGCGGTGCGGTTGTGCACGGCGACCGTGAAGCCGTTGCGGGCGAAGTTACGGGCGAGGTTGCGGCCCATCACCGCGAGTCCCGTGACACCGATCTGGGCTGTTCCACTCATGCGTGCTCCTGGATGTCCTTCGGAAAATCCCACTCCGCCCCCACCGGTACGTGCGGGCGGACCCAGCCATTCATCGATCGGCAAGTCCGGGAAGTTCCCGAATATTTCCGGACTCTCCTGGAGTACACCCTCTCGGAGGCCGCGCAACCCCGGTACCTTTGCGGCGCTCCCGCCCCGTGTGCCCCGGTGCGCGGGGGCTGAGCCCTTGTCATAGTCCGGGCCGACCGCCTAAGTTGACCGCTTGGTACGTGACCGTTTCGTGATCTGCGTGATCCGTTCCCTGGGGGAGATTCCACATGGCCGCAACCGGTCGGCACCGCCGATACCAGCCGAGCCGCATCAACCGCGCGTCTCTCACGGTCACCGCGGGCGGCGCGGGCATGGCGCTCCCGCTGATCGGCGCGGGGACGAGCCAGGCCGCCTCCGTGGACGTCTGGGAGAAGGTTGCCGCCTGCGAGTCCTCCACCAACTGGAGCATCAACACCGGCAACGGCTACTACGGCGGGCTCCAGTTCACCCAGTCCACCTGGGAGGCGTACGGGGGCCGGGAGTACGCGCCCCGCGCGGACCTCGCCAGCAAGGACCAGCAGATCGCCGTCGCCGAGCGGGTCCTGAAGGGCCAGGGCCCGGGGGCCTGGCCGGCCTGCTCGGTCCGGGCCGGGCTCACGCGCGGCGGGGACGCGCCCGAGGTCTCACCGGAGCGGAAGGCCGCCGGGGAGGGCAAGAGCACCCGGGGAGAGCACCGCTCGCCGAAGCACGCGGCCCCCCAGCTGTCCGCACCGCAGCAGCAGAAGGCACAGCAGCGGCAGCAACCGCAGCCCAAGTCGACGCCGACCACCGTGCCCACCCAGCGCGAGGGCTACACCGTGGCCCACGGGGACTCGCTCTCCAGGATCGCCGACGCCAAGGACGTCCGCGGCGGCTGGCAGCAGCTGTACACGCAGAACCGCGCGGTCATCGGCTCCGACCCCGATCTGATCCACCCGGGCCAGCGGCTGGTCCTGCGGATACAGGCCCCCGCGCAGGGCTCCGGCGCCCCCGCGGCGCGGCCCGAGAGCAAGCCTCCCGCCTCCGCGGCGCCGGGGCCGTCCCGCACGGCGCCCGAGCAGGCCCCGCCGAAGACGGCACCGAAGAAGGACGTCCCCCGTTCGGACGTCCGCGAGGCCGCGCCCCGGGCGAAGCCGCAGCCGAAACCGCACACGAAGCCGCAGTCGAGGCCCCAGCCGAAGAAGCAGGACGCCAAGCCGGTCCGGGCCGCCAGGTCCGCGTCCGGGCTGAGCGCGCCCGTCGACGCGTCCACCGGCACCCCGTACCGCAAGTCGGGGTCCTCCTGGTCCAGCGGCTACCACACCGGCGTCGACTTCCCCGTCCCCACCGGCACCTCGGTGAAGGCGGTCGCCTCCGGCCGGGTCGTCTCCGCGGGCTGGGGCGGGTCGTACGGCTACCAGGTCGTCATCCGCCACAACGACGGCAAGTACAGCCAGTACGCGCATCTTTCCGCGCTCAGTGTGCGCTCCGGCCAGGAGGTCGCGAGCGGCCAGCGGATCGCCCGCTCAGGCTCCACCGGCAACAGCTCAGGACCGCACCTCCACTTCGAGGTCCGGACGGGTCCGGGGTACGGATCCGACATCGACCCCCTCGCCTATCTCCGATCGGGCGGCGTCTCGCTCTGAGGCGAACCCCCGGACTTCCGCGGACCGGGTCTCAGCAGCCCGGATCCGCGCGGACCCGAGGCCCGCGGACCGGGAACGGCACCGTCGCGTGAGGCCCGGCGGAGACGAAGGAGCCCGGACTTCGGAAGGGCGAAATCCCGACCCCCTGGGCTCCGCCTCGGCCCCCGGGCGCACCTCCGGCGACCTGGGCCGCCCCACGGGTGACGAACCGGGCTCCCGCTCGCGCGAGGCGGCGAGCCGCTCCGTCGTCAGCAGGACCAGCCCGGCCGCCGCCAGTGCGCCGAACGCCAGCGCCAGCGCGGTGCCCGGGATCCCGTACCGGAAGCTCTCGCCGAACATGGTGATGCCGACGGCCGCGGCCACCACCGGATTGACCACGGTGACCGTGGCCAGCGGAGCCGCGAGGCCCGCGCCCCGGTAGGACGCCTGGGAGAGCAGCAGTCCGCCGATCGCGAGCACCCCCACCGCGATCAGGCTCGGCCACTGCGCCAGCGGATGCGCCCATTCCCAGTCGACCGCGACCGTCTTGGTGAACACGGAGGCGATACCGAACGCCACGCCGGCGGAGGCGGCCAGCAGCACACTGCGCAGCACCGGCCGGTGGATCGTCTGCGCCACCAGGAAGATCAGCGCGACGACGCCGAAGGTCGCCGCCGCGAGTACCCCGCGCTGTCCCGTGCCCAGCGAGTCGGTGTCCGTGTCCCCGCTCAGCGCCAGCAGCCCGGCGAGGCCGGCCGTCGCCATGATCGCGCCCTTCCAGGCCATCGCGCCCGCCCGCCGCCGTACGAACAGCGCGGCCATCGGCAGGGCGAACACGATGGTGAGCGCACCGAGGGGCTGGACGACGCTCAGCGGCCCGTAGGCCAGGGCGATCACATGCAAGAGGGCGCCGAACCCGTTCAGGGAGACGGCGAACCACCACCCTGCGTGATGCAGCGGAGCGTACGGGCGGGCAGGGGTGGATGCGGCGACATGCTCCTGCATGATCGCCCCGGCCGCGTAGGCGACCGCGGAGACCAGCGACAGGAGCACGGCCAGCACGAGGGAACTCATGGAGACCACGATCTCTCTGTTCCGCGTCCGCGTCGTCGTCCTGGAGCAGGCAATCGGACGTACTGCCGACGGAGTACGAGCCTAGGCCTAAAGTCCTATGCGCGACGGTTGACCAGGTCACGGGGGTGGAGACGGGACCGGCCGCGGATACGGTGGCGTGCGGGCGGCGCACAGGGGCGCGGAATCGGGACACGGGGCGGTGAGCGGGGAGTGGACCTGCTGGAACTGGGAGCGATCGGCGGCTTCTTCGCCCTGCGGACCGGGGACGGTTCGTCCACGGGCGGACCGGGCGGAGAGTACCGGCCGGGCGGATCGGACACATCGGCAACGTGGCACGGCCTCCCGCTCGCGCGGCTGTACGCGGGCGCCGACGGGCCCCTCGCGGTCCGTGTCGACACCGTCGCCGTCCGGCTCCGCGCACCCGAGCGGCGTGTCGCCGCCTCCATCGCCCAGCTGGGACTCGCCGCACGGCTGTGGTCCGTCGCGCTCGGCTCCGCCGCCCTGTACGGAGAGCTCCCCGACCTCGATCCACAACGGCTCCACTGGGCTCCGGACCGCAGCTCGCCCGACGATCTGCGGCTCACCCGGCTGCGGACCGTGCCCGCGGGCGCGGGCGCGATCAGGGACATGGTGCAGTACGGGCACCTCGCCCCCCTCGCCGACGCGTTCCGCCGCGACACCCGGATCTCCCCGCGGCTGCTGTGGGGCAACGCGGGCTCGGCGCTCGCCGCGGCCGTACGGGAGATCGACCGCTGGGCGCGTGGGGCGGGCAGGCCCGAGGTCGGGGAACGCGCCGCCGCACTCGCCGCTGAGCTCTTCGGCCACCCCGATCTGTCCGGTACGGTTCACGGCCCCGGGCACCGCCGCACCAGCTGCTGTCTGTACTACCGGGCGGGCGGCGGGCTGTGCGGCGACTGTGTCTTCGACCGTCCGCCGGGTGCACCGGCCCCGTGATCCCGCGGCACGCCGTCTTCCCCCTGCGCCCCCGGTGGGTGACCATCGAAGGGTGAAGGTGGGACTGCTCACACGCGAGTACCCCCCGGACGTCTACGGGGGCGCCGGGGTCCATGTCGAGTTCCTCGCCCAGGAGTTGAGGGCGCTGACCGAGCTGGAGGTGCACTGCTGGGGCGAGGGCGAGGCCGAAGGGGTGCTGCGGCACCGGCCCGCCGACGGACTCGCCGGGGCGAACGAGGCACTGCGCGCCTTCTCCGTCGACCTGGCGATGGCCGCGGAGCTCCAGGGCCGCGAACTGGTCCACTCCCACACCTGGTACGCCGCACTCGCCGGCCACTTCGCCAAGCTCCTCCACGGCGTCCCGCACGTGATGACCGCGCACTCCCTGGAACCCCTGCGCCCGTGGAAGGCCGAGCAACTCGGCGGCGGTTACGCCCTCTCCGGCTGGGCCGAGCGCACGGCCATCGAAGCCGCCGACGCGGTCGTCGCCGTCTCACGGGGGATGCGGGACGACATCCTCGCGTGCTACCCCGCGATCGACCCCGGCCGGGTGCGGGTCATCCACAACGGCATCGACACCCGCCTCTACCGCCCCGACCACGACACCTCCGCCCTTCAGCGGCTCGGAGTCGACCCGAGCCGCCCCTATGTGCTCTTCGTCGGCCGGATCAGCCGCCAGAAGGGCGTCCCCCATCTGCTGCGCGCGGCCAGGGCCTTCGATCCGGAGGCACAGCTCGTCCTCTGCGCGGGCGCCCCCGACACCCCCGCGACCGGAGCCGAGTTCCGGGAGCTGGTCGACGAGCTGGACCGGGCCCGTGACGGAGTGCACTGGATCCCCGAGACGCTGCCGCGCCCGCAGATCATCCAGCTCCTCACCCACGCGTCCGTGTTCGTCTGCCCGTCGGTGTACGAGCCGCTCGGCATCGTCAATCTGGAGGCCATGGCCTGCGGCACACCCGTGGTCGCCTCCGCCGTCGGCGGCATCCCCGAGGTCGTGGACGACGGACGCACGGGACTGCTCGTGCCGTACGGCGCCCGGCACCCCGAGTCCTTCGAATCCGCCCTGGCACAGGCGGTGAACCGGGTCCTCGACGACCCGCCCGAGGCCGCGAGGATGGGCGCGGCCGGGCGGCAGCGCGCGGTGCGCGAGTTCGGCTGGGAGCGGGTGGCCCGGCGGACGTACGAGCTGTACGAGGAGGTGCTCGGGCGGAAGTGACCCGGTGACGCGGGACGCGGCACGGGGCACGGGGCGGCCCACCCGGCCGTCCGGTGTCCGGGGACCGTCCGGTGCGCCGGAGCCCGGGCACCCGGCGGCCGGGGGATCGGCCCATTTGTCCCAGGCGCCCGGGGGGCCGTAGGGTTGCGCATTTGGAACCCGCGGAACGCGCACGCGCCCACCGCGTTCGCGACGGAGGAACGGCAAGGCACATGACGGTGACAGAGGACAGCCCGGCGTTCGGGCCCGGGATCGATCCGGAGCGGCTGGCCGTGTGCCTGAGTGTGCTGGACGAACTGGACCGCCTGGAGATCGACCACCCGGACGCGATAGCGGTCCGCCGCGCGACCGCCGGCATCTACCGCACGGTGAAGCAGCGCCGCCGCCAGGAGCGCAGGGCTGCCAAGACCGCCCACGACAGGGCGGTCACGGAGGCCACGGCCACCGGCTCCGCCGAGCGGATCGACGACGAGACCGAGGGGCTGCTGCCGTCCTCCTCCGTCTCCGGGGAGATCGCGGGCATCCTCCAGCGCCCGAGGTCCTGCTACATCTGCAAGACCCGCTATGTCGAGGTCGACGCCTTCTACCACCAGCTGTGCCAGAAGTGCGCCGCCGACAACCGCGCGCGCCGGGACGCCCGGACCGATCTGCGGGGCAGGCGGGCCCTGCTCACCGGTGGACGCGCCAAGATCGGGATGTACATCGCGCTGCGACTGCTGCGCGACGGCGCGCACACCACGATCACCACCCGCTTCCCGAACGACGCGATCCGCCGCTTCAAGGCGATGCCGGACAGCGACGAGTGGATCCACCGCCTGCGGATCGTGGGGATCGATCTGCGGGACCCCGCGCAGGTCGTCGCGCTGGCGGACTCGGTCGCGGCCCAGGGGCCCCTGGACATCCTGATCAACAACGCCGCGCAGACCGTGCGCCGCTCCCCGGGGGCGTACCGCGAGCTCGTCGCCGCGGAGTCCGCTCCGCTGCCCGCGGGTGAGCTGCCGCCCTCGGAGGTCATCGGGACGTTCGGCAGCGGCGCCGTGGACTCCGTGGCCGCGCTGCCGTCGGCCGCGGGCCAGGGGCTGAGCGCCGACGACATCACGGGACTGGCCCTGGTGTCCGGCTCCGCGACCCCGGCCCGGATCGAGGCGGGCACCGCGATCGACGCGGGCGGCCTGGTGCCGGATCTGCACGACACCAACAGCTGGATCCAGACCGTCTCCGAGGTGGACCCCGTGGAGCTGCTGGAGGTGCAGCTCTGCAACTCCACCGCGCCCTTCATCCTCATCAGCCGGCTCCGCCCGTCCATGGCCGCCGCCCGCGCCAAGCGGACGTACGTGGTGAACGTCTCCGCGATGGAGGGCGTCTTCAGCCGCGGCTACAAGGGCGCGGGCCATCCCCACACCAATATGGCGAAGGCCGCGCTGAACATGCTCACGCGCACCAGCGCCCAGGAGATGTTCGAGACGGACGGCATCCTCATGACCGCCGTCGACACCGGCTGGATCACCGACGAGCGTCCGCACCCCGACAAGATGCGCCTCGCCGAGGAGGGCTTCCACGCCCCGCTCGACCTGGTCGACGGCGCCGCCCGCGTGTACGACCCCATCGTGCGCGGCGAGGACGGCGAGGACCTCTACGGCTGCTTCCTCAAGGACTACACGCCCGCGAACTGGTAACCGCCCCGCGACCCCGCCCGCCGGCGCGCCTGCGCGGCGTCCGACGGTAAACGCGCCATTTCGGTGTGTACGCGACGAGGCGGGGCCGACCTGCGTTCCGGGGCCGGGACGGGTTCATCGGGAACACGTTCCGGCCCCGGCGTTCACTGCTCCATCCGGGTTCCCTCCCGTGACAGCGTTCCGGGGCCCTCCATACCGCCGTACAGCCGGGTTCCGGTATCCATCCTTGGCCAGAAATGGGCAGAATCTCCGGCCCCATCGAGCATGCCCTTGCTCATTTGGTTACTCTGAGGGCCACGGACGCACCCAAGAGGTCCACAAATGCCCCTTGGCCGTCCTGGGACACGTCTGCAACCAGGCTGCGGTCCCGCCCACGTGCCGGCGCCACCGCGACCGAACCGCCCTTGTCCCAGTTACGCGACACAGAGGAGTGCGCGGTGACACCTGATGTGAAGAAGCAGCACGAGCAGCGGCCCCCCGAACGGACCGGCGAGCGGATCGCACGCTCCGACGAACTCGGCAGCCTCGAAGTCTGGGCCCGGTCGGCCCCGATCCGGCTGGCGGGGTACGAGGACGACCTCGCCGAGCCGCACATCCTGCCAGGGATCGACTGACCCGGGATCATCACGCGGTAACCCGCACCGTGCCCTCCGCGTTCGCGCGGGGGGCACGGCCGCGTTCCGGGCGGACCCGGTCTCGCGGACCCGGCACCCGGACCCGGTCTCGCGGGCCCCGCTCGTCCCCGTGCCCGCCTTCAGCGCAGCCGGGTGGGCGGCAGGAACTCCCATACCTCGTCCCGGTGCCACCACGCGCCCGTCGCCCTGCGCTCCCGCCGGGTCGTGTAGCGGTACCGCCAGATCCGGGCGCGCACATGGACGGGCGGGGCGCCGGGGAACGGATTGACGCCCAGCAGCCGCAGCGTGTCCCGGTCCCCCTCCAGCAGCCGCTCCACGAACGGCCCGAACCACGAGCGCGCGTACGCGGGGGAGAGCGCGGCGAACCACATCATCCAGTCGAGCCGCAGATGGTACGGGGCGAACTGACGCGGCATCCGGCGCGGATCCGTGGGCTTGCCCTTGAAGCCGTACTCCCGCCACACCGTGCCCGGGTGCAGGACCCTCTCGTCCGTGCCCTCCACCACCACCTCCCGGCGCACCCGGCTCACCGTGCCGAACGCGCCGTAGGAATTGACCAGGTGCAGCGGGTCGTACGTGGTGTTCATGCGCTGCCCGCGGGAGAGCAGATTGCGCGCGGGATACCAGCTGCGTACCACCACCAGCGCGGTGACGGCGATGACGACGACCGCGTACCACGGCGGCGCGGCCGGCAACGCGGGCGGAGCCGCGACGAGGGAGGCGTCCACGGCGGAGAGGGCCAGCACGATCGTGAGCCAGTTCAGCCAGGCGAAGTTGCCGGAGAGTACCAGCCACAGCTGCGTACAGACGATCAGTCCGGCCGCGACGCTCGCCACCGGCTGCGGGGCGAAGAGCGCGAGGGGCACCACGAGCTGGCAGAAGTGGTTCGCCCCCACCTCCACCCGGTGCAGCGGCCGTGGCAGGTGGTGGAAGAACCAGCTCAGCGGCCCCGGCATCGGCTGGGTCTCGTGGTGGTAGTACAGACACGTCAGATCGCGCCAGCAGCGGTCGCCGCGCAGCTTGATCAGCCCGGCGCCGAACTCCACCCGGAACAGCACCCAGCGCAGCAGGAACAGCACTAGCACCGGCGGGGCCGTACGGTCGTTGCCGAGGAAGACCGCCAGGAACCCGGTCTCCAGCAGCAGGGACTCCCAGCCGAAGCCGTACCAGGTCTGCCCGACATTGACGATCGACAGGTACAGCACCCACAGGACGGCCCACCAGGCCATCGCCACCGCGAGCGGCAGCCGGTCGGCCGCGCCCGCCACCAGCGCGGCCGAGAGCGCCGCGCCCGCCCAGGCGCAGAACGCGAACAGCCGGTCCGAATAGCGCAGTTGGAAGAGTCCCGGCGCCGCGCGGAACGGCAGGTGGCGCAGATGGCGGGGCACGGGCAGCATGCCCCGCTCACCGATCAGCGCCCGGAACTGAAGGGCCGCGGTGAGAAAGGCGACCACGTACACGGCAGCCAGACCCCGCTGGAAGACCAGCCGGCCCAGCCAGTAGCCGTTGTCACCGAACCACTCCATCGTCTCCATTATCGGTCGTGGCGAGCCGTCGCACGGTCCGGCCGAGCCGCCGGGCGCAGGCCCGCTGCAGCATCCGCGTGAGCGGTCCCCCGAGCCGGGTGTACCAGGATGCCGGGCGGCTGAAGGCCATCACGGTGAACCACACCGAACCGTCGTCCCGGATGTCGACGACGAAGGACTCCTCACCGCACTCCGGATGCCCGGTGAGCGTTCCGTAGGCGAATCCCGTCCGGTCCCCGCCGCACTCCGCCCAGACGACCTCGCAGGGTGCGGCGATCCGCAGCGGGCCCAGGCCCGCCGAGACCTCCACCCGCACCCCGGCCGCGGCGCGCGGGGCCGTGGCCCGCAGCCGCAGGCCCGCCGCGCGGTGCACGCGCCAGGTGGTGACCGCGGCGCCGGCCGCCTCGTAGACCGCCCGGCCCCGGCCGATCCGGGTCGTGTGGTGCAGATGGTGGTAGCCGTCGGGCATCGGCCCGAGCCGGGTGGCCCCCGCCTCGGGACAGGAGCGTGTGCGCCGAATGGGCGCAAGCCCTCCGGACGGTCCCGGGCGCCGTCGTCCGGGCAGGGGCAGACCGAGCCTCGCGATCAGGCTGACCAGGACGGACACACCCACCACACCCCCGGGCACCCGCGCGATCGGCTCCCCGTGAGCCGATACCAGGCATCCGATTGAACGCGTTCAAGTCGCGATGCGCCAGGGAATCCGGCAGAACTTGAAGGACATATGACGGTGATCACGGTGAGAAGACGGGAGATGCTCGTGCGTCCCATTCGTCGTCGGTGGTCCGCTCGTCGCCGGTGGTCGGCGGCGGCCGCGCTGTCCACCGCACTGTCCCTCGGATTCCTGGTCTCCGGATGCGGGGGCGACGACGTCGTGGCCACCGGCAAGGACGAAGAGGTCCTCCTCCAGCCCGCGGCCGACCAGGGCCCCGACCCGTACACCGCCACCACGGCCCGCGCGCTGCCCGCGCCCGCGCCGCAGGCGGTCCTGCCCTCGCCCCCGGCCGGTGGCCCGCCCACCAGGGGGCACACCCTGCGCACCCTCTCGGGGGCGACACCCGGCCTGTACGGCGGCATCCGGTCCATCGGCAGCTGTGACGTCGAGCGGCAGATCACGCTGCTGCGCGCCGAACCGGCCAAGGCCCGCGCGTTCGCCGGGGGCGCCGGGGTCTCCCAGAGCGCGCTGCCCGGCTTTCTGCGCGATCTGACCCCCGTCGTGCTGCGCGCCGACACCCGGGTCACCAGCCACGGCTACCGCGACGGCTCCGCGGCCGCCCGCCAGGCCGTCCTCCAGGCGGGCACCGCCGTGCTCGTCGACCGGCACGGCACCCCGCGCGTCCGCTGCGCCTGCGGCAACCCGCTCCGGTCGCCGACCGCTGTCGAGGGCGGAGTGATCCAGAAGGGCCGGCCGTGGACCGGCTACGACCCCGACCGCATCGTCGTCGTCAAACCGACCAACCAGGTCATGAGCAGCCTGGTGATCGTCGACGTGGCCAGCGAGAGATGGGTCGACCGGCAGACGGGCAGCGACGGCGAGAGGGACAGGCGCCCCGATGTGCTCCCGCCCGTGAACCCCGACGACATCTACACCTACCCTTCGGCACCGGCCGGGCCCGGGGACGGCACCGGCCCGGCTGATCCGGAACGTTCCACGGGCCCGGCTGATCCGGAACGTTCCACGGGCCCGGCTGATCCGGAACGTTCCACGGGCCCGGCCGACCCGGAACGTTCCACCGACCCGGCCGACCCGGAACGTTCCACCGACCCGGAACGCTCCACCGAACCGGCCGATCCGGAACGTTCCACCGACCCGGCCGACCCGGATCCCACCGACTGCCCGGACCCCTCGACGGCGGTTCCCGGGGACCCGGACGCTCCCGCGCTCCCGCCCGGCTGCCCCATCGGTCCGTACGACACCGCACCCCCCGTCGAGCCCGTGGACCCGGAGCAGTCCCCGGCCGATCCCGGGCTGCCCCCCGACGAGGAACTGCCTCCGTCCGACCCGGAGCCGACCGGCCCCAGCGAGCAGTCGGCCGAGCCGGACACCTACGCGGGGTGACCGGGCCGATGGCCCCAACCGGTCGAAGAATCCGACAAATGATGGCAGAGTGTCCCCATGGTTGATCGGGCAGCGGGGGCCCTGACGCTTCCCGACGACTGGCCGGCCGGCCCGGACAGGAGCCTGACCCTCAACCGGATGGGCAGCTTCGACTGGGACCTGGCCAGCGGACTGATGCATCTCGACCAGCCCGCGCACCGGGTCCTCGACATGCCGCCCGGCGAGTACGACGGCCGCCGGGAGACCATCACCTCCCGGATCCCGCCCGAGGACGCCGCCCGGCTGGAGGCGCTGGTGGCGCAGGCGCTGAAGAGCGGCAGCGAGCACTACGGCGTCTACTTCCGCATCCGCCGCCGCGACGGCAGTCTGCGCTGGACCCACACCCAGGGCTGTGTGCGCCGCGACGGCACCGGCCGCCCCCGCCGTGTCATCGGCATCGTCCGCGACGCCACCGAGGAGCTGGCCGACTCCACGGCCCGAATCGCCGCCGACACCGAGCGGCGCTGGCAGACGAGCGTCGTCGAGTCCACCACCGCCGCACTCGCCCACGCCCGGACCGTGCAGGACGTCATCGACGTCCTCAAGGACGCCCACGGCCTGGAGATCTTCGGCGCGACCAGCCTGGTGATGGGACTCCTGGAGCCCGGCGGACGCATCCACCTGGTCGCCGGGGGCCCGGAGGACGCCTTCGTGCCCGGGACCCGCTACACCCGCGTGGACGAGCAGTACCCCATGAGCGAGGTCGTACGCACCCTGGCGCCCCGCTTCATCGAGGGCCCCCGGGACTTCGCCGACTCCTACCCCGTGCTCTGGCCCCATATCGAGGAACTCGGCATCGAGTCCGCCGCCTACCTCCCGCTCATCGCCCAGGGCCGGCCCATCGGCGCCTTCGGTCTCCTGTACGGCGGCCGGACCGGCTTCAGCTCCGAGGAGCGCAATCTGCTGGTCGCGCTCGGCAGCAGCATCGCCCAGAGCGTCCAGCGCGCCGTCCTCTACGACCAGGAGCACGACCTCGCCGAAGGGCTCCAGCAGGCCATGCTGCCCCGCCGGATCCCCGATGTGCCGGGCGCGCAGATCGCCGTCCGCTACCGCTCGGCACGGATGGGCCGGGACATCGGCGGCGACTGGTACGACATCATCGCTCTCCCCGGCGGCCGGGTCGGCGCGGTCATCGGGGACGTCCAGGGGCACGACACCGACGCGGCCGCGGTGATGGGCCAGCTGCGGATCGTGCTCAGGGCGTACGCGGCCGAGGGCCACAACCCCGCCACCGTGATGGCCCGCGCCTCCGTCTTCCTGCACGAACTGGACACCGACCGGTTCGCGACCTGCATGTACGCCGAGGCCGACCTCTCCAGCGGCGTCGTCCAGGTCGTCCGCGCCGGGCATGTCGACCCGCTGGTGCGGGACACCGACGGAAGCTGCCGCAGGCTGCCGGTCGAGGGCGGGCTCCCGCTCGGCCTGTCCGCGGAGTTCGGCCGGATGGAGTATCCCGTCACCACCGTCGAACTGGACCCCGGGCAGACCCTGCTCCTCTACACCGACGGGCTCGTCGAGCAGCCCGGCGCCGATCTCGACGACGGTATGCAGCTGCTCACCGCGCTCGTCCACGGCGGACCCCGTGACATCCAGCAGCTCGCGGACCATCTCTGCGAGGTCGTCGACGAGCGCGGCGGAGACGACGACGTGGCCATCCTGCTGCTGCGCCGCAGGGGCGCGCTGACCCCGCGGACCGGCGGCAGACTCCACCAGCACGTCGCCCAGAACGACCCCGGGGCGCTGCGCTCGGCCCGTCGTATGGTCCGTTCGGCGGTACACGCCTGGGGCGCGCGCGAGCGGGCCGACGAGATCGAACTCGTCGCCGACGAGCTGATCACCAACGCCCTGATGCACACCGACGGCGGCGCGGTCGTCACCGTCCGGGTGCTGTCGGGACCGCAGCGGCGGCTGCGGGTGGAGGTCGAGGACCGCTCCAGCGCGCTGCCCAGACGGCGTGACCCGGGGGAGTCGGGGGTGTCCGGGCGGGGGTTGCTGCTGGTGGACCGGCTGACCGACAGCTGGGGCGTGGACTCCCGCGGCGGCGGCAAATGCGTGTGGTGCGAGTTCGCCGTTCCGGAGAGGGAACGGGAGGGCCCACCGGAGGGTTCGGGTGGTTTCGGGTGACGGCCGGGGCGCCACACCGGGCGAACGCCGATGATCCGGGTTTAACTGTCCGTGAACTGATCGCAGTTGACCGTAACCGACCGAAGGCGCTTGACTGCGCATTCCCTGGCCTTCTAGGACATGAGGACACCGTGAGCAGCGAGCGACTCGCCCCACTCGACCTGGCGTTCTGGCACCTTGAGTCAGCCGGTCATCCGATGCATCTCGGCGCGCTCGCCTTCTTCTCCGCCCCCGACGAGGACTCGGGCCTCGACGACGACGGCGTCCTGGACCTCCTCGCCACGCGCGCCGCCGCGATCCGCCGGCTCCGGATGCGGGTGCGGGACGTCCTGCTGCCCGTCGGCGGAGCCGCCTGGGCCGCCGACAAGGACTTCGACGTGCGGCGGCACGTCCGCAGGCTGCGCCTCGCCGGCGGCCCCGACTTCGCCGCCGAGGTCATCGCGATCGCCGGTGAACTCATGGAAAGCCCCCTCGAACGAGGGCTTCCGCCGTGGGAGATGTACCTTCTCACCGGCTCCCCTGGCGGCTCCTTCGCCGTCCTCGTCAAGCTCCACCACGCCCTCGCGGACGGGATGCGCGCGGTCGCGATCGGAGCGGGCATCTTCGACGAGATCGCCGATCTCCGCGGGGTACGGACCCGGCGCGCCGGGCCCGCGCCCGACCGGCCCTGGTTCGCCGACCCCGGCCGTATTCTCGGCTTCGCCCGTGACCGTATCGACGACCTGGGACGTGCCGTCGGGGTCGGCGCGTCCGTCGTACGGGCCAGCCGCTTCGACCCGCGCGGGCTGCCCTCCCTGTCGGCGGGCTCCAGCGGGACACGCCGGCTCGCGACCGCCGTACTCGACCTGGAGGAGGTGCAGCTCGTCCGCAAGGCGGTGGGCGGCACCTCGAACGACGTGCTCCTCGCCGTCGTCGCGGGCGGGCTGCGGCGCTGGCTCTCCGAACGCGGCGACGATCTGCCCCCGAGCGGGCCCCGGGCACTGGTGCCCGTCTCCCGCCGCAGGCCCGGCAGTCCGCCCGGCTCCGGGAACAAGCTCTCCGCGTACCTCCTCGAACTGCCCGTCGCCGAGCCGGATCCGCGCGCCCGGCTGGACGCGGTGCGCGTGTCGATGCACCGCAACAAGGCGGCGGGCCCGATGAAGGGCGCGGGCGCGCTGGCGGTCCTCGCGGACCAGCTGCCGCCGCTGGCCCACCGCTTCGGGGCGCCGCTCGCCGGGGGCGCCGCGAGAATGCTCTTCGACGTGCTGGTCACGAGCGTGCCGCTGCCGCGCTCGGCGCTGTCGTTCGGCGGCTGCCCGCTGCGGGAGATCTATCCGATGGCGCCCCTCGCGCGCGGGCAGTCGCTGGCCGTGGCGCTGACGACCTACGGCGGACAGGTGCATGTGGGCCTGGTCGCGGACGGGTTGGCGGTACCGGACGTGGGGCGGCTCGCGTGGGGCGTCGGCGAGGAACTGTCCGAGCTCACGGGCCTGGCGAGATAGCCCCGGGCCCGGCCTGCCCGGGGACACCACCGGCGGGGTGCCGCCTTGCGGCCCGTCAGGCGCCCGAGGGCGTCCTACCCGAGGGCGAACCAACCGTTGGCGGCCCGGCACCGGTTCGGCAGCCCGGTGGGCCCGGGCCCGGGCGGTGGAGGGCGGCAGGCGACGGGCGGAGGGCGGCGGAGGGGCCCCGACCTGCGAAGGGGGCGCGGCTGGGGCAGGCTGGACGCATGCCGGAGATGCCCGAAGTGGAATCATTGCGAGATTTTCTGGACGCCCATCTGAAGGGACAGGAGATCGCCCGGGTCCTCCCGCTGGCGATCAGCGTCCTCAAGACGTACGACCCTCCGCTCAGTGCGGTCGAGGGCGCCACGGTCACCGCCGTGGACCGGCACGGCAAGTGGCTGGACATCACTGCCGGGGGACTGCACCTCGTGATCCATCTCGCGCGCGCGGGCTGGCTCCGCTGGAAGGACGGGTTCCCGGCGGCCCCGCCGAGGCCGGGCAAGGGCCCCCTCGCGCTCCGTACGGTCCTCGCGTCCGGAAGCGGGTTCGACCTCACGGAGGCGGGCACCACCAAGCGGCTCGCCGTGCATCTGGTCCGGGACGCGGCCGAGGTGCCCGGTGTCGCCCGTCTCGGCCCGGACCCGCTCGCCGACGGATTCGACCGGGACACGTTCGCCGCGCTGCTCGCCGGGGAACGGCGGCAGATCAAGGGCGCGCTGCGCGACCAGAGCCTGATCGCGGGGATCGGCAACGCGTACAGCGACGAGATCCTGCACGCCGCGAAGATGTCCCCGTTCAAGCCCGTGCACAACATCGGCGACGAGGAGATCACCGCGCTGTACGAGGCCCTGCGGACCACCCTCGGCGAGGCCGTCGAGCGCTCGCGCGGGGTCGCCGCCGGCAGGCTCAAGGCCGAGAAGAAGAGCGGACTGCGGGTCCACGGGCGCACCGGTGAGCCCTGCCCGGTCTGCGGGGACACCATCCGCGAGGTGTCGTTCAGCGACTCCTCGCTCCAGTACTGCCCCACCTGCCAGACCGGCGGCAAACCGCTCGCCGACCGACGGCTGTCCCGGCTCCTGAAGTGACCGGCGGGCGCACCGGCGCGCGGTGTCAGCCCTTCAGGACGACCAGGGTCCTTCCCCCGAAGGTCCGCACCTCCCACCGGGCGATCTCACCGCTCGGCACATCGGTACCGCCCTCGATGTCGAGCGCCGTGCCGCCGCGCGGCTCGCCGCCGTAACCGGCGCCCGGGACCTTCCAGCTGAGCACCGGATGCTCGATCCCGTCCCTGCCGACGGCGATCAGCCGGCAGGCGGCGGGCCCTTCGAGCCCGCTGAGCCGCATCGCGACCGCCGTGCCCCAGGGCCGGTCCTCCACCACAGCGGACGCGGTGACACCCGTGGCCGTGTTCCTGGCCGTGACCGCGCCCGCCCGGCCGTCCGGGCTCCCGCCGAAGGACCCGGCGGCGAGCGCCGCCGAGGGCAGCGCGACGATCAGCGCGGCGGCGGCCACGATCAGCCGCAGGCGCCGCCTGCGGCTCCGCCGCCGTATCAGCGTGACCTCGTCGGCCAGCCGTTCCAGCAGCACCGCCGACGGACGGGTGTCGGCCACCCCCATGGCCGCCAGATCGGACAGCGCGGAGGCCGGCGGACCGAATTCGGAAAGCTGTACTGTGCAAATCACGCAGTCCGCGAGATGCTCCTCGAAGAGGAACGCGTCCCCCGGCTCCAGGACGCCCAGCGCATAGGCGGCCACGTCCTCGTGCCGCTGCTGGATGCTCATGACGTCCTCGATTCCTCATGTGCGCTACCGCGTCCCTTGCCTTCGGTCGCCGTTGAATACGGACCCCGGCCGGTTTGTGCTCAACTTTGCGGACGACAAGAGATCAACGCCGCACAAGCAGCGCCACACGGTGAAGCGGATCGTCGAGCGGCCGCTGGACGAGCACGGCGCGGATCAGATGGTCCGCGGCCACGCGCCGTGAGGAGATCCGGCTCCGGGCCGGCCGAGGTGTGGTGGAGGCGTTCGTCCCGCAGACCCACAAGCCCGGAGCTGAGGCGGAGGTCGATTTCCGCGACGTGACCGTGATGGTGGTGGCACGGGTCGGCGGTGTGGAGGCGACCACCGCTGCCACCCTGCCCCGGCTCATCGGGGTGTGAAGTCCGGAGAACTCGTCAAGGGCTGAGGAAGCTGCCCTGCCGACCCACGCCGCGCAACAACGTGTCGACCACGAGGGTTGCCAGTTCATCGACATCGTCGGCTTCGTCCGAGCGATTCCGGGCGGCCTCGTGAATGAGGGCGTAATAGACGCGGCGAGCCCACGCCAGGTCAGTGTCGGGGCGGAGCACGCCGGCTTCCAGTGCGCGCTGGAACAGGCGGTCGCACTGAGCGAGCACATCGGCATGGGCTCGTGCCACGTCGGGGTCCTCCGGTGTGGTCCTGCTCATGGCGAACCCCCACCCGATCTTGACCCGCAGGACGTTGGCGGTCGCTTGGTAGAGGGCGACCAGTGGTGGAGCGCTGTCGGGATGGGCGCTCGTCACGGCTTCGTGGAACTGCCGCGTGGCCCAGGCTGTCAGGGCGTCCACCAGGGCCTCGCGGCTGGTGAACCGGCGGTGCACGGTCGTCCGAGCGACGCCTGCCGCCTCCGCGATCTGCTCCATCGTGGCCGCCGGATTGGAGCTGAGGACACGCTCGGCGGCTTCCAGGATTGCCCTCACGGTCCGCTCCGCGTCCGCGCGCAGCGGCCGCTGCTGACTCTTCCGATCCACGAGGCTCCCTCTCCCTGACTCTTCGAGAAGAGAGTACGGGATAGTCGCTATTCCTCCGAAACTTGCGACATTGATGTCGCAGGTTCTAGGGTTTTCGCATCGAAGAAGGCTCATCTCTGAGTAGGAGTGCTCCATGGACCTGCAGCTGACCGACAAGGCCGCTGTCGTGACCGGCGCGAGCCGGGGGATCGGCCTGGCCATCGTCTCCGCTCTGGTGGGTGAGGGTATGCGGGTGGTGGCGGCGGCCCGGACGATCACACCCGAGCTCAAGGCCACCGGGGCGATCGGCGTGTCCGTGGACCTTTCGCAAGCCGACGGCCCTGCCCGGCTCGTCGCCCAGGCCGAAGCCGAGCTCGGCGGGCTGGACGTCCTGGTCAACAACGTCGGCGGCGGCGACGCCGGGGAGGGCCGGACGGGCGGTTTCCTCACCTTCACCGACCAGCAGTGGTACGACGCGTTCGACCTGAATTTCCTCGCCGCGGTCCGGACTACCCGGGCCGCGCTGCCTCACCTCACCGGCAGCCGCGGCGCCGTCGTCAACATCTCCTCCAACGGAGCCAGGACCCCGCATGCGGGCCCTATGACCTACACCACCGCCAAGGCCGCACTGACCGCGTTCGGCAAGGCGCTGGCCGAGGAGTTCGGCCCCCAGGGCGTCCGCGTCAACACCGTCTCGCCCGGTCCCGTCCGCACGGACATGTGGGAAAGCCCCGACGGCTACGGAGCCGAGCTGGCCAAGACGATGGGCATGGAACAGGAACAGCTCCTGGCCCATCTCCCGACCGCTATGGGCATGGTCACCGGCAGGCTCGTCAGCCCCGACGAGGTCGCCGCCCTCGTTGCCTACCTCGCCTCGCCCCGAGCCGGCAGTACCACCGGGGCGGACCACATCATCGACGGAGGCGCCATCAAGACCGTGTGACCCGGGCGCGGTGCTTCCCGGAGCCCTCATGCGCCCCGGTCCAGCCCACCCGGGCTGGACCGGGGCGGCTCTGCGCTCAGGCTCCACTCGTCGGAGCGAAGTGCGGAGAAGCCTCTTCGCCTCTGCTGGGCAGGAGGCGTTCTTCGAGGGCCACGTCCACGCACTCAACCTGCCGGGCGGTTGGGTGGGTGACCCCTCTTCCGCGATCCCGTGTTCCCGGTCGGGGCCGAAAGCCGTCCCCTCCCCTCCCGTTCCGCGCGGGCGGGCACCGTGGCCCGCCGGTCCGGGCGCGCCTACACTCCGCAGCATGCTGCGCGCACTGGCCGTCGACGACGAGAGACCGGCGCTTGAGGAACTCCTCTACCTCCTGCGCTCCGACCCCCGGGTCACCAGCGCCGAAGGAGCCACCGACGCCACCGAGGCCCTGCGCCGCATCAGCCGTGCCCTGGACGCGGCACCCGGCGGCGACGGCGGCATCGACGTCGTCTTCCTCGACATCCACATGGCGGGACTCACCGGCCTGGACGTGGCCCGCTTGCTGGCGCGGTTCGCCCGCCCGCCGCTGATCGTGTTCGTCACCGCCCACGAGGGGTTCGCCGTCCAGGCGTTCGACCTCAAGGCCGTGGACTACGTCCTCAAACCGGTGCGCAGGGAACGGCTCGCCGAAGCCGTACGCCGGGTCCGCGACCAGGTCCTCACCGCGCGCGAGCCCCGCCGTACCGACTCCTCGCGGACGTCGGGGACCACCCCGGTGCCGAGCACCGTCGCCGAGCAGATCCCGGTGGAACTGGGCGGTGTCACCCGGTTCATCCCGATCGGTGACATCGCCTATGTCGAGGCCCAGGGCGACTACGCCCGGCTGCACACCGAGGACGGCAGTCATCTGGTCCGTATCCCGCTCTCCACCCTGGAGGAGCGCTGGGCGGCACGCGGTTTCGTACGCGTCCACCGCAGCCATCTCGTCGCCCTCGACCGGATCGACGAACTCCGCCTGGACGCCGGTGCCACCACCGTGCGGGTGGGCACGGCGGAGCTCGCCGTCAGCCGCCGCCACGCGCGCCAGCTCCGTGACCTCCTGATGCGCCGGGTCAACGGCTGACCGCCCGGACCCGGACCGGCCGCGCGCCCCACCCGGGGCCGACCGCCCCCGGGGCGCCTGCCGTGCTGCCCGACCCCCGGGGCGCCGGCCGTGGCCACCGCCCCGCCCCCGGGCCGGTCTCCCGACGCCGGCCCGCCCGCGTCTACCGCCGGTAATCGCTCCTGCGTAGACTCCCAACCTCCCGAGCCCTCCCCGAGAGAGCGGACGACGATGTCTGCAGAGCAACGACCTCGCCGTGAGGTGGTCACCGGTGTGCCGCGCGCCGCACGGCGGGCCCCCGGCCACGCCCCCGCCCGCTCCGAGATCAGCGAGCAGACCACGCTCGGCGCCACCTACGTACGCTCCCTGATGCGCAGCCAGCTGAGGACCGCGCTGAGGGCACTCGGCACCCTCGCCCTCCTCGTCGGCACCCTCCCGCTGCTCTTCGCGCTGCCCACCGCCCTCGACGGATCCTCGCCCTCGCCGGAGCCCTTCGTGTGGTCGGTGCTCGGTGTGGCGGTCTATCCCGTCCTGTGGCTGACGGCCCGCCGGTACGTCCGCCGGGCGGAGCGCAACGAGGAGGACTTCACCAGGCTGCTGGAAGGTCGCTGACCCTTGCCCGCGCCCCTGCACTTGGGCGGCACCCGGTGAACCAGGCGTACGCGGTCACCGCCGTCACCGCCGTGGTCCTCGCCACCGTCCTCATCGGCGGGCTCGGACTGCGGATATCCCGGACGACCTCCGACTTCTACGTCGCCTCCCGCACCGTCAACCCCGGCCTCAACGCCGCCGCGATCAGCGGCGAATACCTCTCCGCCGCCTCCTTCCTCGGCATCGCCGGACTGGTGCTCCTCCAGGGCCCGGACATGCTCTGGTACCCCGTCGGCTACACCGCCGGCTATCTCGTCCTGCTGGTCCTGGTCGCGGCCCCGCTGCGCCGCTCGGGCGCGTACACCCTCTCGGACTTCGCCGAGGCGCGCCTCGAATCGGCCGCCGTGCGCAGGCTCGCCAGCCTCTTCGTCGTCGGCATCGGCTGGCTCTATCTGCTGCCCCAGCTCCAGGGCGCGGGACTCACCCTGGAGATCCTCACCGGGGCGCCGGGCTGGGTGGGCGGGGTGGTCGTCGCGTTCGTCGTCACGGGCGCGGTCGCGGCGGGCGGGATGCGGAGCATCACCTTCGTCCAGGCGTTCCAGTACTGGCTCAAGCTCACCGCCCTGCTCGTGCCCGCCCTGTTCCTGGCCGCCGCGTGGGCCGCTGCCGACGCCCCGCGCGCGGACTTCGACGCGCCCGCGGTCCTGCGCGAGCACACCGACGTACGCATCGACGACACCGTACGGATCCGGCTGGACGAGCCCCTGACCCTCACCGTCGACGGGGAGATCGACGGCACCGCGTACCGGGGGAGCACGGTCACCCTCGGCGAGGGCACGCACCGGGTGGCGCGGGGAACGAGCCTCGGGCTCCCCGAGGGCGCGCGGGTACCCGAGCGCGCCTCCTCCGGCACGGACCCGTCGAGCTGGTCGCAGCCGCTGTCCGGCGGCCGTGACGGCTACCACCTGTACGCCACCTACGGGCTGATCCTCGCCACCTTCCTCGGCACGATGGGCCTGCCGCACGTCGCCGTCCGCTTCTACACCAGCCCCGACGGGCGCGCCGCCCGCCGCACCACCCTGGTGGTCCTCGGACTGATCGGAGCGTTCTACCTCCTGCCCCCGGTCTACGGCGCGCTCGGCCGGATCTATGCCCCCGAACTCGCCCTCACCGGGGACGCGGACGCCGCCGTCCTGGTGCTCCCGGAACGGATGCTCGGCGGAACGGCGGGAGACCTGCTCGGCGCGCTGCTCGCGGGAGGGGCGTTCGCCGCGTTCCTGTCCACCGCGTCGGGGCTGACCATGTCCGTCGCCGGGGTCATCTCGCAGGACGTGCTGCCCTCGCGCGGGGTGCGGCACTTCCGGCTGGCGACGCTGCTCGCGATGACCGTGCCGCTGGCCCTGAGCGTGGTCGCCACCCACGTTCCGGTCGCCGACGCGGTCGGGCTCGCCTTCGCCGTCTCCGCGTCCTCGTTCTGCCCGCTGCTCGTCCTCGGGATCTGGTGGCGCGGGCTCACCCCGCCGGGCGCCGCCGCGGGTCTCGTCGTCGGCGGGGGCTCGGCGCTCACCGCGGTGATGGCGACCCGCGCCGGGCTGGCGCCCGAGGGCTGGGGGCACACCCTGATGGCCTGGCCCGCCGTCTGGTCGGTGCCGCTCGGCTTCCTCACCATGGTGCTGGTGTCCCTGGCGACCCCGCGCCACATACCCGCCGCGACCGCCGCGATCCTGGCCCGGCTGCATCTGCCGGAGGACCTCACCGGGCGGCCCGGACCCGAAGGAGCGGAGCGATGACCGGTACGGGAACGGCGGCGCTGGCCGCTGCCGGAGTGCTCCTCCTCATGGCGGGGATCGCGCTCGGCCGCTTCACCGAGCGGCGCGGCGCCCGGTCCGACCTCGATCTCGGGACACCCGTCGAACGCGCCACCTTCCACACCCTCCACACCGCTTCCCTCGCCGCACCCCCGCTGCGGGTCGGCCTCACCGAGGACACCGCCCGCAAGGCCGCTCGGCGGCTGCGCTCCCTGCTCGGCACCGAGGCGCTGTGCCTCACCGACCGCGAGTCCGTGCTCGCCTGGGACGGCCCCGGGGCGGACCACCACGAACAACGGGTGATGGTCCGCGTCGCCGAGATGCTGGACTCCGGCCGCAGCCAGAGTGTGCACACGGCGTGCGAGGACCTGGAGTGCCCGCTGCGCTGGGCCGTGATCGCGCCGCTGACCGGCGAGGAAGGGGTGCTCGGCGCACTCGTCGCCTATGGCTCGCGGGAGTCGGCCGTGCTGGTGCGGGCGGCGACCGAGGTGGCCCGCTGGGTCTCCGTACAGCTGGAACTGGCGGAACTCGACCGCTCCAGGACCCGGCTGATCGAGGCGGAGATCCGTGCCCTGCGGGCCCAGATCTCCCCGCACTTCATCTTCAACTCGCTGGCCGCGATCGCCTCCTTCGTCCGCACCGACCCCGAGCGGGCACGCGAACTGCTGCTGGAGTTCGCCGACTTCACCCGCTACTCCTTCAGGCGCCACGGGGAGTTCACCCAGCTCGCCGACGAACTGCGCTCGATCGAGCAGTATCTGGCGCTCGCCGGGGCCCGCTTCGGCGACCGGCTCAAGGTCACCCTTCAGGTCGCGCCCGAGGTCCTGCCGGTGGCACTGCCGTTCCTCTGTCTCCAGCCGCTCGTCGAGAACGCCGTCAAGCACGGCCTGGAGGACTCCACGGGCGCGTGCCGGATCACCATCGCGGCGCAGGACGCGGGGGCCGAGGCCATGGTGACGATCGAGGACGACGGCGTGGGCATGGACCCGGCCGAGCTGCGGCGCATACTCGCGGGAGAGCGCCCGGCCTCCGCCGGGATCGGTCTGTCCAACGTGGACGAACGGCTGCGCCAGGTGTACGGGGACGATCACGGGCTCGTCATCGAAACGGGTGTCGGCGCGGGCATGAAGATCACGGTCCGGGTGCCCAAGTACCGCGCCGGAGTGCACTCGTCACCGGGCCGGGGACCCTCCGGCCCCTCCTGAGCGCCCGCGCCGAGGTGCGCCGCCGGTTCGGGGCGAACTCTCCCGGACCGGGCCCGCCCCGCTGCAGCCGGACACCTCGCCAGGGGGCGGGTCCGTCCCGCCGCCGGGGCCCGTCCCGACGCCGGGCCCGGGGCCGCCACGCCCCCGCGGGCACCGTCGCGTCCACCGGTCGGTGGACCCGAAGTCCAACCGGTCGAGCCTCATGGCGGCGGGGTGCCGCCGACCAGCATGGTCGGCATGAAGAACTTCCCTGTGAGAACGGCACGCTGGAGCGCCCGGCACCCCTGGCGCGCGATCGCCGGATGGTTCGTCTTCGTGGCCCTGTGCCTCGGGGCCGGGCTCGCCGTCGGCGGAAACCCGGCCACGTCCGAGGACTACCGGGTCGGCGAGGCGGGCCGTGCGGAGGCCATGGCGGCCGAGGGCGGTCTGCAGCAACGGCCGCTGGAGCGTGTCCTGATCACCGCGAAGCCCGGGACCGGACCGCTGGACACCGAGGCCGCCGGCGCCGCTGCCCGGGACATCACCGAACGGATGAAGCGGCTGCCCGAAGTCCGCTCCGTGGGCTCCCCCGTCCCGTCGCGGGACGGAACGGCCCTGCGGATCGACGTGACGATGAAGGGGCCCGAGCTCGACGGAAAGAAGCATGTCGATCCGCTGCTGGCCCGAACCGCCGAGGTGCAGAAGGCCCACCCCAGGGTGCGGGTGGAGGAGGTCGGCGGCCCGTCCATCGGCAAGGGCGTCGACAAGCTGCGCGGTGACGACCTCGCCCGCACGGAGATGATCGCGCTGCCGGTCACCCTGCTGACCCTGCTGCTCGTGTTCCGCTCCTTCGCCATGGCCGTGGTGCCGCTGGTGCTCGCGCTGACCTCCATCGTCTCGGCCGTGGGACTGTCGATGCTGGCCTCGCACGCCTTCCCGGACGCCGGGGTCGGCACCAATGTGATCCTGCTGATCGGCCTAGCCGTCGGTGTCGACTACACCCTCTTCTATCTCAAGCGCGAGCGGGAGGAACGGGCGCGCGCAGGCGGCCGGCTCAGCCCGCATGCCGCGGTGGAGTTGGCCGCGGCCACCTCGGGGCGGGCCGTCGTCGTCTCCGGGCTCGCCGTCGCCGCCTCCGGCGCCACCCTCTACCTGGCCGACGACGTCATCTTCTCGTCCATCGCCACGGGCACCGTCGTGGTGACCCTGGTCGCCGTCGTCAGCTCGCTGACCGTACTGCCCGCGCTGCTCGCCGTGCTGGGCGCACGAGCCGAGCGCCGGGCCCGGCGCCGGGCGGAGGGCCGGCCCGCGCGGCGCCCCGGGGCCGGGAAGCCCCGGAAGGACCGCACCGGCGGTGGTGTCACCGGGGCCCTCCTGCGCGGCGTCGCCCGCCGGCCCGCCGCCACCCTCGCCGCCGGCACCCTCACGCTGCTCGCGCTCTCCGCCCCCCTGCTGGGACTCCGTCTCACCGACATGGGCCGTGAGACCCACTCCCGCACCGTCCCCGTGATGCAGACGTTCGACCGGCTGAACGCGGCCTACCCGGAACTGAAGGCCATGCACCAGGTCGTCGTGCGGGCCGAGCCGGACCGGGCCGGTGACGTGGCGGCCGCGCTGCGCGAACTCGCCGACCGTGCACAGGCCGATCGGACCTCCACGGGGGCCGGGGCACCCGTGACCTCCCCGGACCGCCGGATCACCCTGGTACAGCTGCCGGTGCCGCACCATGTGAGTACCGCCGAGGCCCGGCGCTCGCTCGACCGGGTCCGTACGGTCCATCTGCCGGGGACGGTGGGGGCTGTGAGCGGCGCGGAGAGCGCGGTCACGGGAGACGTGGCACGGTACGCCGACTATCCCGCGCACCAGAAGCGCAAACTGCCGCTGATCATCGGCACCTTGCTGCTGGTGACCTTCGGCATGACGGTGTGGGCGTTCCGGTCCGTGGTGCTCGGTCTGATCGGCGTGGTGCTCAATCTGCTGTCGGCCGCCGCCTCGCTCGGGGTGCTCGTCCTCACCTTCCAGGGCACCTGGGCCGAGGGGCTGCTCGATTTCACCTCCACCGGCTCGATCGGCTCCCGGGTCCCCCTGTTCCTGTTCGTGATCCTGTTCGGCCTGTCGATGGACTACCAGGTGTTCGTGATCAGCCGGATCAGGGAGACCGTCCGGCACGGTGCCCCGACCCGGCGGGCGGTCCTCGACGGCATCGGCAGCTCCGCCGGGGTGGTGACGAGTGCCGCCTTCGTGATGGTGACGGTGTTCGCGAGCTTCGCCGCCCTGCATCTGATCGAGATGAAGCAGATCGGCTTCAGCCTCACCGTGGCGGTGATCATCGACGCCTTCGTCATCCGGATCGTGATCCTGCCCGCGCTGATGCTGCTCCTCGGCGACAGAGTCTGGTGGCCCTCACGGATCCGAAGCCGCCCGGCCGCCCCGGATCCGGAGCGCCGGCGCACGGTCACCGTAGGCTGACGGGCATGGACGAGGGACCGCGCTACGGCACCGTGACGGGAACGCCCGTGCTCCACCGCTGGAACGCGGTCCTGTGGGTCCTGTGCGGCCTGGTGCCGCCGGCCATCGCGACGGCGGACGACCCCGGGGCCACGAGGGCGGGCGTGCTCATGCTGCTGGGCGTCATCAGCCTCAGCTACGCCCTGACCGCCCTCTTCCCGGGCCAGTGGCTGCTCGGGCGGCGCGGCCATCTGTACGTCCTCGCCCTGGGCTTGGGCGGGGTGTCGTATCTGATGGGCGGCGGGGCGGCCCTGTATGTGTTCTCCCAGCCGCACTTCTGGATCTACGCGACAGGTCCGTCCGCCGCGATCGGCTTCAGCGGCCTGGCCGCCGGGCTGGTGGTGGCGGGGGATCTGCTGCGCGCCGGACCGGACGGCTGGGCCGCGGAGCTGACCTCGGGCAACGTCGTCGCCGTCCCGCTCGGGTTCGCGGGAAGCGTCCTGCTCGGCCTCGCCTTCCAGGGGCTGACGGCGCAGAGCGAGGCCCGCGCCCACCGACTGGCGGCCGAACTCGCCGGCGCGCGGCGAAGCCTGGCCCGGATCGAGGCAAAGGCGCAGCGCGAGCAGGGAGCCACCGAGGAGCGCGAGCGCCTCGCCCGGGAGATCCACGACACCCTGGCCCAGGGGTTCGCCTCGATCGTCGTCCTGGCCGAGGCCGCCCGTACCGCCCTGGAGTCCGATCCCGGGCGGAGCGCGCAGCAACTGCGGTCGATCGAGCAGACGGCACGGGAGAACTTCGCCGAGGCCCGGGTGCTCGTGGGCTCCGCGCCGCGCGGCGGCCTCACCCAGGGCCCGGTGTCGCTGACCCTGCGCCGCGTTCTGGACCGGTTCGCCGAGGACACCGGGATCACGCTGAACACGGAACTGGGGGAGGTCAGCTGCGACCAGCCGACCCGGATCGCCCTGCTGCGCTGCCTCCAGGAGTCGCTCGCCAACGTCCGCAAGCACGCGGGCGCCTCCACGGTCGGCGTGGTCCTCGCCCGCCGCTCGTACGGCGTCGAACTCGAAGTCACCGATGACGGGAGCGGGTTCGTCGTGGAGGAATCCCGGGGGTTCGGCCTCGACGGTATGCGCAAGCGCCTGGCCGAACTCGGCGGCGAGCTCACCGTCACCAGTTCGATCGGCGACGGGACGCTCGTCCTCGCCGTGATTCCCGACCACGGGCAGGTGTGAGATGCCGACGAACAGTCCGGTGGAGCGCGTGCTGCGCATCGTCCTCGCCGACGACCACACGGTGATGCGCGCGGGGGTCGCCGCCCTGCTCGCGTCCGATCCCGGCATCGAGATCGTCGGGGAGGCCGACAACGGCCGCGAGGCCGTCGACCTCACCGAACGGCTCCTGCCCGATGTGGCGCTGCTGGACCTCCGGATGCCCGTGATGGACGGGGCCGACGCCACCGCCCGTATCGTGGCCGGGCCCGCGCCGACCCGGGTCCTGATCCTCACCACGTACGACACCGACGCCGAGATCGAGCGCGCGGTCGAGGCGGGCGCCATCGGCTATCTGCTCAAGGACACGACGCAGGAGCAGCTGAGCGACGCGATCCGCGCCGCCGCCCGGGGCGAGACCGTGCTCGCCCCCCGGGTCGCCGAACGCCTGGTGGCCAGGATGCGGCAGCCCGCCCCGATTCCGCTGACGGCCCGCGAGGCCGAGGTGCTGGGCGGTGTCGCGGACGGTCTGTCCAATGCGGAGATCGGCAGGCGGCTGGTCATCGCGGAGGCCACGGTCAAGACCCATCTCCTGCGGGTGTTCGCCAAGCTGGACGTCAGCGACCGTACGCACGCGGTGGTGGTCGCTCTTGAACGCGGTCTGCTGATCCGCCCGTCGCCCCCGGGGTGATCGGGGCGCGGGCGCGGGCGCGGGGGGATGTCCGCGGGCCACGTCCCCGCACGGGGAACGGGCACCGGCACGGGGAGCGGGGTCTGCCGACCGCACGACGGCCGCACCATGGGCAGGAGAAGGGGGACGCGCAAGGCACTCCGGCGCCAGGGCGCTCGTGAGTCCCGCACAATCACGGCGGACACCCGGCCGATGCCTGCCGACGAGGTGCTTCCGGGCGGGCGGATCGCCGGGGTGCCGCCCGCGGCCGCACGGTCACGGCTGCGCGGGTGGGCGGATCGATCACGATCCGTCCGGGGCACGATCACCGGAGCACAGCCGTGCGGGCTCGCGGGTGATGTCCGGGCAGGCCCCCCGGCCGTGCCGGTCGGCGGCCCGGGGCAGGGCCCGCGCGCGAGTCCGGCCGCACCGTGGGCAGGAGAGCCGCGGGAGCGGCTCAGAAGAGATGGATCGCCAGATGGCTCAGGGGCAGCCCCATCTGCCAGGCAGGCGTCCATATCTGCTCGCCCTCGTCCACGATCATGTCCAGCGGGTTGGCGGGGTGCCACGGTTCGGAGTCGCCCAGGTCGGCGGCGAGGAGCTCGGTCTGCCGCAGCCATCTCCAGGAGTCCCTCGCCAGCGCCAGATCCGGGTCCGGTCTGCCGCCGAGTCCGCGCTCGCGTTCCTCACGGGCGGCCAGCCGCTCCCGGACCCACTCCGGCCAGGGATGGCCGTACGAGGTGAGGTTCAGCCACTCCTCTATCCGGGCCACCGCCCGTGCGCCGGCGAGTTCGTCGGAGCTGTCGCACAGATAGATGGTCAGTGCCAGTGTTTCCCGGCCCGCCCGGTACTCCAGCGTGCCGTTCTCCACGAGAGCGCCCGTGCGGAGCATCTCGTCGGCGATGTACTCGGCGCAGAGCCACGCCATGGGGATTGCCAGCGCTTCTCCGCTGGTGCCGTTCGTGCTCTCGGGCTGCACCTTCCCACCTTCTTCCGGACGACTGCGTGTCGACTCGGAGACGAGCCTCCACCGAGTGACACGGCCGCGCGCCCGTCTTTACTCAACTTCACCGTGACGTTTCGCATACTGCGGCCCGATCGCCGTGGCCACAGGGGGGCGGGGATACCGGCGGGACGTCCGGGACGCGCGTGATCGTCCGGTGATCAGCCCTGGGGGCGGGGGAGGAGCAGGGGCCGTGTGCCGTGGGGCGTGACGGGGGAGGGAGCCGGTGGCTCAGGCCGCCGCCCGGCGGGGGCGGGCATAGCCGGGGAGACAGCGGGCGAGGGCACGCAGCGCGTAGTACGAGCGGGACTTGACCGTGCCGGGAGGTATGCCGAGGGACCGCGCCGCCTCGTTCACGCTCAGCCCCTGGAAGTAGAGCCGGTCCAGCACCGCCCGGTGGTCGGGGCTCAGCGACCCGACCGCCGCGCGCACATCCAGCGCCGCGACCGCCGTCTCGGTGATGTCCGAGGGGTCGGGGGTGGTGGCGAGCACGCTGTCCCCGATCTCGGTGGGCCGGGCGAGCCGGGAGCGGCGGGCGTCGATCGCGAGGCGGCGGCCGACGGTGAAGAGCCAGGGCCGCATCGACTCGTACGGGGCGGCGAACGCCTCGGGGTGCTGCCAGGCGCGTACGAGCGTCTCCTGGAGCAGATCCTCGGCGCGCTGCTGGTCCCCGTAGGTCAGGCCCTGGAGGAAGCTCAGCAGCGCGGGGCCGTGTTCGCGTTGCAGGTCCGCGATGGCCCGCTCGTCGGTGGTCGAGGAAGCGGTCACGGTCGCCGTCGGCATGGCCAACACCCTTTCGCGCGGAGTCGTGGATGGCGGGTACGGGTCACTGGGGATCGGGTCGCTGTGCTGCGGGGGGCTGTGGGGCGTATACGAACCCATCCGGAAGCCGGGTGACAGTCGGCTCGCCCCGGTCCTCGGCAAGCGGTCGCTCCGAGCGGCGAGTGGTGCGACGAGCGGGTGGCCGGATCCGGGCGGCCGGGGAAACGGGCCCTTGGACGGCGAACGATCCGAACGGTCCCGTCCGGTGACCGCGGGCGCCGTGCGTCCGGTGAGCGACCGGCCCTGACCGAGGTTCGATCGGCCGGGTCTGTTTGCGGTCCACCCGGTCCGGCCGGGGCCGCCCGATGTTCGTTGTGCGTCCGTTCGCTTCTGTTCGCGTTCGTTCGCGCCCGCTTGGACCCGTCCCCGTCCGTTCGCGCCGCCTCGGATTCACTCCGGCTCGTTTCAGGGCCTTTCGGGTCATCTTCCGGCCCGTTGCGGCGATCCGGCGGCCGTGTCGCTTGACTCCGCACCACTCTCCCTGTGCATTCGGATTGGCATATCAAATTCTCTTTGGATGGGTTGGTGGCCGCTCATGGGACGGCGCTCGCGCCACGGGACCGCCGTCGCCGCCGCCCTGCTGCTCGGGGCGGTCGCCGCGTGTGCCGGGCCCGGCGGCGGCCCGGCCGCTCAGTCCCCGCGCCCGTCCGGGCCCTCCGGGTCCACGGCCACGGGCGAAAGCGCCCCGGAGCGCGGATTCACCCTGGTCGCCAGCGGCGACGTCCTGCCGCACGACTCGGTCATCCGCCGGGCGAGGGAGGACTCCCGGGGCGACGGCTACGACTTCCGGCCGATGCTCGCGGGTGTCCGGTCGATCGTCGCCGAGGCGGATCTGGCGATCTGCCATATGGAGACCGTGTACGGGGAGGAGGGCGACTACCGGGGCTACCCCACCTTCACCTCACCGCCGCAGGTCGCCCGGGGCCTCGCCGCCACCGGCTACGACGCCTGCTCCACCGCCTCCAACCACTCCCTGGACGACGGCGCGGACGGGATCGAGCGCACTCTCGACGCACTGGACACGGCGGGCATCCGGCACAGCGGCTCCGCCCGTACGGCCGAGGAGGCGGCCACCCCCGCCTGGCTGAAGGCGGGCACCGCGAGGGTCGCGCAACTGGCCTACACCTACGGAACCAACGGCTCCCCGCTGCCCGACGGACGGCCCTGGGCCGTCGCCCTCATCGACGAGAAGAAGATCGTCGCGGACGCCCGCGCCGCCCGGAAGGCCGGTGCCGATGTGGTCGTCATCAGCCTCCACTGGGGCACGGAATGGCAGACCGACCCCGACGAACGGCAGCTCGGCCTCGCGAAGAGCCTGACCGCGTCCACGACGGCGGGACGCCCCGACATCGACCTGATCACCGGCACCCATGCGCGTGTCCCCCAGGCGTACGAGAAGGTCAACGGCACCTGGGTCGTCTACGGCATGGGCGCCCAGATCGCCGGCACGATGGTCAACTACTCCGGCCGCTTCGACCCGCGCGGCAACCAGGGCTCCATCGGCCGCTTCACCTTCTCGCCTCCGGCGAAGGCGGGAGCGCGGTGGCAGGTGACCAAGGCGGAGTTCGTACCGCAGATGATGGACATCGAGGCGGGCCGGGTGGTCAACCTGCCGGGCGCGCTGACGGAGGAGGGGGCTCCCGAGGAGTACCGCGAGGCCCAGGAGGACATCAGTGAGGCGGTGCTCGCCCGGGGCGCGGCGAAGGACGGCCTCACGATGGGCCGTTGACGCTCCGGGCCGCGATGCCCGTCTCCGGGCGCGGCCCGGTGGGGCCGCCCGTCTCCGGGCGCGGCCCGGTGTGTCGGCGCTCGTCCTCGGGCGCGGTCTGATGGGGCCACCTGTCGGGCGCGGCTCGCTGTGTCCGTGTTCGTCCTCGGGCACGCCCGGTGTGACCGGCCCTGCCCGGGCGTGCGGCCTCGCCGGGGGCGCCGCCCCCCAGTCCCCGGGCCTCGAACGCCGGCCGGGCTGAACCGCCTGCCTCCCGTCCCGCGGGTCCCGTGCCACAGGCGTCGGCGGGGCTGCCGGTCACCGGGCCCGCGTCTCGATCGCCGCCGGGCCGGATTCGCGTCGGAAGGCCGGGGGCCGGCGGAGCACGTCCGCACGGCCGGGAGATCCCAGGGTCAGGGGTCAGGTGTCAGGTGTCAGGGGACCACGGTGACGGGCCAGTGGCCCGTCCTCACCAGGCGGACCGCCACCGAGCCGATGAAGCGGTGACCCGCCGACTCCGACAGACCCACCACCACCGCGTCCGCCTTCAGCTCGTCCGCCGCGCTCACCAGGCCGCCGTACGGATCACCGGGGAACGTGTGGAACTCCCAGCGGACGTCCCAGATACCCCGTACCCGCTCGGTCGCGGACCGGATCTCCGCCACCAGGCCCTCCGCGATCTCGCCGGTCGTGTCCGCGACGGGTGCTCCCAGCGCCGCCCCCGCGGGCATCACCGGCTGGATGTACACGATCGCGAGCAGCGCGTTCTGCCTGCGGGCGAGACCGCTCGCGTACGCGACCGCCCGCAGCGACGAGTCGGAGCCGTCGACACCGGCGACGATGACCTTCGGCCCGTCGGTGCCGCGCTCGAACTGAGGGGTCTGTCGATCGGTCACACCATCGAGGCTAACCGGTCCGAGAGGCGGCCCGTCGGCCGCTTCCATAGAGTCTGTTCATGAGCGTCACCGTGAAGGAGACCGCTTCGGTCCGCCGCCCTTCGATGAGCAGGGTGCCCGGCGCATTCGCGATGATCTTCGCTCTGCTCGGCGTGTACTGCGCGGCCATCGCGCTGATCCCACCCCTGCGGTACCTGCTGCGCCCGATCACACGCTTCCTGGACGTCGTCGTCGTACCCGTCAGCGCGAACCTCGCCTACGCCGTCTTCCTGCTGCTGCTCGCCGCCGCCGTCGGCGCCCGCAAGAAGACGGCCTGGTGGCTGGTGGTCGTCTATCTGTCCCTGCTGCTGCTCGCCGACATCCTGCTGATGGTCCTCGTCGTGGAGTGGACCTGGGCCGCCAATCTGGCACTGTGCGCGATCGCGCTGACCGTGCTGGTGGTCGCGCGCCGCGAGTTCTACGCCCGGACCAGGCACGGCGCCTTCTGGCGGGCCCTGCTCGTCCTCATGACCGGGCTCACCCTGGGAATCCTCGCCGGATGGGGACTGGTCGAGCTGTTCCCCGGCGGCCTGCCGCAGTCGCAGCGGCTGCTGTGGGCGGCCAACCGGGTCCTCGGCGGGCTGGTGTCCACCGACGAGTTCGACGGCCGGCCGTCCCGCTTCCTCTTCTTCCTCCTCGGACTGTTCGGCGCGATCGCGCTGCTCGCCGCCGCCGCGACCCTCTTCCGCTCCCAGCGCATGGAAGCCGCGCTCCACGGCGACGAGGAGGCCCGTATCCGCGCCCTGCTCGGCGCGTACGGCTCACACGACTCGCTCGGCTACTTCGCCACCCGCCGGGACAAGGCCGTCGTCTTCTCGCCCAGCGGCAAGGCGGCGGTCACCTACCGCGTCGAGGCCGGAGTCGCCCTCGCCAGCGGTGACCCCGTGGGCGACCGGGAGGCCTGGGGACCGGCCATCACGGCCTGGCTGGACGTCGCCCGGCGCTACGCCTGGGCCCCGGCGGTGATGGGCGCCTCCGAGGAGGGCGCCAAGGCCTACGCCCGCTCCGGGCTCGGCGCCATCCAGCTCGGCGACGAGGCGATCGTGAACGTCGCCCGCTTCGATCTCGACGGCCGTGACATGAGAGTCACCCGGCAGGCGGTGAACCGGGTGCGCCGGACCGGCGCCACCGTCCGGGTACGCCGCCACTCCGCCCTGACCGACGACGAGATGCGGACCGTCGTCGAGCGGGCGGACACCTGGCGCGACACCGAGACCGAACGGGGCTTCTCCATGGCGCTCGACCGCCTCGGCGACCCCGCCGACGGCGACTGCCTGCTCGTCGAGGCGTTCGGCGGCGACGGACGGCTGGAGGCGCTGCTCTCCTTCGTCCCCTGGGGCAGGGACGGCATCTCCCTCGACGTGATGCGCCGCGACCGCGCCGCGCCCAACGGCATCATGGAGTTCATGGTCGCCGAGCTCTGCGCCCAGGCCGGCCGGCTCGGCGTACGCCGGATCTCCCTCAACTTCGCCGTCTTCCGCTCCGCCTTCGAGGAAGGCGCCCGGATCGGCGCGGGTCCCGTCCTGCGGATGTGGCGCGGCCTGCTGCTCTTCTTCTCCCGGTGGTGGCAGCTGGAGGCCCTGTACCGGTCGAACGTGAAGTACCAGCCCGAGTGGTACCCGCGCTTCCTCTGCTACGGGGACGCGGGCTCGCTGGCCCGCGTCGGACTCGCCTCCGGGATCGCCGAGGGCTTCGTCTCCGTGCCGAGCCTGCGCACCCTGTGGGGCAGGGGACGCCCCCGGGGGCTCACCACACCCGTCAGTACCGAAGGCCTCCCGTCCATCGACATGCTCGGGCTCGCCGGACCCGGCTCACCGGCGGAGGCGGTGCGGCGCCAGCCGCCCGAGCAGGTCCGCGTCCGCCACCGGAAACTGGCACGGCTGCGCGAGGCCGGTGTCGACCCGTACCCCGTGGCGACCGTCCGGCGCACCGCCACCCTCGCCGAGATCCGCGACAGCCATGCCGAGCACAGCGGGCGGACGGTGACGGTCGCCGGCCGGGTGATGGCCGTACGCGACTTCGGCGGTGTCGTCTTCGCCGTCCTGCGCGACTGGTCCGGGGACCTCCAGGTCGCCCTCACCAGGGACCGCTGCGGACCCGCGGTGCTGAAGGGCTTCACCGACGACGTCGACCTCGGCGACCACATCGACGCCACCGGCACCGTCGGCGTCAGCGACAAGGGCGAGCCGTCGGTGTTCGTCACCGGCTGGCACCTCACCGGCAAATGCCTGCGGCCCCTGCCCGACCAACGGCACGGGCTCGCCGACCCCGAGGCCCGGGTGCGCCGCCGCTATCTGGACCTGGTCGCGGGCCCGGACGCCCGCGAGGTCGTACGCCGCCGCTCCACGGTGGTCCAGGCGCTGCGGCAGGGCCTGCTCGACCGCGGCTATCTGGAGGTCGAGACCCCGATGCTGCAGCAGATCCACGGCGGCGCCAACGCCCGGCCGTTCACCACCCACATCAACGCCTACGACCTCGACCTGTATCTGCGGATCGCGCCCGAGCTGTATCTCAAGCGGCTGTGCGTCGGGGGCATGGAGAAGGTCTTCGAGCTGGGCCGCACCTTCCGCAACGAGGGTGTCTCCTCCAAGCACAACCCCGAGTTCACGATGCTGGAGGCGTACCAGGCGTACGCCGACTACCACGTCATGCTCGATCTCACCCGTGAACTGATCCAGGGTGCCGCCACCGCCGCCTTCGGCTCGCCCCTCGCGCACAGGGCGGGACCCGACGGGAAGCTCGTCGCCCACGACATCTCCGGGCCCTGGCCGGTGAAGACGGTCTACGGAGCGGTGTCCGAGGCGCTCGGCGAGGAGATCGATCCCGACACGGGGGAGGCCGAGCTGCGCCGCCTCTGCGACTCGTCGGGCGTGCCGCACACCCCCGACGACACCCGCGGTGACGTGGTCCTCGAAATGTACGAGCGGCTGGTCGAGGAACGCACCGGGCCGCCCACCTTCTACAAGGACTTCCCGACCGACGTCTCCCCGCTGACCCGCCAGCACCGCGACGACCCGAGGCTGGCCGAACGCTGGGACCTCGTAGCCTTCGGTACGGAACTCGGCACCGCCTACTCGGAGCTGACCGACCCCGTCGAGCAGCGGCGCAGGCTAATGGCGCAGTCACTGCTCGCCGCGGGCGGCGACCCGGAGGCGATGGAGGTCGACGAGGACTTCCTGGACGCGCTGGAGTACGCGATGCCGCCGACGGGCGGGCTCGGTATCGGGGTCGACCGGCTGGTCATGTTCCTCACCGGGCTGACGATCCGCGAGACCCTCCCCTTCCCGCTGGTCCGCCGCACCTGACGCCCGGCCCGCGCGGGGACGCCGGCGGGCCCGGACGCCGGCCGTGCCGGGGGTCTGCCGTGGAGGTCTGCCGTGTGTGGGGCCCCGGGGGAATCCGCGGCAGGGGAACACCAGAGGAGCCGCCCGCGTGTTCGACTGCTCCCATCGGGTGTTTTCGTCCGCACGGGCGTGTTGGTGTCGGATCCGGCCCCTTGACCGTGCGAGCAGTTGGTCATGAAGAAGGATCAGACGCCCCCGGACCGCCGGTCGGTTCTCCGTATCGCCGCCGGACTCGGCGCGTTCGCCACCGCGGGGCTGCTCGTGACCGATGTGACCCCGGGCGGGGAGGCCGCCCCTCCCCGGTCCGGCGGCGGCGCGGCGGGCTCCGCGGGCGGTGTCCGTCCGGTGAGCGGCCCCCAGATCGCCGGGACCCCACCGCTGAAGTCGTCGTCCTACCGGCTGCTGCCCATGACGGGCCACCAGCCGGCGAAGGCGCGCCGGGCTCTGCCGCCCGTACGCAGGCACCCCTTCCTGCGGCTTCCGGAGACCGGCAGGACGATGGTGCTGACCTTCGACGACGGACCCGACCCCCGCTACACGCCGGACATCCTGAGCGTCCTGCGCCGCTACGGCGTGCCCGCGATGTTCTTCGTCTGCGGCGGGATGGCGGCCGCGAGCCGGGGCCTGTTGCGGGAGATGGCCGACGACGGCCATGTGATCGGCAACCACTCCTGGTCGCACCCGCTGATCCCCAAGCTCCCGCCGTCCGGGATCCGCAGTGAGCTGGGCCGTACGAGCGAGATGATCGAGAAGGTGCTGGGGGAGGCGCCCCTGTGGTACCGGGCCCCCTTCGGCGCCTGGAACAGGCTCTCGTTCGAGATCGGCGCGGAGCTGGGGATGGAGCCGCTGGCCTGGACGATCGACACCCTCGACTGGACCGAGCCGGGCACCGGGACGATCGTGCGCCGGGTGGTGGAGGGCGCGGGGCCGGGTGTGGTGGTGCTGTCGCACGACGCGGGCGGCAACCGTTCGCAGAGCGTGGCGGCCCTGCGGAGCTATCTGCCGAAGCTGCTGGACGCGGGGTACCGGATCACGGTCCCGTCCCGCTGAGCGTGCCCGTTCCCGGCGGTGTGCCCGGCGGCGAGTCAGCCGGTCGCTCGGGCGCGGCTGGCTCCCGAGCCACCCGGGCCGGCGCCACCCGTGCCGCCACCCCATACCGCCACCCCGTACGGCCACCGGTGCCGGAGCCCCTTGGGAGAACGTCGCGCCGGGGAAACCCCCGGGAGCCGCGCCAGGGAACACCGGCGCGAGCCGTGCCGGGGAGGCCGCACGGCTCGCCGCCGGTCAGCGCGACGTGATCATCCGGGCGAAGACGACCACGTTCCCGTCGTGGCCGTCGTCCCGGGAGCAGCCGCCACCGCAGGTGATCACGCGCAGTTCGGGGTAGCCGGTGTCCCCGTAGACCCTGGCGCCGGGGAATTCGTCCTTGTGGTACACCTCGACCCCGTACACCTCGAACACCGCGGTCTTGCCGTCGAGCCTCGGCACCTCGATCAGCCGGCCCCTCTCGATGGAGCCGAGACCGTGGAAGACGGCGGGCCCCGAGCGATTGCCGACATGCCCGACGAGCACGGCGGTGCCGCGCTGGCCGGGGGAGATGCCGTTCTGGTACCAGCCGGCGATATGGGGATTCCCGGCCGGCGGTGCCTCGATCCAGCCGTCGGGATCGAGCCCGACGTTCATGACCGGGGCGTCGACCCTGATCGAGGGGATCCGCACCCGTTCGGCCGGTGCGAAGTCCAGGGACCGGGGGGTGGCGAGAGGTGCGAGGGTCTCCCTGTCGGGACGGCTGAGTGAGGCGGCAGCGGCGGGCTGCGGCGGGCCCAGGGCGACATCCACCCCGTCTTTCATCAGCGCGATACCCGTGAGCATCACGAGGGCCAGTACGCCCCAGGGCGAGCGCATCCTCGACTCCGGGCCGTTGTCGTCCTCGCCCATGGATTCTCCCCTTTGTCATCTTTTCAGACGTCTACGGACACGCTAAGTGAGCGCGGCGGGAGTGGCGAGGAGGGAAGGGCGAACGGGTGGCGGCGGCCACCCGGCGTGATCCATCCGTGTCATCGGGTCGGACAGAACTTCTGACGGTCCGTGACCTGCGGCTCCGTCAGGCGTCGGCGGCGTGTCGGGGGCCGGCGGGATCACCGGGGTGGACCGGTGCCGAAATGCGAGGAGTGGTGTACTCGGTGATGGTTCGTTATCGCGGCGCCGACGGCCGTCTCCGCGGATGTCGGGCCGAGGGAACCCCCGAGACCGCCGAGCGCCACCCGGCCGGAGGTCCGTCCGGTCAGACAATCGCGCCGACCGTGCGGCGACGGCTCTCCACCGCCCATGCCCGACGCCGCTATTCCGGTTGTCCGGGCCGTTGTTGTTCCGGTTGTCCGGGCTGTTTCTGTTGTCGCGGTTGTCGCGGCCTTCGGAGAGCCGGACCGTGGGGAAGGCGTTCGATGTGACCGTGCCACCGCGGTACCTGTTTCCACAAGGCAGGCAATGCCCCTCGATGACCGAAACGCCAAAAGCCCCTTTTCTCTCCCGCGGTCTCTGCCGGGCGAATGGGTCATAGTCGTAGCCCGGCCGGAGGACACGGCCGGCGTGTCCCCCCCGCCGACGCCGGACGCGCGTCCCGCCCGCGATGGCCGCCGGGACCGCGTTCCCCCTGGTCCGGGCGGGTCCGTACCGAGGGGCCCGGGCTCGCCGGCGGAGGACCCCGGACGGGTGGCGAAGAAATTTCCGACCGCGTTGAACACATCGCCGTCCCGTGTCCGTACCTAGGGCCATGAACGGCGCACCCAAGGCGTCGCATCAGGCTGGATGAACTACGGGAGTGGACATGAACACCTGGCGGAACGCCTCGCTCGCGGTGACTGCGGCGGCCGTACTCGCGCTGACGACGGCGTGCGGTCAGGACAAGGGCAAGGAGAACACGAACGGTCAGTCCGTCGGTGCCGCGAACCAGGCCCAGCCCGGAAACGGCGGCTACGGGGATTACGGATCGGGAGGCGCCAGCGCCCAGGGAGCGGCCGCCAAGCCGGCCGGCCAGCTGGCGGTGTGGAACAGTCCGGACCTCGGCAAGGTCGTCACCGACAGCGCGGGTCTCACGCTCTACCGCTTCGACAAGGACACCGCCTCACCGCCGAAGTCGAATTGCGATGGCGACTGCGCGAAGGCGTGGCCGGTTGTCGCCGCGGGCGGCGCCTCGGCCGCGCCCGGCATCGACGCCTCGCTGATCGGCGAGGTCACCCGGTCCGACGGCAGCAAGCAGCTGACCATCGGCGGCTGGCCGATGTACCGCTTCGCCAAGGACACCAAGGCCGGGGACGCCAAGGGCCAGGGAGTCGGCGGCACCTGGTTCGCCGCCGCCCCCGACGGCAAGAAGGCCGGTGGCGGCGCGGGCGGCGGGGCGGGCTCGGACGGCTACGGCACCGGCGGTGGCGGGGGCGACGCCGGCGGGCAGCCCGCCGATCAGGCGGGGCTCTCCACCCGTCAGGACCCCAAGCTCGGTGAGATCGTCGTCGACAGGAACGGCAGGACCGTCTACCGCTTCATGAAGGACTCGGCCTGGCCGATGAAGACGGCCTGCACGGGTGACTGCCTCAAGAAGTGGCCGGTTGTCGCCCCCGTCGACAAGAACGACACCAAGGGAATCCTGAAGAAGGGATTTGTCACCTTCAACCGTCCCGATGGAATCAAGCAGCAGACCATCGACTGCTGGCCGCTCTACACCTTCGCGGGCGACGCCAAGGCCGGAGACACCAATGGCCAGGGAGTCGGCGGCACCTGGTTCGCGGTAAACCCGCAGGGCAAGCCGGTCGGAGCGCCCAAGTAGTCCCCTCGCCGCGACTCCGGCCCGGCCGGCCCGCCTCACGTCCCCCGCGTGACGGCGGGCCGGTTGCCGTGCCGGAGTTCTGTGACCAAGAACGGACCGCGAATTTCCGCTTGGGCTCGCCCAATTGGCGGGCGATCAGTAGCCTCGGCTCGAACACTGGCCATGCACATGGCCGGACTTACTCCGTGGCGACTTGGAGACATCGATGGAGCGTCCCGCCTGGGCCCCGCCCGGCATCGACATATCGGTGCCGAGCGTGTCCCGCATGTACGACTACTATTTGGGCGGTTCGCACAATTTCGAGGTCGACCGGGAAGCCGCCCGCAGGGCGATGCGGTTCATGCCGGGACTGCCGAAGATCATGCAGGCCAACCGGGCGTTCATGCGCCGTGCGGTGAATTACGCGGTGGAGCGCGGAGTCACCCAGTTCCTGGACATCGGGTCGGGAATTCCGACATTCGGAAATGTCCACGAGGTGGCGCAGAAGGCGAACGCCCGCTGCCGAGTTGTCTACGTCGATCACGATCCGGTAGCGGTCGCCCACGGCCGGGCCGTGCTCGAAACGTACCCGCAGACGGCCGTTTTCGCCGCCGACCTGCGCAAACCCCGGCACATCCTGGAGAGCCCGGAGGTCGGCGAACTCCTCGATCTCCGGCAGCCGGTGGCGCTCCTGCTGGTTGCCGTGCTCCACTTTGTCGAGGACTCGGACGACCCCTACGGCGCGGTGGGGGAACTGCGGGATGCCCTCGCGCCGGGAAGTCTGATCGTCATCACCCACGCCGCCTACGACGGCGTGCCGGTGTCGCAGGAGCAGACGGCGGACGCGGTCGGCGTCTACCGTGACATCCGCAATCCGTTGATCATGCGTTCACATGAGCAAATTGCTCGGTTCTTCGAGGGGTACGAGATGGTCGAGCCCGGACTGGTGTCCATGCCGCACTGGCGGCCGGACACCCCAGCCGAGCAGGAGGACCCATATGCCTTCTCAGGCTTCGCAGGGGTGGGGCGCAGGGCGTGATGGCGCCGTCGCAGGCATCGGGTCCCACGGCGGACCCGGACGGTCTTGAGGACAGACTCCGCCGTTTCGCGACCATCTGGAGCCGTGCTGTCTTTCCCGTGACGGCGACCTCCCTGACCCGTTCCGAGGTCGAGGAGCATCTGCTGCCGCTGGCCCGGCAGTTGAGCGAGTCACTGCACGCGCGCCCCTTCGACCCGCAGGCGGCGCAGCGGATCGGTGCCGCGCTCGTCGAGGCGCACTGCACCGACCCCGAGGCGCTCACCCGCACCCTCGGTGTCATCGACTCCTATCTGGTGCTGTACTGCGGCGACGCCGGGGCGGCCGACCTGGCCGTCGAGGAGAGCCGCGCCCGCTGTTCCCGGCTCCAGCACGCGGTCGCCGCGGGCTTCGCCCAGGGGCTGCGGGACCGTACGCTCGCCGAGCAGGAGGCCATAGCGCGCTCCTCGCTCCAGGCCCGCACCGACGCCGTGCACGCCCTGCACGCCACCGAGACGCGGCTGCGCGCCGTCTTCGAGGGGGCCGCGATCGGCATAGGGATCGCCGATCTCGGGGGCAACGTCCTGGAGGTGAACGAGACACTGACCCGGATGTTCGGCGGGCTCGAACATCATGTGCGGGCCAAGCGGATCACCGAATGGGCCCATCCGGAGGACCGGCCCCACATCGGACAGCTCTACCGTGAGCTCATCCGGGGCGAACGTGAGCACTTCCGGGTCGAGAAGCCGTTCTTCCGCCATGACGGCACCGTCCTGTGGACCAATCTGACGATGTCCCTGCTGCGGGACCCGGAGGGCCGGCCGCAGTACCTGCTGGCACTGCTGGAGGACACCACCGAGAGACGGCTCCTCAACCTGCGCCTGCGCTACGAGGCGACGCACGACGCGCTCACCGGGCTGCCGAACCGGACACTGTTCTTCGAACGGCTGGAGAAGGCGCTCACCGCGGGCGGCGACGCCCGCTTCGGGCTCTGCTATCTCGACCTCGACGGCTTCAAGGCCATCAACGACAGCCTCGGACACGCCACCGGCGACCGGCTGCTCGTCGAGGTCGCGGACCGGCTCCAGAGCTGCGCCACCGCGCCGGGGGAGATGGTGGCGCGCCTCGGCGGCGACGAGTTCGTGGCGCTGACCACCGGGCCCGACACGGAGTACGAGGTCGGCGAGCTGGCCTCCCGCATACTCTCCGCGCTCGGCGCGCCGATCCGGGTCGACGGACGCGAGTTCACGGTCCGCGGCTCCATCGGCATCGTCGAGGGTCCCGCACGCGGACGCACCACCGCGGAGGTGCTGCGCAGCGCCGACATCACGATGTACCGGGCCAAGTCGGCGGGCGGCAACCGCTACGAGCTGGCCGACCCGGAGCTCGACGCGCGGGCCATCACCCGGCACGGGCTGACGACCGCGCTGCCCGCGGCGCTGGAGCGCGGTGAGTTCTTCATCGAGTACCAGCCCCTGATCCACATGGGTGACGGAACGGTCCACGGCGCGGAGGCGCTGGTGCGGTGGTCGCACCCGCAGCACGGTGTCCTCGGTCCGGACCAGTTCATTCCGCTCGCCGAGCACACCGGGCTGATCGTGCCGCTGGGCCGCTGGGTGCTCCAGGAGGCCGTACGGCAGGCACGGTACTGGCAGGAGCACCGCACCGAGGGCGTCCCCCTGCGGATCAATGTGAACCTCTCGCCGACCCAGCTCCAGCACCCCGGCCTCGTCACCGACACGGTCGCCGTACTGGAACGCGCGGGCCTCGAACCCGGGGCTTTGTGCCTGGAGGTCACCGAATCCGCGCTCATCGGCGCGGACGAGGGGCTGCTCCGGCCGCTGCGGCAGCTCGCCGAGCTGGGGGTGGACATCGCGCTCGACGACTTCGGCACGGGGTACTCCAATCTCGCGAACCTCCGGCGGCTGCCGGTCAGCGTGCTGAAGCTGGACCGCTCCTTCACCAAGGGCATGCAGCACGCGCCGGTGGACCCCGTCGACCTGAAGATCGTCGAGGGGATCGTGTCCCTGGCCCATAGCCTGGAACTCGCGGTCACCGTGGAGGGGGTGGAGACGGGGGTCCAGGCGGACCAGCTGCGGGAGCTGGGCTGCGATACGGCTCAGGGGTGGTACTACGCACGTCCGGGGCCGCCGGACAAGCTGCATTCGCTGTCGCTGGCCGACGCGATCTGATCCCACCGGCCTCCGGAGCCCCGCCGCCACATCCGGGCGGGGCCGCGCCCTCCTTCCCCCGGGCCTTCGCGGCCCGGGGCCGTGCGCGCCTCACTCGCCGGCCGGGCTGGTGCGTGCGGGTTCTTGTTCGGTGCGCGTGGTTGCCGGGCTCTGCCCCGGTCCCCGCGCCTCCATCGCCGGCGGGGCTGGATGTGTCCGCGGGCTCCTTGTGTACGGATGGCCGGTGGGGCCGGAAGTCTCCGGGGGCGGGTTGCCTTCTCAGCCCGTCCGGCGTTTGAGGACACGGCCGCGGGGGGGGGGGGGGGGGGGGGGGGGGGGGGGGGGGGGGGGGGCCCGGGCCGCCCCCCCCCCCCCCCCCCCCCCGCCCCCCGCGCCCCCGCCCCCCCCCCCGCCGCCCCCCCCCCCCGCCCCGGGGGGCCGGGGGGGGGGCGGGGCCCGCCCCCCCCCCCCCCCCCCCCCCCCCCCCCGGGGCCCCCCCGGGCGCGGCTCTGCGCTCAGGCTCCACTCGTCGGAGCGAAGTGCGGAGAAGCCTCTTCGCCTCTGCTGGGCAGGAGGCGTTCTTCGAG